>CAZXAX010000038.1:0-19438 GCA_964638795.1 uncultured Bifidobacterium sp. | reverse complement strand
TGTTCAGCGTTGACTTCGCTCTCGCCAGCGGGCACAACAACGCTTTCATTACCAAGTACAGCCTCAGTGACTGGGCGGTTCAGCGAAACGGTGCCGGGGGCAAATGGTTCTAAGAGTGCAGCGAGTTTTTCGGGATCCATTGCAGCGGCTACCGAGAACGTGACATCAAGCAAACCTTCAACTTCGGTCTTGAAACCCTTAAGACCTTTGGCCTCGAACACATCGCCGATGCGGCGGGGTTCTTCGCCTTCGCCAACGTCAGCAAGTGCACCAACTGGAACCGAAATCACCGTGCCACCAACTCCACCAGGCGCAAGCGCAAGCACATTGGCGCTTGCGAGGTTGCCATCGGAGTCAGTGACCGCCAACAACGCTCCAGGCGTGGCGGGGATGGTCAATACATCAGAAGTATCAATCTCATTGCCACCTTTGGCGTTCAGTAGCGAGTATGAACCCACAGCGAGACTTGTGGGCACCGCGATGGCGCCAACAACACCTAGTGCGATCGCAATTTGTGTCCAGCGTTTGCGCTTATTTGCAATTGCAGTCACTTCGCTGCCGCTTCTGTAACTCCGTAAAGACCACGCTCACGAATTTCCTCCATCACGGGCGAGGTGACGAGGTAGTCAAGTGGTCGTCCATCACTGAAACGGGCACGAAGGTCGGTGGAAGAAACCTCAAGGCGTGGTACTTCTACTCGCACCCATGGAATTCCAGTTGGCAGCACTACTGGTGCACCGGGGCGATCGACCACGATGACGGTCGACAATTCGAGCACTTCAGGGAATCTCTCCCAGGATGGAAATCCAGCGGCTGCATCATCACCAACAATGGTGAATAGTTCAGCACCCTGATAACGCTCGGCGAGTTCAGCCAGCGTGTCGGCAGTGTACGAAGGGCCGCCACGGCGGATTTCTTCATATCCCACTTCTATACCCGGGACATTTCTTACCGCTGCCTCAACCAGCGCAGCGCGATCTTCGGCAGGCGTAATTGGGCGCGAGCCTTCCTTCTGCCAAGGGTTATTTGCAACCATCAACAGCACGCGGTCAAGGTTGAGCGCGTGTCGCACGTTGACAGCCGTAACCAGGTGGCCAACATGCGGCGGGTCAAACGTGCCACCGAAAAGTCCGATCCGTTCTGGCACGGTTGGAAAGTCTAGGCAAAGGGCCCTTTAGGGGCCTTCCCGGGGACGTGACCAATGACGCACCTACCGTGGCTAAGTAGTCCCCTTTAAGGGAATGAATTGAAAGGCGGATTGGTTGTACTAGTCACCATGAGTGATTCAATCAGCATTTACCTTCAGGAAATAGGCAAAACCCCCTTGCTGAATGCCGCAGACGAGCGCACGCTCTCCAAGGCAATCGAGGCTGGTCGCGCAGCAGAAGCGCGGATCGCCGCCGGTGAAAAATCGGTGGTGCTTCGTCGTGAGGCTCGCGCCGGAGCTGAAGCCAAGGAGCGCTTTATCAAAGCGAACCTTCGCCTCGTGGTGTCCATCGCGCGTCGTTACCCTCTCCCCCAGGGCATGGACCTGTTGGACCTCATTCAAGAGGGCAACCTTGGTCTCGAACACGCAGTGGACAAGTTCGACTGGCGTCGTGGTTTCAAGTTCTCCACATACGCCACTTTCTGGATCCGTCAGTCAATTGGTCGCGCACTTGACCAAAAGGCGAGCCTGATCCGCATTCCTGGTGACCGTGCGGCGAACCTTCGCTCAGCGCTTCGTCACCAAACCCCAGACAACGAGCAGCTCGATGGCGAGCTCGCTGAACTGCAGCGCCTCACCTCACCGGTGTCTCTCGACAAAACCGTAAGTGATGATGGCGACACCACAATCGGTGACCTCCACCCATCAGAGATGGCATCTCCAGAAGAGAGCATCCTTGAACAGGTGGACATCGCGCTGATGCAGGAACTCCTTGGCACCCTTGACAAGCGCGCCCGTTACGCGGTTGAAGCCCGTTTTGGCTTCGTGGATGGCGAGCGCCACTCCTTCCGTGAGATCGGCGAGAAGCTTGATGTCACGGCCGAAGCGGCGCGCCGCATGGTCTCGCGTGCGTTGGATCACCTAAAGATCGACGCCGAGCGCATCCTCACGGCCTAAACCGCGTTGCACCAGCCCTGTCCGAGCGGCAAGGCTTGATGAATGGCTCGTAACTGGACTCCCGATTCCTGGAAGGGATTTTCGGCTGCTCAACAGCCTGATTGGCCCGACTCGGCCGACCTCGACCGCGTGCTGAAAGAAATCTCAGGCATGCCTCCACTCGTATTCGCGGGTGAGGCCCGAAAGCTCCGCGCTTCTCTCGGACAAGTCGCTGCAGGTAATGCGTTCTTGCTCCAGGCCGGCGACTGTGCTGAAAGTTTTGATGAGTTCTCAGCGGTGAACATCCGCGAAAAGTTGCGAGTGATTCTGCAGATGGCAGTGGTGCTCACCTACAGCATGGGCGTGCCGGTAGTGAAGGTAGGGCGCATTGCGGGGCAGTTCGCCAAACCACGCTCGTCACCTTTTGAAAAAATTGGCACCGAAGAAATTCCTTCGTTCCGCGGACACATCGTTAACGATTCTGCACAGACCCTTGATGCGCGTCGCCCTGATCCAGCACGACTACTCACCGCATACAACCAGAGTGCAAGCACGCTCAACTTGTTGCGCGCTTTCACCAAAGGTGGTTTTGCTGATCTGAGTCGCGTGCACTCATGGACTCAAGAGTTCGTTGGTTCAAGCCCTGAGGGTCAGCGCTATGAGTCAATTGCTGCCGAGATTGAGCGAGCGTTGCTTTTCATGCGTGCCTGCGGCATCGACGTTGAATCAAACCCCAACCTCCACGAAGTGGACGTGTACACCAGCCATGAAGCACTCCTCCTTGGCTACGAGCAGGCACTCACTCGTGAGGACTCCCTCACTGGCGACTGGTACGACTGTTCCGCGCACATGCTTTGGATCGGCGAGCGCACCCGCGATCTAGATGGAGCCCACGTTGAGTTCCTGCGCGGTGTAGGCAACCCGATTGGTTGCAAAGTTGGTCCGAGCACTTCGCCTGAATACCTGCTCGAACTATGCGCAAAGCTCAACCCCGCCCAACAGCCTGGTCGGCTCACACTCATTTCACGCATGGGGGCCGACAAAGTTGAAGATTCTCTGCGCCCGCTATTGAAGGCCGTGAAGGCCTCTGGGCATCCAGTCGTGTGGGCGTGTGACCCGATGCATGGCAACACGATCACATCAACCACCGGGCGCAAGACTCGTCGCTTTGAAGATGTCTTGCGCGAGATCGCAGGATTTGTAAAGGCTCATCATGCCGAAGGCACCTGGCCCGGTGGAATCCATATTGAACTCACCGGTGAAAACGTGACCGAGTGTTTGGGTGGCGCTGATGCCCTCTCGGATTCGGATCTCGACCATCGCTACGAGACCATGTGTGATCCACGCCTGAACGCTCGCCAATCACTTGATTTGGCGTTCCGCGTTGCCGAATTGATGCGTGACTAGCGTTCAACGCTGATGCGTGCATTTGATCTGATTGGCGATTGGCCAACCCGAAACGTCGCCGTGGCGGTACTCCACGATGCTTCAATCATTGACACGTTCGGCGATATTGAATCGCGCTTCCCAATTGCCTCTGTTTCCAAACTCTTCACCGCTTGGGCTGTTCACGTTGCGACAGAAGAGGGTTCGGTAACCCTTGATGACGTGGTCACAGAGTCCGGCGCCACCGTTCGCCACCTTCTCGCACATGCCGGCGGTTTCCAACTCGAAGGCGAGATGACAATTGCTGCCCCTGCGACGAAGCGCATCTATTCAAATGCGGGCTATGAAGTGCTTGCTGAGTTTGTCGCACAACGAACCGGCATGGCTTTTGATGAATACCTAGATGAAGCCGTCGTTCAAGGAATCGGCGCAGCCTCAGCCGAACTCGTTGGTTCCCCCGCCAAGGATGTGATGGCAAGTGTGATGGATGTGGTGCGTCTTGCTGTGGAGATGCAACGCCCGTCCATAATCTCGCAAAGCACATTGGTAGAGGCAATCACCGTGCAGTTCGCCGAACTCGAAGGAATCGTGCCGGGATTCGGCAAATTCAGCCCGTGCCCGTGGGGGCTTGGTCCAGAGATTCGTGGCGCAAAATCTCCACATTGGACTGGCACGCGCAATAGTGCATCAACTTTTGGGCACTTTGGTGCAAGTGGCACATTCTGTTGGATTGATCCAGTGGCAAATGCGGCTTGCGTGATGCTGTCTGACTTGCCGTTCGATAATTGGGATAAAACTCTGTGGCCGAAATTCAACGATGCAGTGCTTGATGAAATCGGCTCCCGTGCCTAAGGCACATTGATCATGCAGTCACAATTCGAAACCCAAGATGTACAACGCAGCATGCTTGTGCTGTCACTCACCAGTTTTGGCACTGCTGCTGCAAACAGTGTGATCTTTGCGGCGTTGTCGGATTTGCAGGACAAATACGGATTCACCGACGCCAAGCTTGGGTTCATTGCTTCGGCAGGATTTTTCTGCGGTCTTCTCACACAGTTGTTCATTGCGCCAATCGCAGACCGTGGCAATCCAAAACGATTGATCACTTTCGGGTTGTTAATGGCAATCGCTGGATCTGTGATCTTTGCGTCTGGCGAAAGCATTGCGTTGTTCATGCTCGGTCGTGGCGCAGTGGGAGTCTCCCTTGGCAGTGTTCTGCCGGCTAACCGTGCGATCGCGGCTCATTTGGCGCCAACAGGTCAAGCCGAGCGCTTGGGTCGTCTTGCGAGCATGGAGATGGCGGGCTTTGTTGTGGGGCCGTTGATTGGCGGCCTAATGCTCGATCCATTTGGCATTCCGACAACATTTCTGACCTTTGGAGTGCTCGCACTGATCACTTTGATTGCACTCGTACCAACCACCTTCCCCGTGCTACCCACTAGCGACACTTCGCGCAAGATCAGCCTTGGATTGTTACGGATAAGGCATCTGCAAGTTGCGATCTTGGTCGGTGTGAGCCTGTACCTCCCGATCGGTATCTACGACGCACTTTGGGATAGGTACATCACGGACCGAGGTGGCAGCAACGCAATGGTTGGAATTTCATTTGCTGGCTACAGCCTGCCGTTTGTGATTTTTGCGACTCGTGGTGGACGGCTTTCGGACAAATTCGGCGCAATGCGTGTGGCACTTTTTGCGATGTTTTTCATCGCTCCCGTGACTGCCGCCTATGGATTTATTGCACAGCCCTGGTTGATTATCGGAGTTTCCCTCATCGAGGGTTCGATGCAGGCCCTTGCAAACCCCGCTGCGCAATCACTTGTACACCGTGCCGCGCCAGAGGGTCGAGCGGTCGCAGCGCAAGGTCTAAATGGTGCCTCCACTTTGTTGGTCGGTGCTCTGAGTGCTCTTGTTGCGCCATCTATCTATGGCGCGTTTGGCTCAGAGTGGACTTTCGGATTGATCGGGCTTTTCATGTTGTTGCTCTTGCTCTCGGCGGCTTGGTATTCCAAGCTCCTTGGCGCACCAAACAATTCTTCAGTCGATCGGTGACTTGAGATCTAACGCATGACGAGCGTGACGATCAGCCATCGTCAGAAACATTTCATCTCCGCGCTCCGTGCGCTCTACCAACATTGATGCCGCTACTGCCATCACGAGGCCACTCCATGCACCCTTGCGGTAATCATCCCAGCACTGCACCCAGGAATAACTGCTAACCCCAGCTTCAACCAACCCTGAGTAGTAGCGGCGCACAAGACTCTCTTCACTTCTACGCCGGTCGCCCACGTGGAGCCCGGCACCGATGAAGTAGGCAACATCACGCGGTCCTGGACCATGTGCAACTGTCTGCCAATCAACTACGCCAACCAGACGCCGGCGATCACCCGGAGAAAAGAGCAAGTTGTCGAGGCGAAAATCGCCGTGCACCACAGTTAGCGGGGAATCGTCAGCGGCGAGATAGGTGACGATTTGCGGAAACAGGACGTTCCCAGCCTCAAGCACGTGCGGCTGAATTGATGGTCCATAACGATCCTGAAATCCAGACCAAAACATCGGCAGAAGATCCTTCATCAAATTGCGATATGAATCAGGATCACCAACCAGCCATTCATACTTCAGCAATTGTGAGTCGTCCCAAAACGGAGCATGCAGAGCGACAAGTTGGTCCATCGCATCTTCTGCCTCGGCAACCGTGCAACCAACCAGCTGATCACCCTGCGTAGCAGGAGCAAGATCGGCGAGAATCAGATCGAAAGAAATCGTGTCTTCGGCTAGACCACAGTGGAATACACGCGGTGCGGCCACTTCAAGCTTCGCTGCCAGATGTTGATAGAAACGGACTTCCTTTTCATAGGCGCGAACCAACTTTGCCGCGTTACGGCTTGTCTCGTCTGCCGCTGGAAGTTTGGCAACCAAAGTGGCGGGCGCGTTGCAACTTGCAGAGTAAGTGACACTAAGTCGAAATGAATCACACATCTGGCCGGTTCCAAGTGGGCGTGACGAAATACCAACGACGTGCTCACCGACAAGTTCACCGGCCTCCTGCAATACCTGCGTCAGCCACGCAGGCGTGATGGCACCAATTGAATCCGCGATTGGAGCGATCACGATGGGAGTATCCCCTCAACAACTGTGTCGGGGAAAAACTTGTGATGACGCGCGCCGGTGATCTCGTACACGCCGGTGCCGGAACGACCATCGGTCGTTTTTACGCGCACGAGGTTCTGCCCACCCCGATGAAAGGGCTCGTAGGGGCGGGCAAAAGTTCCATCGGCATCAACAGTGATTGATCGACCATCGGCGAGTGTGAATACACATCGGCCTGCTACCCCAATTGCAGTTTCGCCGTGCTCACCGTAACGACCCTTCCAATCAACGTCGTGATGAAAATCGACGATCGGTACAGGATCACTTCCATCGGCACCTGCCCAACAACCGTCGGTGTAGATGCGAGTACCGTTGGCGAGCTCCCAATGCCACACGCCGAGCATTCCGTCTTCGAGTTGGATCTGAAACCACAACCACAATGGGCACCGACCGTGTTCACGGATGCCCCATGAATGGTCACGCTGCCCTATCCAGCCGTCAACTTTTCGTGTCACACCACCGACTGTGTAAGTGCCGTTGTAAACACCCGATTGCAAGATGTGGCTCTGGTCCCACACCACTCCGTCGCTGGCGTGCATTGTGCCCCTGCGCAGACCATAAGCCTGGGTGCGGGCCCTAAAGGTGAGGTCCATTCCAATTGCGCACACATCTGGATCGGCCCAAAGGCGAAGTTCTTCCCATGGTTTGATCACCTCAACCCGCACGCCAGGAACCGCTGTGGTGTGTGGATCCCCGTCGTATGGGCGCATCTGTTGACTCAATAGCTGCACACCGTCAACCCGCCCCATCTGTAACGAGTCCATGTATTCACGAGCCGGATAATGCGCCATCGTGAGGAACACCACGTCACCATCGCCCGATGGGTCGTGGATGTCAAAGAAGTAGCTCTCGCGCCAGTGCGGGTGGGGCGTGACGACACCAGGTAGGAGTTCAGGAATTTGATGAACGAAATGCTCGTCCATTGCAGTTGGTCGCGTCATAACTACCCCCGCAAAGACACTACCGATCTTTACGAAACAGTTTTTCGTAGATTGGGTTGCGTTGCGCCAACTCGGCACGTGCTACTTCACGCTCAGCGTCGCTGGCCATACCTGTCGCCTCAGCCTGCTCTCTACTCAGTGCGGTATCAAGATCGGTGTCCAGCGCAAGGTCAATCAGCCTCTTGCCAGTTCGCACGGCGTAGCCAGGATTCAAGGCGATGCGGTTGGCAAGTTCCATTGCGTGGGTCAACAACTGGTCGGGTTCCACCAGTTCATCAACGAGTCCGATTCGGAGCGCTGCGGTTGCGTCAATGGACTCCCCGGTCAGTATCAGTCGCTTGGCAACGCTTGCGCCGACCACTCGCGCCAAACGCGCTGTACCACCAAGCATCGGCAGTTCACCGAACTGCACCTCTGGCAATCCGAATGTGGATATCGAGCTCGCAATTCGGTAGTCGCATGCCAAAGCGAGTTCGAGCCCGCCCCCTTGAGCAGCGCCGTTGATTGCAGCAATGACCGGCTGTGGGATCCGATCGAACTCGAAGCGTCCTCCAGCAGCAACAGAATCGCCGCTGAGTGCTTCGGCCAGATCAACACCTGCACAAAAATTGCGTCCAGCACCAGTGATGACAACAACACGTGTCTCTTCATCCGATGCAAAATCGTGCTGTACAGCGCGCAGTGCTTCAAGCAGCTCGCGATTTATTGCGTTGGCGCTTTCGGGTCGATTCAGTGTGAGCAGCGATACCGCACCACGGCGCTCATGTAGCAATGCTGTATTGCTCACTCGGCTGTGGCTTGCGCCTGATTGAGCGCTGCGATCTCCTTTTGCCTCGCCTTGTTGCGGCGTTGCCTAAGAGCCCATTGCGATGCTGCCACTGCGACCACTAACGCGGCGCCATTGAAGCATTCGCGCAACCAAATCGGTGCCTGCATCTGCTGCAAACCAGAAACTGCAACTGCAAGCATGTACACCGCAATGATCGTGCCAAGCACATTGAAGCGTCCCGGGCGAATCGTTGTGGCGCCAAGGAATGCGCCGGCAAATGCGGGCAACAGCATTGTACCGCTATAGCCAGGAGTGGCGGTGCCGAGACGCGAACCCGACAATGCGCCGGCGATTCCAGCAAGAACACCAGCGGCGACAAACGAGCCAATCACATATCGGTTGGTTGCGATACCCGTGAGTTGTGATGCTCGCTCATTACCTCCAGTGGCATACATTCGACGACCAATTGGAAGCAGGCTCAGCACGATGCCGAGCACAATTGCAATCACACCCACGATCAAGACGTTGTGTGGAATGCCAAGAAACTCACCACGTGCGATGTCGGTAAAGGTCTTTGGGATCTTTCCTTCGATGTCCTGAATTGCTTTACCACCGGTGTAAGCACTTGCCAATCCATCAATGATGCTTGCCGTGCCAAGTGTGGCCACGAAAGCATCCACTTTCAATTTCACAACGATCAAGCCGTTGACGAATCCAAATAATGCGGCAACCACAATCGTGCCAACAATGGCTGCCCACATTGACCAACCCTGTTTGACAATCAAACCAACCACCAGAACATTGCTGAATGCCTGGGTGGCGGCTACAGAAAGATCGAAACGCCCGACTATCAAAGGCATCATCGCGGCGAAAGCGAGCATCACCACAAGTGCTTTTTGGTCGAGAATCAACCGGAAGTTGTCAAGGGTCGCAAAACTGTCGGGCCGCATTAAGGAGAAATAGATCCAAAGACCCACCAGCAAAGCGAGGAGACCAAAACGGCCAAAGAGTCCCGCAATCCCTTCGCGCTCTTTCTTTGGCTGTTCGATTGCTGTTGTTTCACTCATTTTGTGTCCACTCCGTAGGCAGCTTCCAAAAGGTTCGCTGCTGTAACTAATTGCCCCTTGAGTTCGCCCTTGATCTGGCCCCGCTCCATCACGAGAGCTCGATCGCAGACCTGCTCAACTTCTTCAAGATCTGAACTGACAACGATTACTGCCCGGCCACTCGCAGCAATCTGTCGCACACGGCGATGGATTTCTGCACGCGCACCAATATCAACCGCCGCAGTGGGTTCTTCCAATACCAAAACCTTTGGGCCACTCGACAGGCAGCGCGCTAACACAACTTTCTGCGCGTTGCCCCCACTCAGGGTCGAAAACTCAGCATGAGGATTGCGTGGGCGAATATCAAAGTCATTAAGCAATCCAATGGTTTCTTCAACTTCAAGGCTGCGATTAATCGGTTGCATCCAGCCTTGGGCTGGGTTGATGTGCAGGTTCTCACGCACGTCCATGCTCACTACTGCGCCTTGACCATAACGATCTGCGGGCACCAGCGCGAGATGGCGATCAACCGCATCACGTGGGCTCCGCGGGCGAAAGTCCTCACCAAAGAGCTGGACTGACCCTGTACGAATTGGTTCATAGCCAAACAAGATTTTTGGAACCGTGGTATGGCCCGCTCCTGTGAGCCCAGTAATGCCGAGCACTTCACCGGCGCGAACCTCAAAACTGAGCGGTCCCACAACTCCGGCGCGCACATCATCAAAACACATCGCTTGGTCGCCAGCACTGCCAACATTGATCTCACGAGGCGGCAGATAACTACCGATGATCATCCGCACTAGTTCTTCTTCACTGATTTCTGATGAACGCGCAACACCAACAAGTTTTCCGTCTCGCAACACAGTCACACGGTCAGTGATTTCGACAATCTCATCCAATCGGTGGGTGATCAAAATGATCGCCACACCTTGATCCCGCAAACGACGAAGAATGCCAAACAGACGCTCAACCTCGTGAGCACCGAGAGTGGCTGTTGGCTCGTCTAAAACGAGAAGGCGAACGTCGCGCATCAGCGCACGACCGATCGCGGTAATAGATCGCAATGACATTGGGAGTTCACCAACCAATGCATCGGGGTTCAGATCAACACCCATTTTTTCGAGTGCTTCTAAAGCCCTTTGGCGGGTCCCACGCCAGGAAATGAAGGGACCACTCTTTGAGTAGCCAGCAGCGAGAGCGATGTTCTCAGCCACAGACATGTCTTCCACCAAACCCAAGTTTTGGTGGATGAATACGACACCGCGAGCGGCAACGTCGTCTGCTGAAAAGCGTGATGGGAGCTCACTGCCAAACATTGACAGCGAGCCCCCATCCGCGGGTTCGAGTCCGGCTATCAGCCGAACAAGAGTTGATTTTCCTGCTCCGTTCTCACCGAGCAAACCGTGAATCTCGCCGACGTTGATTTCAACATCAACATCTGCCAGTGCAACCGTCCCGCCGTAAACCTTGCGCAGGTTTCGTGCCGACAGTGCAGTCGCAACGGTGTTGCTCATGTGAGCTGGATCAGCTTCGACAGATCTTTACGATCAGCCGAGGCCCCACAGCGAGAGGTATTCAGACTTCCAGTCGAATGCACTCAGGTAAGCGGGCTCAGCCTTGCCGTCTGCTGGTGTGTTCTCAGCGGTGAACAAGTGAACTCCAACACCAAGATTTGCTGTTGGGGTTGGCTCGTTGCCGGTGAGTGCACGAACGGCCTCATCAAGTGCTGCATACGAGATCCACTCAAGTGAAACACCTGCGTTGAACTTGCTTCCACCCTTGAGGATTTCTGCAAGGCCAACGTCGTCGCCGTCCTTGGTGATCACAGTGACCGAGTCTTCCTTGCCTGCGGCACGAACACCTTCAACAACTGCGCTGAGGTTGATCGAATATGGAACTACTACGTAGCCCACATCTGGGTTCGACTGCAGGAAGTTGGAGATCGCGGTCTGCGCCTTGACGGGGTCAAGGGCATCGGTGATCTGCCAATCAACTTCGGTCACTTCGCATGCTTCGCACAGATCCATCACGCGCTTGAACTCGGTGTTTGAAAGCACGAGGTTCGGGAACGCAGAGTCATTCACGAGAAGAACCTTGGCCTGAGCCTCGGAGTCCGCGATGATTGCGTAAGCGTTGATCTGATGCATGAGTGGCATGCGGTACGACACGTATACGTCGTATGCGTTGTTCGGGTCAGCAGCATTTTCTGCGTCTGCAACCGAAATGGTGACCACGCCAGCTTCACGAGCCTTGGCCAAAGATGCACCAACTGCTAGGTCCGGAATGGCGAGTGTCATGATCACATCAGGATCACCCGCAAGTGCGGTGTCGAATGCAGTAGCGAAGCTCTCAGGAGTACCTGCACCGGCAATGGACTCAACGGTCCAGCCGAGTGATTCTGCTGCAGTCTTGGCAAGATTTGCCGCAACTTCACAGGCGGTACCTGGTGCGCAGTAAAGAATTGCAATCTTTACGTCAGCAGGTGCCTCAGGTGTGCTCTCTGGTCCAAGCCATGAATCCATCGCAACAATGTCTGCTGCTGACTGATCGGTGTCGCTTGGTGCATAAACCATGCCCGCAGCAGCGAGCTCGGTGATGCGCTTTGCTTCTTCGAGGATTGGGTCTCCAGCAGCTTCCGTGGTCTCGGTTGATTCCGCGGTAGTCGTTGATGACTCATCATCGTCTGAACTGCATGCAGCGACAAACATCGCTGAAGTACAGAGTGCCGCGAGGAGTCCGCGGCGGAACTTTGAAGGTTTCATTCAATCTCCCCCAGTTGACGTACGACCCTTCCCCCATGGATGGCCGACGAGGCTCCTGCGAACCTGAACTGAAATCTAACGAACGTTCGAACGACTCGTCAAGGAGAAGTAGCGTTCAATCCACGCATATAGGGAAGATGGTTAGCAAATGTCGATTTCACGCCGCGAGGAGGTCCTGCAGGCCGCAGCCGAGCTGTTTGCCGAACAGGGGTTCCACGCCGTAGGTATGCGCGCAATTGCCGATGCCGTCGGGGTCCGAGGCTCCAGCCTCTACCACTACTTCCCGTCCAAGGTCGATCTTCTCCACGCCATTGCCGTGGACTCGACCCGTGCCTTCATCGAAAGCCAACTTGAGGATCTGCGTCCAAGTCCGGACTACGCAGCACGAGTACGCAAAATGATGTTTGACCATGTGGTCTATTTCCACGAGCACCGCATGGAAGAAGCAGTCGGTTTGCGCGAGCTCCAGGAACTTCGCAAGCACAAGCCCGAGGCTTTCACCGAACTTCAGACTCTTCGGCGCACGTATCAGAACGAGCTGGAGCGTCTCATTACCGAAGGTCGTGACAAGGGTGAATTCTCATGCGACGACCCACACATCACCACGCTTGCAATCCTCGGAATGGTGAACACGATCAATGACTGGTATCGACCGCATCGTGACGGACCAATTGAAAACATTGCTGATATCTACTCATCACTGATTGTGGAGCGAATGCTCGGCAAAACGCTTTAGTCACGCAATCTTTTACCGAGCATCGTTCTCAGCTGAGCTGCTCCAGTTGCGGGGTCAAGCTCACCAGCAGCAACTTGTCGCGCGATGTCGTTGCCTTCGTTGTTCTCAATATCTGAATTGATTCGTAACAATTCACTGCTTAAACGCTCGCGCAATTCCACCACTCGGCGATTACGTCGTCGCGTTTCCCACCCCCCTGATGTTTCCATGAAGGCTCGATGGTCGTTGATCGCCCTCCAAAGATCGTCGGCACCCTTGCCTTCGGCGGCAATGGTTTTCACGATAGGTGGATTCCAGGAGCGTGCTGCACCGAGATGCAACATTCGCTCAAGATCTCGTACCGTTGCATCTGCGCCTGGACGATCTGATTTGTTCACCACCAGAATGTCTGCGACCTCAAGTAAGCCCGCTTTGTTGGCCTGCACTTCATCGCCCCAACCGGGATTGACCACAACGACGGTTGTGTCTGCGCTGGCAGCAATTGCAACTTCAGACTGCCCAACTCCCACAGTCTCAACTAGCGCAATCGGCCAACCCGCAGCATCTAGTGCGGCAACCATTCCCGGAACTGCGAGCGAAAGTCCACCGAGCTGACCACGACTCGCCAACGAACGCACAAACACAGATTCATCGCGAGCATGCTCATCACTTAGTCGAACACGGTCACCCAGAATTGCCCCACCTGTGAACGGTGACGAAGGATCAACCGCAATCACCGCAACCTTGCGTTGCATGGAAAGGGCTTCGCCGATGAGCGCATCGGTCAGAGTTGACTTTCCCGCACCAGGAGCTCCAGTTAGTCCGATTGTGTGAATGCCTTTAGATGCCGCCAGAAGCTTTGGCGCCACGAATTCAAAATCTTCACCACCGGCTTCTACAACCGACAGCAACTGCGCCAGTGAGCGCCTGTCCCCCGACAGCGCCCCATTGAACACTTGCTCGATTTCGTCGCGGCTGAGTCTCTTGCGTGCGCTCAAGAGGCCTTTACACGAAGCTCGCGCTTCAGAATCTTGCCTTGGGTGTCCTTTGGCAGTGCGTCTACAACGTTCACCACTTTGGGCACCTTGTAGGCCGCAAGCTGTTCACGACAGAAGTTGCGGACTTCCTCGGGGTCAATGGTCTGACCCGGACGCGCGACGGCAAAAGCTGTCACAACTTGACTCCAGTATTCGTCAGCGAGTCCAACTACTGCCACTTCAAGAATTGATGGGTGCTGATAGAGGACACGCTCTACTTCCACCGAAGAAACATTCATACCACCACTCTTGATCATGTCCTTTTGGCGGTCCATGAAAAAGATGTTGCCTTCTGCATCCATGCGTACGTTGTCACCGGTGTGCAGCCAGCCGTTGCGGAAGACTTCGGCGGTCTTTTCTGGATTCTTGTAATAACCACGCATCACACCGGGTGAACGACAAATCAGTTCACCCTCTGGAGCATCGTTGTCGTCAGCGTCAACAACGCGGACTTCAAGTTGTGCTGTTGGGCGTCCGATCCACGCTGGGTCCTGATTCGGCACATCATCAAGCGACTTAAAGCGCCCAATGGTCGGGGTTTGTGTGAGTTCTGACTGTGACCACAATGTGACCCACTCAATCTGTGGTGCGGCACTCTTCATGCCTTCAAACATGGCGCGTGGCATTGTGCCGCCGTAAGTAATTGCACGGCGCAAGTTCGACAAATCCGCTTCGGCAAAACCGGGAGCTTGGATCATCTGCAGATAGAACGTTGGAGTCTGACCAACCACAGTGACCTTTTCCTCTACCAACGACTTCAGTGCCTTAACAGCATCAACTGCGAATGGAAGAACGATCGTGTTGCCAAGTGTGATCAAACAAATTTGCATGCCCATACCCGCAATGGTGTGGAACGGCAAGGTGTAATACCAGGTGTCTTGTTCCACGAGTCCGATACCGGTTGTGTAAGACGGGATCATTGAAACGAAATAGTTCCGTTGTGGGATTGCGACCGCCTTGGGCAACGCCTCGGTACCACTTGTGTAGGGAATGATTCCAAGAGTCATCTCATCAACATCAACTGCTGGCTCAATTGGACTGCCATCAGCGATCAACTTTGACAACCGATGCCAGTTTGACGGCGCGGTATCGGCATATGCGTCGTTAACGACGCGCACTTTCAGATTCGGCAATGGCTCTTCAAGCGCCTCAATTTTGGCAACGAATGCGTCTTCGCAAACGACTGCTTTGGCTTCGGAATGCGACAGCTGGTAGTGAATCTCCCGAGCTGTGAACGTGTAGTTCACACCCGTGACCGCGGCACCGAGCTTGGCCGCCGCCCAAAAAGCGATCATTGATTCGGGGCAGTTGCGACCCATCGTTGCCACCACATCCCCGAGGCCCACACCTTGGGCGGCCAGCGAATTGGCGAGACGATTTACCTGGTCATTCAACTGCGCATACGTGATTACGCGTCGCTCGTGGAGTGGGCTGTCGGTGGCAATCACAGCCGGCTTGTTCGGTATGCGTGCAGCATGACGCCGCAATTGATCACCAAATGTGGCACGGCGAATGGTGTCTGACACAGATCCAGTTGATGAAGTCATCTGCTCCCCCTGTTTCGGTTGTTGATTGAGTTTCGGCTTTTGGCCTGCAAAAACGGTTCGCAGTCGCGACCAAATCACGCCACGGTCCCCGTGAGTTCACGCGCGCAAGCCACGATGTCGTCCAGCGATGATCCTGGTGGAAAGCACCGCACGCCGCGCTTTTCGAGCTTTTCTACCGCGTAGTGAGGAATCGTTCCACCAGCAAAAACTGGGGTTTTGACACCATGTTCCTCGAGGGTGTCAAGGATGCGCTCCACAACTTCCACGCGACCACCAACATTTAATCCGATGAGATCAACATCTTCGTCGGCTGCAACTCTTGCAATTGTGTCTGCAGTGACCATCCCAGCAAGGATCACCTCAAAGCCACCGTCACGCAATGCGCGCGAGACAACGTTGATGCCTCGCCAGTGACCATCGAGGCTGGTCTTGGCTACGAGAATTCGCGCTGCTGTCATCAGAAACTCACCGGGAACTTCCAGCTACCAAACTCGGTGCGGAATACCTCACCAACTTCACCAACTGTGACGTCTTTGCCCACGGCATCCATAACTGAAGCCATCACATTGCCACCGTTGGCGCAGGTCTTAGCTAGATCGTCAATCGCGCGCATTGCTGCGTCGGTGTCGCGTTCGGTGCGCAATTTCTCCAGTCGCTGCATACCGCGTTCCCAAGCATCAAGAGATCCCTCGAAACCATCGATGTTGAACGGATCGTGGTCACTTGTATGCACATTGACTCCGACAATCTCACGGGTCCCTTCGGTGATCATGTCTTCAAGTCGAAGTTGATTTTCCGAAGCAACACCGTGGAGGAAACCAGACTCGAGGGCAGCAATGAATCCACCGTTCTGGTCAATCTCGCGCATGAACTCATATGCGCGTTCTTCGAGTTCTGCTGTCAGCGACTCGACATAAAAACTTCCGCCGAGTGGATCAGTTACTGCGGTCAAGTTTGTCTCGTGCATGAGAACCTGTTGGGCGCGAACCGATTGCTGGTGAGCCTGCTCTGACGGCACTGAGAGCGCTTCGTCGTATGCGGAAATTCCCATTGACTGAACACCAGCAAGCACGGCAGAAAGACCCATTACGGTTCCACGCACAATGTTGTTGATCGGCTCTTGGTAGGTCATTGCTGATCCAGCCGTAACTATGTGAATGCGCAAACGGGTGGCGCGCTCATCAGTGATGCCGTAACGATCACGAAGAATGTCGTGCCACATCTTGCGCGCAGCGCGAATCTTGCAGATGTCCTCAAAGAAATCCATCGCCATGCGGAAACTCACACCGCCGAGCGCTGTTGCCAATTTCTCAAGTGGCACGGTTCCACGGCGCTTGATCTCATCAAGGTGCGCAATGTTGCACGCAAACAGTGCGCCGAGTTCTTGGTAAGCGTTGAGGCCACTGTCGGCACCGTTGTACCCCGCCATCGAAACCGGCACCCAGTTAGGCAAGTTCTGATTACAAAATTCGATGATGTCGCAGTTCACTTTCAAAGCCGCGGCTGGCGGAATTTGATGCAACGGTGGGCAACCGATGTAAGTGAGAAAGAAATCTGCCTGACCCGTGCCGTTCAACTGCTCCAACTTGAGGCCCCGGCGCAAAGCCACGTTCCAATAAGCAGCCATCGCGAACGGCGCGTGTTGTGCGACGCCGCCACCAGCGTGTGCGTAGTTGGCCGCCTGGTCAATCCCAGTCAATGCAAGTTCGCAATCGCGAGCCGACATGATCACAGCACCTGAAATGCCGACATCTTCACGACGCGCCACCACTTCTGGGTGGTCTACGTCGTAGAGATTGTCGCCGGTCATTCGGTCGTGCTCCATGATGAAGCCCGTGCCGCCCTTTTCAAGCAAGTAGCGGATGCGTTCTGCTTCGTCTTCGGGGTTGCCGAAACCTGACAACTGGAAGATTCGCCATGGCTTTGACCGGTAGCCGAGAGGATGTGCACCGCGTACGTATGGCACGTGTCCAGGCGCAGCGGGGCTGCGATAGTCGGCCGGAACATCGTCTGGGCCATATGCAGGCTTCAACGGAATGCCAGAGACAGTCGTCCATTCACGACGGGTCATGTACGACTCCACTCACACTTACGGATGCTGCCGAGCACTATTTGGTCAGCGGCTTATCAAAGCTGTCGACAAATGCCATTTCTTCAACTGGGCGACGGAACAGCTTCTTCGGGAAGCCCTTCTCCGGGTATCCAGCAACAATGGCCGCAGCAACAGAGAGATTTTCTGGAACATTGAATAGTGCCTTGATCTCTTTTTCGAACATGCACAGCAATGTTGTGAAAGTAGTGGCTACACCTTGATCACGCATTGCAAGACAGAAGTTCTGCGCAATCGTGTAAACCGACGCACCACCAACGATGCTCAAGCGACCAAGGTCGGTGTCGGTTGGGTGGGTGTCTTCGAGATCTGCAAGCACGAGCACAATCGCGGGGTGTTCGCCGTAGTGCTGAGCGAAGTTGTCAGCATCGGCAAGCGACTTCTCGGGATTGGACATCGTGATATTGGTGGCCTTCTTGTCGCCACTCTCTGCTTCGATTGCATCTTGGCCGGAACCTGCTGCTTCGTAGTACGCCTTCCACGGCACGTTGTACCACTCCGACAACTGCTTTTTCTTTGCGGGATCAGTGACGATTAGGAAACGCACTGGCTGACGGTTGCCACCTTGTGGACCAAAGCGTGCAGCTTCAATCGCGTTGTAGAAAACTGCGTTCGGCACTGGGTCTGACTTGTAATAGCGGCAAGCATTTTGCGACCGCATTGCTTCTGTTAGTTCCATATTCCTTGCCCCCTTGTTTGCCGTAGGCTTCACCTAACGGTCGTTCGATAGGTCAGTCTGCCCAATAAAACACTGGGCGGTCAAGTGGTAACCGGGACGAGTTGTGTTGGAACGCCTAGCCGTGTCGACGCCGACGGCCGAAACCGACCAATGCGAACCCCAATGACAGTGCCAATAGTCCAAAGAGCGGCTGATGATTGGTTTGGGCGCCTGTCTCTACCAGAGTTTCCTCAGTGACCTGGGTCGTAGTGCTGGCAATTGCTTCGAGATCATCTTGGAGAGTTGGAGCTTCATACTCAAAATCAATTGATTCGGGTATGACCCGAACACTTGCTCCCCAGATCTCGTGGAAGTTGGTTGACCCGCCAGTACCAGCGGTCCATCCGAACTTCACGGTTTCAGCGGCGAGGAACTCCTCTGGCAGGTCAACTGTCACCACGCGCACTCCATCAATAAAGATTCGGACTTTACGTTCGGCAACTTTGGCGGAGTCGACGCGAACTCGAATCAAGTGCGCGGCTTCCTCACGGCTGTCACCAGACAATGAAATTCCCAATGGTGTCAAATCCACGCCAGCCATGTAGCAATAACCTTCAAGGCCATTTCCAGGACCACGCACAACTACTTGATTGGGAGTCCCACTAGCCCCACCCGTGCAACCGTTGCCATCAGAATCTGAACGATGGAATCCTCCATACGTGTCGAAGCCGATTCCCAAAAGGCCGTGGGCAACGCCTTCTTGGGCGTCCGATGCCCAGGCATACTTCACCGCGTACCCAAGCGAGCCGCCATTACCACCGGGTGCCGTTAACTCGTACGCACCATCCGTGAAGAAAAATGCCATTCCATCGGCGCCATCGCCACCCCACTGCGACGCATAAAAAAATGCATCAAGGCCATCGCCGGAAGGGAGTGGAGAGTTGTACAACAAGTACCCCGACTGGTCATTCAACGGTGCAGTCAGGCGCAGCACGCCCGCACCAACTTCATCTACCCGTGGACGTCCACATCCCGGAATCGGCGTATTTCCCTCGTCGTTTCCCGAAGTCAGGCACGACGACGATGGATTACCGCCCGCGATCCAGTTCTCGCTTACCGCATTCGGACCTGAGAATGACTCAACTGGAATCTCGACTACTGCATTCGCACCGCTTGCATTGAGTACCAAGCCACCCGCAATAAGTACAGCACTAACTGCGATTTTTTTAGAGAG
>CAZXAX010000037.1:3685-19730 GCA_964638795.1 uncultured Bifidobacterium sp. | reverse complement strand
TTGGCATGACCGATGAATCACAATCGGACGAGGTCGGGGCTGACACTGTGGCTGCTCTCCAGGCAGAACTCGCCGAGGTTCGAGCTCGTCTTGCTGATCTACCAGGCCGTTCCAGACTCTTAGAGGAGCGCCTTTTGGAGACCCGTGGCCAACTCGCGGATGCTCTTGCTCGTAATGATCGGCTTTCAGATGCACTCCGTGAGACACGAGAGAATCTTGCGGTTCTGCGCGAGGAGGTTCAAAAACTAAGCCAGCCACCCTCTGCGTATGGGATTGTCACTGCCAAGAACGAGGATGGGTCAGTTGACATTCTCACGGGTGGGCGCAAGATGCGGGTCAACACATCCGTTGAGATCAATGCCGATGTATTGGAATTAGGAGCGCAGGTTGTCCTAAACGAAAGCCTGAATGTCATTCTCGCTACCGACTCCGAGCGAGTGGGTGAAATCGTCACTCTGAAGAACGTGCTTGACGATGGAATTCGGGTGATTGTCTCCACTCGCGGCGATGACGAGCGCGTACTGGAACTATGTGATGGCCTTCGAGGGCAATTGCTCCGCGCCGGCGATCTGCTTCGTGCGGATACGCGATCAGGCTTCGTTTTGGAGAGACTCCCACAACCCGAAGTTGATGAGCTCCTGCTGGAAGAAGTACCCGATGTGCATTACTCAGATATCGGTGGATTGGATACACAGATTGTCCAGATTGCAGACGCAGTCGAACTCCCATTCCTTCATCAAGATCTGTTTGCCGAATACCGTCTGCCGGCCCCAAAGGGAATCCTGCTTTATGGCCCCCCGGGTTGCGGCAAAACCCTCATCGCAAAAGCGGTCGCAAATAGTCTCGCGCAGAAGGTCGCCCAACGCACTGGCGATGAAAAAGGGCGTTCCTACTTCATCAATATCAAGGGTCCCGAGCTCTTGAATAAATACGTTGGCGAAACCGAGAGACAAATCAGGATGATTTTCCAACGCGCTCGTGAGAAGAGTGAAGAAGGTTGGCCCGTAATCGTCTTTTTTGACGAGATGGACTCAATGTTCCGCACTCGGGGTACCGGTGTCTCGTCTGACATGGAATCTACAGTTGTGCCCCAGTTGCTTGCAGAAATCGATGGTGTAGAAGGACTCAAAAATGTCATCGTAATTGGGGCCACGAACCGTGAGGATTTGATCGACCCTGCAATTCTGCGCCCGGGACGCCTCGATGTGAAGATCAAGGTTGAACGTCCTAATTCTTTGGCGGCCAAACAGATATTTGGTCGTTACCTGAACGCTGAAGTGCCGATTTCCGCGGAAACGCTCGCAGGCTCAAACAACGATCTAAATGCAGCAGTTGAGTCGTTGATCAATGACGCGGTGAACTTCATGTATTCGCACGGTGAAGAGAATCAATTCCTTGAGGTCACGTATCAAAACGGCGATAAAGAAATCCTGTACTTTGACGATTTTGCATCCGGCGCGATGATTGAAAATATTGTCAAGCGTGCGAAGAAGTCTGCGATCAAACGAGAGATCGCAGGTGGCGCTAGGGGAATCTGCGAAGCAGACATCTTGGATGCAGTTCGTCAGGAGTATCGCGAACACGAGGATCTACCGAATACGACCAATCCAGATGACTGGGCGCGTGTATCTGGCAAAAAGGGTGAGCGTATTATTTTCATACGCACGATCTTTGGAGCTGCCCCCGGAAACAGAGCAATTGAACCAGTCGTTGCGGGTCAGTATCTGTAGGCCATGATAAGAAAACTCTCGGGCATTGAAACTGAATACGGAATTCTGGTTCGAGGCGCGGAGCAAAACCCGGTTCTTGCTTCTTCGATTTTGATTAACGCTTACTTGCAAAGTGTTTCGGCAATCACCGGCTGGGACTTTATTGCCGAGCATCCGGAGATGGATGCTCGGGGCGCCACACTTCGTGACGTGTTTCCGCCTGAAGTGGAGTCACACCTGGTGAACGCGGTTCTCCGTAATGGATCCAGATATTACGTCGACCATGCTCACCCAGAGATTTCCACCCCTGAGTGTTCCTCGCCTTTAGATGTTCTTAGATACGACCTCGCGGCAGAAAAGATCGTGCGCCTAAGTGTTGATGCAGCAAATCGAGTACTTCCTGGTGATTCGGAAATCTTGCTGTACAAAAACAACAGCGACGGCAAAGGCAATAGCTATGGGTGCCACGAAAATTATTTAGTTGACCGAGCAGTCAATTTTGAAGAAATTGTTCAGGGTGTGACTGCACACTTTGTGACGCGTCAGATCTTCTGCGGAGCTGGAAAAATTGGTGTCGAGAATCAATCGCAACGACGAGGAGTTGCGCCGGCGAATCAGTTTAATTTTCAAATCTCGCAACGCGCTGATTTTTTCGAAGCCGAGGTCGGGCTGGAGACAACGCTAAAGCGACCGATCGTGAACACCCGTGACGAACCCCACTGTGATCCTCGCAAGTATCGACGGCTCCATGTCATTTGTGGCGACGCAAACATGAGTCAAACCGCAACGTTCCTCAAAGTGGCATCGACCTGTGTTGTGCTCGCAATGATTGAAGATGGTGTTTTCCCCAACGGTCTTCAACTGTTGGATCCGGTAAAGGCGGTGCAGGAGATCAGTTCAGATCCTTCTTTGCAATGCGCTGTTGAACTCCGTAGTGGTAAAAAAATGACTGCCCTCGATATTCAACGTGAAATCTGTTCTCTGGCGTTGAACTACGCCTCAGAGAATTCTGAATGTATTGGTTCGGATTCAGCTCAGCTTCTCATTCAGTTGTGGCCTCAGGTGCTTGAGTCACTTCGTGACCGTACTGATTTTGCGCTGCGTACCGTGGATTGGATCGCAAAAGAACGAATTATTTCGGCGTATGCCGACCGACACGGAATTGTTGGTGAGGACCCCAAACTGAAGTTGCTTGACCTGCAGTATCACGACATGCGACCCGCAAAGTGCCTTGCCTATAGGGCCAACCTGAACACACTGGCGGATGATGCTTTGGTTGATCTGGCGGTCAATGAACCTCCAGAGGACACCCGTGCGTATTTCCGAGGAAAGTGCGTGGCTAAATGGCCTCGCGAGGTTATTTCGGCAAACTGGGACAGCATGGTGGTGGATGTCGGTAACGGGGAACTGCGTCGAATAGCGATGCAAGAGCCACAAAAGGGAACACGGGAGCTAATTGGCTCACTTGTGGATAAAGCCGCTACAACCCAAGATTTAGTTCGGTTGCTTGGTGCGAGTTGAAAAGGTACCGAAATAGTTGACTTTCAAGTCTGCACGGCGTAGGAACAAGGCATGGCAGAACGTATCCAACGCAAGTCCAACTCATCGGCGGAGAAGAGCGAAGTAGTTGCTGAATCTCTCGGGTCGGACTCTGAAACAGGACAGCGGTTGAGGGCCGAACTCGACGATTTGCTTGACGAGATCGATGAAGTCCTTGAAACCAATGCCGAAGAGTTTGTGCGGGCCTACGTGCAAAAGGGCGGCGAGTAGTAATAACCTCAGAATCTATGCCCCTACCCGTGTTTAGTTTCGCCGAGGATCCCGGATCTAGTTTTTCGGAACTGTTGCATCGTGTTGGGCTCAATCCTGATTACTCAGCAATTGGTCAGGACCACAAGGTTCCTCATGCCACTACATGCGTCGCAGTGCGCTTCAGTGGTGGAATCGTGATGGGTGGTGATAGGCGCGCGACCGCGGGCAACCTGATCAGTCACAGAAGTATGGAAAAGGTTGTGCAGGCGGATCAATTCAGTGCAGTAGCAATAGCGGGGGCCGCGGGTCCGGCTATGGAGATGGTGAAAGTCTTCCAACTCTCGCTTGAGCATTATGAAAAAGTTGAAGGCAAGCTCCTTTCGCTCGAAGGAAAAGCAAATCTGTTGTCCACGATGATCCGCCAAAACCTCTCAGCGGCCATGCAGGGCCTTGTTGTGGTGCCAATATTTGGCGGTTACGACACGCGACGCTCCGAAGGGCGGATCTGGAACTTTGACGTAACAGGCGGTCGCTACGAAGAAACTGAATACGTAGCGACCGGTTCTGGCTCGGTGCATTGCTCAACCGTTTTGAAAATGGGATGGAAAGAAGATCTTTCGAACGATGAAGCTGTGAAGTTGGTGTGCCGCTCCCTCTGGGAGGCTGCAGATGTTGACTCCGCCACTGGCGGCCCCGATATCCGCCGCGGTATTTATCCAGTAGTGGCTGAAATTTCCGCACAAGGCTGGAGTCGGGTATCTGATGATCGACTTCGAACTGCCTTTGATGCCATAAACGCTGAAGCAGGCGCACGATGAGCATGCCGTTTTACGTAGCGCCCGAACAGGCGATGAAAGACAAGGCGGATTTTGCGCGCAAAGGGATCGCGCGCGGCCGGGGTCTTGCAGCAGTGGGTTTTACCGATGGAATCGCAATCGTTGCCGAAAACCCTTCGAATAGTCTGCGCAAAGTTAATGAAATTTACGATCGAATTGCATTTGCCGGTGTCGGCAAATTCAACGAGTTTGATGCACTGCGGCGCTTGGGTGTTCGGTACGCCGATTTGCAGGGCTATCAGTACTCACGGGATGATGTCGATGCTCGTAGTCTGGCCAATGAATACGCAGTTCTAATCGGTCACACTTTCACGGTTGATCCAAAGCCTCTCGAGGTTGAGATTCTTGTCGCGGAAGTCGCAGTTAATGGTCGACCCGATGAAATGTTCCACATCCTCTACGACGGCACAGTGGCTGATGAAACCAATTTTGCTGCACTAGGCGGTGATGCTGAAGCAGTTACTAGTCGATTGAAAGCAACCTGGAAGCAAGGACTCGGGCTCGGTCAAGCAGTTTCGATTGCCGTCGAGGCGCTTTCTGGTCCAGATCGCAGCATTGCAGCAAGCGAACTCGAAGTAGGAATCTTGGATCGCAATTCGGTGCGGCGTTGTTTCCGTCGTCTCAGCGACGAAGAGGTTGAAAACCTTCTACAAAGCTGATGTCAAAGCGTCGCATATTCGGTCTGGAAACGGAATACGGCATAACCTTCACGCACCGCGGTCAACGTCGCCTGACTCCAGACGAAGTATCGCGATATTTGTTTCGCAATGTTGTTACTTGGGGTCGCAGTTCAAATGTGTTTCTTGAAAATGGGGCGCGGCTGTATCTCGATGTTGGGTCTCATCCTGAATACGCCACACCGGAATGTGACTCGATTTATGACGTAGTTGCCCATGATCGCGCGGGGGAGGCGATCCTTGATCGGCTCGCATTCGCAGCCGAAGAGCGTCTCCAACAAGAAGGCGTAAAGGGCACCGTTTACCTTTTCAAGAACAACACAGATTCTGCCGGTAACAGTTACGGCTGCCATGAGAATTATTTGACTCGACGCTCTGACGATGGAAGTCGACACGGTTCGGTTCTCATCCCGTTCCTCGTTACCCGCCAAATTTTTTCCGGCGCAGGTCGACTCGTTCCCTCGGCCCGCGGAACGCAGTTCACTATCTCGCAACGGGCTGAGCACATTTGGGAAAGCATCAGTTCAGCCACAACCAGAAGCAGGCCGATCATTAACACGCGCGATGAGCCACATGCCGACGCAGAGTTGTATCGCCGTTTGCACGTGATTGTTGGTGACTCCAACATGAGCGAATACTCAACGTTTCTCAAAATTGGCTCTACCGCGTGCATGTTGAGAATGTTGGAGGATCCCACGTGGGAGTTACGTGATCTGACTCTGGAGAATCCGATTCGCGCCATTCGGGAGATCAGCCACGACACCAGTTGTCGCCGCAAGGTGTCTCTTCAATCTGGTCGCGAGATGAGTGCCCTTGATATCCAGCGCGAGTATTTGTCGGCGGCGCTTCGATATTCCGACCAACGAGGCTTTCCCGAAGAAGAACAACGAGCTTTATTGATGTGGGAACACTGTGTATCGACAATCGAAAATGATCCGATGAAGTTGGAGCGTCTGGTCGACTGGGTCACCAAACTGGCCCTCATTGATGCGTATAAAGCTAAGAATGGTCTTGGTATGAATGATGCAAGGCTTCAATTAGTTGATCTTCAGTATCACGACATTCGAAAAGATCGAGGTCTTTTCTATCGACTCGCAAGCCACGATCAGGTTGATTCCATCGTGTCAGAGACCGATGTTTTGAATGCGATGAGTGTTCCGCCCCAAACAACACGCGCGAGGCTCAGAGGCGCATTTATTAGTGCGGCCAAGGCCAAAAAACGGGACTACACGGTTGACTGGGTGCACCTCAAGTTGAATGATCAAGCGCAACGCACAGTGCTTTGTAAAGATCCGTTTAAGAGTCGTGACGAGCGCGTCGAGCGTTTAATTGAGTCGCTTTGAGCATGGATTTATTTGCAGAGGATGTAGTTGCGCAGATCCTGGAGGTTCGAAAAGGTCTGCAACGCGTGGAGCTGGAAAGTGGTGAACGCGCTTATGTTCTAACTGCGGTTCTCGGGGAAAGCATGGTTGGTGATCGAGTAGTCATTAACAAATCGGCAATAAATCTCGGACTCGGAACGGGTGGCTGGCACATTGTTCACTGGAATCTAAGTCGGTCACATATTGACTATGACGCCCCCGGGCACATCATGAAGATGCGTTACACGAGTCTGCAACACCCGAATATCGCTATCGAGGAGATGTATCCCGAACCGTCAACCCCGTTGCCAGACAGACTGCATGGGAAAAAAGTATTGGTCGCGGGATTGCATAGTCAGTTAGGTGTTGCCGCAATAGCGGCCCGCTATCTGTGGCCCGACGCCAAAGTCACCTATGTAATGACCGACGGCGGTGCGCTTCCTCTGGCGCTATCTGACATGGTGTCTCGTCTTCTCGAAATGGGAGCGATTACTCATACGATCACTGCTGGACAAGCGTTCGGTGGAGAGTACGAATCATTGACCGTCGTGGGTGGTGTGGCGGCAGCTTTTGAATTCCTTAATTCCGATCTCGTAGTGGTCGCCATGGGTCCAGGCATTGCCGGCACCTCTACTCGGTTGGGTCAGTCGGCTCTTGAATGCTTATCGATATCAGAGACATTGGCGAGTCTTGGCGCACGAGTGCAGTACGCATTGAGAATGAGTGATGCGGATCCGCGCGAACGGCACTCGGGTTTGAGTCATCACTCTCGGACTGTGGTGGAACTGTTGTCAGAGAGAGTTGGAGTCTGTGCACCTCTGACTTACTCGGGTACCGATATTGCCGATACGGTTCCTCGCTTGGATGTGGAACCACTCCTTAACCAACTGCGAAATGAAAAGTGGTTGCCCACGTCGATGGGCCGAGGTATCAATGAAGACCCATTGTTCTATGGCGCAACGCTGGCAGCCATCCAAGGCTTAAATACCTGACAAGTGATGGAAGGCCGAGTTGGCCCTGAAACACTAGGTTTGATGTCTCATGTCGGATTATGAAGAGTCAGATTCGGAGATAACGGAGACGCCGTCTTCGTCTGCATCCAAAAATTCTCCGGCAAAGTCCCTCAGGGATTGGATCATTGTTGTGGTGGTGGCGTTGTTCGCCGCACTAATGATCAGGGTATTTGTATTTCAACAGTTCTATATCTCGGGACCCTCTATGCAAACCACTTTGTATGACAACAATCGAGTACTTGTCAACAAACTCTCGTACAAACTTCATGGCATAGGTCGCGGCGATGTTGTTGTCTTTGATCGGGTTACCACCAATGGCGGAACTGTGAATCACGATGATCTAATCAAACGTGTTATCGCTCTGGGTGGCGACACTTTGGAAATCAAGAAATGTGTGGTGTTTTTGAACGGCGTGGCTATTGAAGAGAATTATCTTGATGCTCAGGATCTTGCTCAGACTGATTTGAATTCTCGATGCCGAGTGGTGAACTTGGCAGAACAGGTTGTTCCCAAAGGAAAGATTTTTGTGATGGGTGACAACCGATCGGAATCATTTGACTCGCGGATGTTCGGGCCTATTGATGAAGATCTTGTGGTCGGCCGCGCATTCATGATTGTTTGGCCGTTAAATAAGATCGGGCTCCTTTAGATCGACTGTGTCAACGGGCTGCATCCACCATGCGATCCACCCAGTCTGAATAAACGGCATCTACACCCATTCGAAGCACGCTCCGTAAGACCTCGGGAAACTGTGCATCCCATGCAAAAGCCTTGATCTCAAACCTATGACACAAAACGACAAGTCCAGTGGACCAATCTGTGTGGTGCATGTTTAAGACTTCGATTCCGGATGCCTGGAGTTTTGCAATGTGTGCCTCAATGCTTCCATTGATGTTCTTGAGTCGCACAGAGTGAACGTAACGAAATCTCGGCGATCTGGATTTCCACTCCTGCAAAAGATTCAAATCTGGATGGCAGAGCCACACCTTCTCTGGTGGAGTATTCGAACGCAAAACGCCTTCTTGAATGGCATGAACCGCTTTGGGATCTTTGACATCAATTGAAAGGTCAACTCCTGGAGCAGTTGCAAGCAGTGTGTCAAGCGTAGGAATGTGTGTGGGAAGGTCTTCGGCTTTAACACTGGAGATCATTCGGCGTGGGAATCGCCGTGCGATGCCGTCATGATCGAGGACGGCTACGTTGTCGCTCGTTAACCATGCGTCCGTTTCTAAACCGGTCGCACCTAATTTCAGAGCCAATTGGAAGCTTGGGATTGTGTTCTCCTGAGCAAAGGCTCTGGCACCTCGATGGGCAAAGAGTATGGGACGATCACCATGCTCTGGATACGTTGATTCCATGCTGCCAATGTAGGTCTCACTGGGAGACGTACCTACACTTATGAGGTGTTCAATGTGTCCGGCACAGAGATTGTCTTTTTGCTTGTGATCGGTCTTGTTGTTTTGGGTCCGGAAAAATTGCCAGGTGTCATAAGGCGCGTCGGGCAGGTCTATCGCGAAGTTCGCAATATCTCAGATGGGTTTAAGAAGGCCGTTGCCGATGTCGTTGACGAACCACTTCGTGAAATACGTGGCACGGCAGAGACTCTGAAAGACGCTGTGTCAAGGATTCCGGAGGATCCACGCAAAGATGACGATACGGAATCACAGTCGTGAAGTTCCGTAAAAGTTCCGATGCGGCAAAAGACATGACTTTGGTTGAGCATCTCGCTGAGTTGCGGTCGCGAATAGTGAAGAGTCTTCTTGCAGTGGTGGTATTCGCAATATCAATCACGATCTTTTATAACCCCGTTTTACGTTTCTTGACACGCCCATACCGAGATGTGTGTAGCAAGAATCTCGAGTTTGAATGCGATGGCACGCTGTATGGCTTGGGTCCGCTGGATGGTCTTGGTGCTCGTTTTCGGATCGCGGCCTACGGCGGCATCATCGTTGCTTTGCCAGTAATTCTTTGGCAAATTTGGCGCTTCATTGTGCCGGCGCTGCATAAGAGTGAAAAGCGTTATGCCAGGTGGTTTTTGGTTGCGGCAGTTTTCTTGTTCAGTCTTGGTAGCGCTATTGCATATTGGACACTGAGTCGCGCACTTGAGTTCTTGATCTCATGGTCCGGTGAGGACGTGTCGCAGAGCTATCAAATAGGCAAGTACATATCACTGGTAGCGATGATGATGCTTGCTTTCGGACTCGGATTACTCTTTCCGCTTCTGCTCGTCTTTCTGCAGGTGGCCAATGTGATTACACCTCGAGCCCTGATCGCGCAATGGCGATACGCCATCATGTCGATCTTTGTATTGGCGGCAGTCATTACACCTAGTGGGGATCCTGTGAGTCTCTTTGCGCTTTCGATACCAATGACTGTTCTGTACCTTGTGTCAGTGTTGATAGGTCTCCTGATTCAGCGCAGCCGTCGTCGAGCAAGCCTCAAAACTCATGGAACCTAACTCTTGGCGGAATTCATTCCTTGAAGGCCTTGGCTTCATTCCAGACCAATTCCAACTTGATTCATTTGCTTCGTTAGATAGCGGGCATTCTGTACTTGTCGCAGCTCCGACAGGGAGCGGAAAAACGCTTGTTGCAGAGTACGCAGTTGAGTCTGCACTGGCGATCAAAAAGCGAGTCTTTTATACGGCTCCGATAAAGGCTCTGAGTAACCAAAAGTATCGAGACTTTGTCGATCGATATGGTGCGGCTGAAGTTGGATTGCTCACAGGAGACAACTCGATCAACCCTCATGCGAACGTTGTCGTTATGACAACCGAGGTGCTGCGCAACATGATCTACGCAGGATCTAATGATTTGGATGATCTGCATTCGGTTGTTCTAGATGAGGTTCACTACATTCAAGACACCTATAGGGGGCAAGTGTGGGAAGAGATCATCGTTCATTTGCCTCAGGAGGTTCTGCTCGTATGTCTCTCGGCAACCGTAAGCAACGCTCGGGAGATTGCTGATTGGATCTCAACCGTAAGGGGCAGGACCGATTTTGTAATTTCAGATCACCGGCCCGTTCCGCTTGAATCCCGATATGCGGCATTCGATCGGGAAACATCTATGGTCCGAGTTGAACCCGTACTTATAGACGGTGTTGGTAATCCACATATCCGTCGTATTGAGTCAACACCTATTAAATCTCGGAATAAATCAAAAAGTCAGAAGCAGCGCCTAGGTACACCCACAAGGGCTGAGATCGTCGATTATCTCGATGATGAGGATTTGCTGCCGGCCATATTTTTTATATTTAGTAGGGCACAATGCGACGAAGCAGCACGGTCTCTGGTCGCCGACGGTTTTGATTTCAATGACGCAGACTCCAAGCGGCGAGTCGAAGCGCTAATTGACGTCGCCACCCAAGGAATTAGTGAGGAAGACCTACTTGTACTGGGTATCGAGGATTTCGAACGAGCCTTGATCCGCGGCATAGGGTCACACCATGCAGGAATGATCGCCCCACTGAAAGAATGCGTTGAACGCGCATTTCTTGAAGGTCTGGTCCGAGTCGTGTTTGCTACTGAGACTCTGGCTGTAGGTATCAACATGCCAGCCCGTGCGGTGGTAATCGAAAAAGTGACTCGTTTTCGTGGTGAGCATCATGAGATTCTCTCTCCTGCGGATTTCACACAACTCACCGGAAGAGCCGGACGTCGAGGGCTTGACACAAAGGGTGTAGCTGTGATTTGTGCCAACCCATTCGTGCGGTTCGACACCGTGGCAGGGCTTGTTGCAAATCGTGAGTTCAATCTTCGCTCAGCATTCAAACCCTCTTGCAATATGGCCACGAATCTAATTGCAACGCATTCACAACGTGAGGCCCAACATTTACTTAACCTTTCTCTTGCCCAGTTCCAGTCAGACAAGGAAATTGTGCTTTTAGAACGGCGCCGTGAGCGCCTGGAAGCTGAACTGCGTTCATTTGGGGTCACAGAACCTGGGGCCGCGATTTCAATGCAACGTTTTGAACTCGGAGATCTGGTTCATGTCGACTCTGTTGTCTATCAGGGCTTGGTTGCTGTGGTAGCGATTGCTGATCGAAGTTCTGGAACAAGAATTACAACAGTTGATCCTGAGGCGGAAAGGATCACGTTTGATTTGGTTGAACTGTCGGAGTTCGGAGTCAAAACCGGAAAGATCGCACTCCCGATTCCCTATGTTCCACAAAGACGAGACTTTGTCGTAGAAGTAGCACGTTTGGTTTCGGCCCACGATTCCAGTCGTCGTGCCGCACGCGGGATCGGTGGAAATAGTAGAAAAAACGACAAAAACACACTGAAACGATTGCTAAAGGAAATAGATCAGATCTCTTCGAAACAAACATCAATGGCTGGCTCGGTGAGTGCGCGTTTTGCTGACGTGACGGGCCTTCTTGCGAGAAGAGGATTCATCAACGGCTGGTCCCTCACAGAAAAAGGGATCACTTTAAGAAATGTCTTCCACGAGCTCGATGTGGTGATCGCTGAAGTACTTTGGTCAGGAGTCCTCGAATCTTTGAGCCAAGCCGATCTCGTTGTTTTGATGAGTGCGTTTGTGTATGAATCTCGGAGTCGAGACACAGATCCAAGTGAGAGTCTGCCGCCAAAACATTTGCGGGATGCGGGTGCAGCAGTGCGGCAAATTCACCGCCAAATAAATTCGCAACTTGACCAGGCCACTTTGGCACCACTCCGTGATCTTGATTTTGGGATGACTGGCGCGATCTTGGTTTGGTATAACGGGGGTTCGTTGAGTTCGTCGTTGTCGGACGAGGAATATGCCGCAGGCGACTTTGTTCGAGCGGTTAGAAACCTAATTGACTTACTCAATCAGATTGCTGAGATTGCGCCATCTGCAACAGTGCGGGAGAATGCAAAATTGGCCTGTGAGAAACTTGATCGAGGTGTGGTGAAACTCGCGGTTGGGGTTGGTTAATGGACTCTGAATTTGGTCGGGTAGATGTTGTTCCAAATGGGACGGCGCCGTGCAACAGTGACCCTGAGTGTGCAGAAGCTGTCGAGTCTGGGCTTCCTATCCTCCCTGTTGCAGGCGTACTCGCGCACTCTTTAGGGGTGGGCTCACTCCCTGCGTCTCCAGGGCAGCCGTGCATCATTTTGGGCATTGATCGAATTGTGGTCACTGCGAAGTCAAGTAGGGGAGAGTCCTTTAGCTTCAGTGCCATATCAGACATCACCTTCGGCAATTACTGGCATGGACAGTTTCACGTTGTGACTTCAACTGGTTGGAGCGGGGGGCGAGAGGTTTGCCCACGCGCGCATCCCGGGGATGGTGTCCTCGACTATCTCCGAATCGAAGAATCGATGTCATTCCGACAGCGATTGAAGGCGCGAAGAAAGATGAGGAGCGGCTCTCATCTTCCTCATCCGGGTTTACGGGTCTCGCGGATAGAAAGTCTCATCCTGCAGGGTCCTAATTTGCTCACAGTGGATGGTGTTCCGCGGGGAAGATACGTACTCGTTGAGTGTTGCATTGATCCAGGCAGAGCACAGGTCGTCATTCCTATTGCAACCACGAATTGAATCGAGTGATAGACAAGGCAGATGTTGAAACTGGACCTCGTGTGAGTATCTCTGAAATCAGCGTTGCCGTAGATCGTTTGATGCCCGAACTTGAAAGAGTGTCAACAGCGATACACGCTCGTCCCGAATTGTGCTTCGAGGAGTTCTTTGCATCAGAGACCCTCGCAGTTGTACTCGAATCAAATGGAATCCGGGTGCAGCGCGCTGCCTACGGCACCGATACTGGATTCGCTGCGGAATTTGGTGCAAGTTCTGGGCCGACCGTTGCCTTGCTGCTCGAATACGATGCACTGCCTTCAATCGGGCATGGCTGCGGACACAACGTGATTGCGTCAGCGGGCTTGGGTGCTTCACTGGCGCTGGTTCCAATTGCAAACGATCTTGGCCTTAAGGTGCGTGTGTTGGGCACCCCAGCCGAAGAAGGCGGTGGGGGAAAGATAAAGATGGGCCGCAATGGAGCGTTTTCAGGAGTTGATGCAGCCCTGATGATTCATCCTGCTGACCGAGATCTTTTGAAAATGAATGCCATTGCTATCCAGGAACTTCGTGCCGTCTATCGCGGAAAAGCGGCGCATGCGGCTTCATCGCCGCATGAGGGGCGAAACGCGCTCGATGCAGCGGTTCTTGGCTACAACGCTGTTGCTGCTTTGCGGCAACACATTCGCGATTCCGAGCGTGTCCATGGAATTTTCGTGCATGGTGGCGAAAAACCCAACGTGGTTCCGGCTCATGCAGAGACCCTTTGGTATGTGCGATCTGACACGCTTGCGACTTTGGCACCCCTACGTGAGCGTGTGGCCTCGGCGCTACTTGGTGGTGCTCAGGCGTGTGGCTGTGAAGTTGAACTCCACTGGGAAGAGTTCGCCTACGCCGAGATGCTAGATAACCAGCCACTCCTTGGCCGTTATGCAGAACTGGCTAGAGAACTTGGTCGTGAACCTGTCATGCCATCTCCTGATGCGAGAGTGGTGGGGTCCACAGACATGGGTAACGTGAGTCACCTGGTGCCATCGATCCATCCGATGGTTGCCATTGCGCCACCAGGCACACCATTGCATACTGAGGATTTTGCTGCCGCCGCCGTAGGGGAGTCGGCTACAGCTGGCATTCGAGACGGTGCCATATTGCTCGCGAATCTGGCTTGCGACCTTGTGCGACAGGGCGACTTGCTGAAGAGGGCAAGGGAGTCGGGCCCCTCTACTGGGGACGCTGCGGGGGTCCTTTTCGACTGAATCATCGCCCGTGGGTATCACCGCTGCGAGAGTCGGTGAACCGTATTATTTCACGCCATGACGGTCTATGTGCCAGAAGAGTTCTCAGCGAGTGAGGCTGACATACTCAGGCGCTACTTCACAACTCTTGATGGTCCGGTTTTTGCGCTCGTAAATCTCCCAGAAGTAGTAAAGGGCGCTCTATTTGCGCGCTACAGCCGAAGTGCAAAGAGTCTGCGGCGGCTTTTCCTTGATGAGTTTGTTGGCGACTTGGATATCTCTGGTGATCAAACAGTTGATGCAACGGTTGGTCTAGATCGTGCCGAGCAACTTTATGAGAAAGTCTTTCTGGAATACGGCGATGATTCGGTTGCTCAGTTAGGTGGTGTACACCTGGCGTGCGAGCAGGCGTCAAACATTTTGACGAAGATCTTGGAGTGGGGTCGGCTTGCGAGTTATCTGGAGCAGAGCACCCGTTACATCTCTTACGACGCGCGGCTTGGGGGTCGTTACCGTTATTACCGTGACCCCATATTGATGGAATCACGATTTGGTGCGCGTTATGTCGGTGATATGGATCGCATGTTTGACGCTTACAGTGTTATCGCCGACGGAGTCACAGAGCACATTCGCTCAACTGTTGCGAAGAATCCAACGGATTCGGATTTTGTGTATCGGCAAGCAACTCGAGCAAAGGCCTTAGATGCGGCTCGTGGTCTCTTGCCGGCAGCATCGTTGTCGAATGTCGGCATTTATGGCTCAGGTCAGGCTTTCGAGGGTTTGTTGTTGAGAATGCGGGCCCACCCATTGCCCGAAGCACGTGCTTATGCAGATCTCATGCTTGAAGAACTGCGAAAGGTCATCCCGTCTTTCCTAAAACGTGTTGATATCGAGGGTCGCGGAGTTGAATGGAGTGAGTATCTGCGGGCCAATGCAGAAAACACCTCGGCAGTGGTCGATCGTTTGTTCGGCGATTTACCAGCAGATCGGGTAGATGCAGTCACCCTGGTTGATCATGATCCAGACGCCGAAGAAAAACTCCTTGCGGCAATCTGCTATTCGTCTTCCCATCTTCCTGAATCGCAGTTGCGCGCACGTGTTGCAAAGCTAGGCGATGAGGATCGACTCGCATTGGTTAATGCATATGTTGGTGATCGCCGAAACCGACGCCATAAGCCCGGACGGGCCTTTGAAAGCGTGGACTATCGATTCGATGTATTGAGTGATTACGGTGCGTTTCGTGATCTGCAGCGTCATCGATTACTGACCATTGAATGGCAATCTCTAACACCGAATCATGGTTACTCTCGTCCGGACCTAGTAGTGGAAGCGGGCCAGCAAGAAGCTTTCGATGAGGTAATGGATCGTTCGGCAGCGCTCTATGACGATTTACAGGAGAGCCATCCGCAGCAGGCGTCCTATGCCGTGTCGATGGCGTATCGCATCAGATATGTGATGCAGTTCAACGCTCGAGAAGCCATCCATATGCTGGAATTGCGTTCCTCGCCACAGGGTCACCCCGCTTACAGAACTGTCGCTCTTGAGATGCACCGCCAAATTGCCGAGGTTGCGGGTCATAAGGCTGTAGCTGCGGTCATGAGCCACATGACCACCGAAGCCCCCGAATTAGAGCGGCTGGCTGCTGAGCGTCGAGCCGAAGAAAAGCGGGGTCAACGCTCATGATTTATGTATATTCGTGCTCCGTGACAATGGTCACTGGATCGATTCGCGCATGCGTCGCTCCTGTTGCCTATAGTCCGCGGGCGCACCGGCAGTGCGGTGGAAGCGAGGACGCATGTCAGATGATGAGTTGATAGATGATTTTGATGGCGAGGAGTTAGAGGACGATCTCGAGCTTGACCCTGAGGATCTCGAAGAGGACATCGTTGATATCGATGATATTGATGCAGAAGCTGACGATGCGGAAGAAGAAGTTGTTGACCCCTCGAAAGGCATGGCCCG
>CAZXAX010000037.1:0-3675 GCA_964638795.1 uncultured Bifidobacterium sp. | reverse complement strand
TGGCGAAGAGTTAGAGGACGATCTCGAACTCGACCCTGAAGATCTAGAGGAGGACATCGTTGATATCGATGACCTCGACGCAGTCACAGACGACGATGAGGAAGTTGTTGACCCCTCCAAGGGCATGGCCCGTACAGGAAGTGCTGACGACGAAGACGACGACGAGGATCTGATTACTCCTGATGATGTCGAGGCGGACCTTGACACCATTTTGAAAGACCGAATGGTCGCTGCCGAGGAGACTCCAGCGGAAGAAGAAGAGGAAGAGGAGTTTGATGATCGTGGTGACACTTCAGATCGGCTACAGCCGAAACGCCCCGATGAGCGTTTGTGTGGGTCGTGCTTCTTGCTTGTGAGGGAGTCAGCGCCGCAGTGTCCTGTTGGTGACGATTCCTGTCCACTGTTTTCTTCGTGATTCCATGAGCGCTGTAGTTGTCCGTACAGCGCTGAATGAAGATTCGCCACGTATTGCAGAATTACGAGAGTCACTGCGTCAAACGATCCAAGAATTTCGTGGTGGCTCCCTGCTTTGGGACGAGCGTCATTTTCGACCCGACATGAACAACACCACTGTGTATGTGGCAGATCTCAAGGGCTATGTGGTGGGATTCATGGTGCTGTGTCTACGAGAGTCAGAAATTGAAATTTTCGAAGTACACGTAGATTCGGAATTTCGAGGCATCGGCGCTGGGGACGCACTAATTGAAGCAGCCATTTCCGTCGCTATCGATCAAGGAGCCTCTGCCCTGAGAGCCGAAGCCTTACCTGGTGATCGTGACACTAAAAATTTATTTGAACGCGCGGGTTTAATCAGTCAGCGACTGATGATGCGCAAAAAGATTTGAACTAACGACCCTGCCAATTAGGCGCACGCTTTTCGATGAATGCTGCTAGGCCTTCTTTGGTGTCTTCGGATTTCAGAACATCGCCGAATGCGGAATCGGTCATGTTCTTAAGTGTCTCATCATTTTCATAAGCCGATGCGAGAACAATGTTCCGGCTCTTGGCAACAGCAATGGGTGCCGAGCTCGCCACTTTTTCTGCAACCTCAAAGGCCTTTGCAACGACTGCGTCTGGTTCGACGAGATGGTTCACGAGACCCAACTCATAGGCGCGCTGAGCGGTTAATGGATCGCCCGTAAGAATGGCTTCCATCGCAACATTTCGACCAATTGCCCGCGGAAGGCGAAACAGTCCTCCCGCTCCGGCAATCAGGTTTCTCTTCACCTCAGCTAGCCCAAACTGGGATCTTGTTGAGGCAATCACCATGTCGCAAGCGAGCACGATCTCGCAGCCACCAGCAGTGGCCAAACCATCGACAGCGGCAATTACTGGCTTTGAACGCTCCCGGTACACGAAGCCGGCAAACCCCCCGCGAGCGGTGTTAAGGGCGGCTGCCTGTCCGGAGTTGATTGCTTTCAAGTCAGCGCCAGCGCAAAAAACGGGCGTCTTGTGACCCTCTGTGTTGGCGGTGATCACACCACACCAAACACCCTGCTCGGCCTCCAGTTGATCTATCGCGGCTTCGAGACCCGCTGCCACATCACCGTTGATTGCATTGCGTGCATCGGGGCGATTGAGAGTTATTAACGCCACATTCCCACGTTTTTCGTAGGTGACAATTGCATTTTCAGATGCAGACATGGTGGACCTCAATCCTTCTTTGGTGCAGTTTCCTTGTTGATTTTCTTACGAACCGGTGCAGTCGGGCGCAGCGGCTTTGGCATCGGGGCTTTCGCAGGGACTTCCACTCCGAGGAGAACTGCGAAATCAGGCAATATTGGACCGAGTCTGATCGCAGTCTTTTTGAGTTCATCGCTGATGACCGGAGGAGCGGCAGCTGGTTTTACTTGTTTGTGAACTGGCGAGAACGCCAGGGCTTCCATGAGCGCTATCCATCGGTCGGGAAGAGTGTCGGATGCAAATGTGGCCTGCGCAGCGGTAACCAATTTGGCAGCTAACTCTGCAGGAAAGGGAACACCCGCTTTGGGTGGCTGAGACGAAGTCTTGAGCGCTCGAATCACTCGGCCCACACTGACAGCTGCATCAATGTCGCCCAACCAGAGTTTGTACTCTTCATCCTGGCGACGGGTTAAAGCTTCTTTCAACTCTGCTGCAAGTGCCTTGGTGTTCTCATCACGAGCGACCATGGGATCGGTGGCGGCAACAACGACAGAACGCAAGTCCCGTAGGTCCAGCGTCTCGAGATCTCGCTTGGCTGCCTCAGCACGATCGAGCCAATCAGCTACGTGTAGTGCTGGACGCAATTTTTCTGCAATGGCCACGATTCCTTCAACGGGAACGGCCTCGGTGCCAGCCTGTTTAGCTGCGCGGTTTTGTTCAGTGGCAGCATCGCGCACGGCAGCTACACCGCCTCCCTTGAGAAGCGTTTCGGCAATCGTGCGCTCAGCTTCAGACAAAGTCGAGAGCACAGCTTTCTTGTGAAAATCTCCGGCACGAAGACGCTTCAACTTTGGTCGCTGCGGAGTGTCAGGTGGGGGAGTGAAATTTGGACGCGGTGTGCGTGGACGATCACCTCGGGGTGCCTCACCGTCTTTACGCTTGCGCGGACGACGATCCCCGTCGGCACGACCTTTTTTCGCCAGTTGTTGTGTTACGCCCTTGAATTCACGCTCAGTGGGAATCAGTTCAAGAAGACCTTTGCGTTCTTCTTTGCCCTTCGGAGGTATAACAGCCAGCACACTCACTCCGTCAAGCGTGAACTCGGCTTCGATCTTCAGCACGTCACCAACTTTTGCTGAAGCGGGAAGCAGAGTGGTCTCAACAATTCCCTTCGGTTCCTTGGCGCCAGCTGAGCGCCAGGTCCAGGTTCCGTCTCCCTTGTTGCTAGTGAGTTCGACATCAATACGGCGTGACATAGGCATTAAACGCTACTTCATTGCCGACAAATTGTTGGAGTCGCATAGCCTGTGGGAATGGCGATTTACGCACTAGGAGACATCGAACCCACTATTCATGCCGATGCTTTCGTTCACCCAGATGCAGTCGTAATTGGGGATGTCCGCATTGGCGCGTTTGCTTCGATTTGGCCGAACACTGTGCTCCGGGGTGACCACGGCAGCATCACCATTGGCGCTTACACAAGTATTCAAGACGGTTCGGTTGTTCACACGACTCCTGATTCACCTACGCACGTAGGCGACCATTGCCTAGTCGGTCACATGGTGCACCTGGAGGGCTGCATCATGGAGGAATGGTCGCAAGCGTCATCGGGCTGCGTAATACTTCACTACGCGAGGATATGTACAGGCGCAATCGTGGCTGCCAATGCGGTGGTCTTAAACAACACGATTGTTCCAGCAGGAGCACTGGCTGTGGGTACCCCTGCGGTCATCAAAGAGGGCAAAGCGAATATTGACCCCGTGAAAATGGGTATTGAGTCTTACGTTCAAAACGCAAAGCGGTACAAACGCGATCTTCGCCGAATTGACTGATGACACAACCCACTGAGATCCGCGTAGTCGTCGTGGAATGCTCAGCAATGGCAGGCGAGATCTGTGCTGACATCCTTATGCAACTCGGAGCATTTGCGATTGAAGAGCGCACTTTCGAAGATCGAGTTGAACTTCGATGCGTATCTGATACGTCCCTCGAAAATTTGTTGTCAATGCTTGCACCGCTGGACGAGACGTTGACTCTAGGTATTGAATTCGC
>CAZXAX010000036.1:0-20290 GCA_964638795.1 uncultured Bifidobacterium sp. | reverse complement strand
CGTTGTTTACGCGAACGATGGCTTCAGAAACATCGTCAACACCTTTGAAGTAATCAGTGACTTCGTCGACGCCATCGATGAAAACAAATGAACGAACCTTTGAGAACTGGTTTTGAATTGCGTACACAAGCATCAAGGTGAAGCGAGCAAAAGCCGCCACGCTTCCTGAAATGTCTGCAACCACGATGAGTTCGGGCTTGCTGGCGCGTGGTGCACGGAACTTGGGCTCTAGTGGCACACCGCCATAGGTAAGCGAATGGCGCACGGTGTTGCGGAAATCAAGTGGTCCGCGACGCCCACGACGACGCTTGCGCGCCAGACGTGCCGCAAGCTTCTGGGTAAGCGGCTGTAGAGCCTTCTTCAGGTGCTGCATTTCATCCCGGTTGGCGTGCATGAATTCCACGTCTTCGGGGAGGGGCTTACGGAGGGTCTTGGCCATCGCTTCTGCGCCGCGATCGGCGACCAAACGCCTGCGGATCTCGGCTTCAACTTCCTTTTTGAACTTGTCAATCCGGTCGTCAAACTCATCTTTGTGAAGACGCTCTTCCATCGGCGAGAGGTCGTCTTCTGACTGCTTGCGCAGTTCGTCCATCAGCTTCTCAGGCATCTCCTCAAGCCCAAGATTGCGTAGCGTGCGGTAGAGGTAATAGGTGCCACCCACTGGTCGACCCGGCTCCATGCCTGCGTAACGCTCCACAGATTGTTTGGCGACCTGACGCATCATCATCTGGTCGCCTTGCATCAACGCCATCAAGAGTTGATTCTGTGAATCGCCTCCGCCACCGCCGCCATCACCTTTGCCTTGATCCATCTGCTCACGCAGCGACTGCATCAAGTCATCGAGTTCAGCGTCGTTGTCAATTAGATACTCAGGTCCCCGGTAGCTGAAGTAGACCTCAAAGATTGTCTCGAATGCATTCCAATGCGAACCGTTCTTGATCAGGGTGGACCCAAGTGCGAACTTGAACGCATCGCGGTCTTCAAGCGGGATGAACCTGATCGCCTCCATAGCGTCGAGGTTTTCCGTGAGGCTCACAGGCAACCCGGCGTTACGAAGTTCGTTCACGAACCCCGAAAGAAGATCAAGCATTGGCATTGCGCTTGGTCACTTCTCGTTCGAGAGTTCCTTGGCGGCCTTTGCGATATCCGACTGGTACTTGAGAAGGATGTGCAGAGTCTCCTTGGCCTGCTCGATGTCGACATTGTCGATGCCGAGTAGAACCAGGGTGCGCGCCCAGTCAAGGGTCTCACTTACCGAAGGTGCCTTCTTGAGGTCGAGCTGACGAATACTGCGCACAATTCGTGCTACCTGATCAGCGAGATGCTCAGAGATGCCCTTCACCTTGGTGAGAACAATCTGCTTCTCACGATCCATGTCTGGGTAGTCGACATGCAAGAACAAACAGCGGCGCTTCAAAGCTTCTGAAAGCTCACGAGTGTTGTTCGAGGTGAGGAACACCAACGGAATCTGCTTGGCAGTAATTGTGCCCAACTCTGGAATCGACACTTGGTATTCAGAAAGAATCTCAAGCAGCAAAGCCTCGGTCTCAACTTCCACACGGTCAACTTCGTCGATGAGCAGCACTACTGGGTCATCGCTGCGGATTGCTTCTAGCAACGGGCGGGTCAACAAGAACTCTTCAGAGAAGATGTCGTCGTGAACCTCGTTCCAGGAGTCACTGTTCTTATCGGCCTGAATGCGCAGCAACTGCTTTTTGTAGTTCCATTCATAGAGCGCTTTGCTCTCGTCCAGGCCCTCGTAGCACTGGAGGCGAATCAGGCGGGCGCCCGTGAGTTCAGCCACACTCTTCGCCAGCTGGGTCTTACCTGTACCGGCAGGGCCTTCAACCAAAACGGGTTTTCCGAGACGCTCTGCCAAGAACGCAACACTGGCGATTCCGTCGTCTGCCAAGTAATCAACTTCGCGCAAACCCTGACGGACCTGGTCAACGCTCTCAAATCTGAATGTCATGGGATTTCACCCTATCGGGACACCCCCTCTCACCTAGAACCTCTACGCTTGCGCGGGGATGGAAAACGCACCGGGGCTACTCAGATCGAACATTGTTGTCGCATTCGGCACCGCAATGTCACGAATCACAGGTTTGGCCCGGGTTGTGGTGTTTGGTGTGGTGGTCGGACAGACCGCATTGGCAGACGCTTACGACGGTGCAAACAACTCCCCCAACTCCGTTTATGAGCTCCTCATGGGCGGTGTGCTGGCGGCGAGTCTTGTGCCGCTCTTCACGCGCCAGATCGAATCCGAGGACCAAGAGGGTACGGAGGCAGTCTTTAGCGTCTCAGTCGTCTTCCTTGCCCTGATAACCGTTGTCTCGGTAATTGCAGCGCCGCTCATATTTCGCGTTTTCTCGCTTCAGCCATCAGGTGCTGTTGATGCCACTGAATATCGCTCCGTGGGCACTGCTCTTGCACGAATCTTCCTTGTCCAAATTTTCTTCTACGGCCTAACCGCATTGGCAAGTGCCCTCTTGAACGCCAAAGGCAAATTCTTTGCCGCAGCATGGGCGCCGGTTGGTTCAAACATCTTCACGATCATCACACTGCTATTGATCAATCCAATTCACGGCAAAGACACTCCAATTCTCGGCGATGTTCTCTCGGAGCCAGATCTGCGGTGGCTACTTGGCATCGGAGCTACCGGCGGCGTTGGCATCATGGCCGTGATTCTCATGTTTGCTGCGCGGCGCGCTGGCATCAGGCTCCGATTCCGTTTTGACCTCAAACATCCAGCAGTGCGCAACCTTACGAGATTGTCATTTTGGACATTCGGGTATGTGCTCGCCAACCAAGCCGCCATCGTGGTGGTGAAGAATCTTGCGCACCCAGGAAGTGGCGACCAAGACGCATACTCAAAGGCCTACACATTTTTCCTAATGCCTCACGGCCTGCTGGCAGTCTCGCTTGCCACCACATTCGTACCCGAGTTAGCGCGCCGACTCGCCCGTGGTGATACACCTGGTTTTATTCAGCGCATGAACCTGGGTCTACGGCTCACCACCATGCTCACTATCCCTGCCGCTCTCATCCTTTTCGTGCTTGGGCGCCCAACGATCGGTTTCTTGCTTGAGCACGGCAACTTCACAGCCGATGCGGTTTACAACACTTCACGCGCATTAACCGGATTCGCTATTGGACTCGTGTCGTTCTCGCTCTATCTGTTCACGCTGCGTGGTTTCTATGCCAATGAGGACACCCGCACACCATTTTTCATCAACCTGATTGAAAACATCCTCAACATCGTGTTGGCATTTTTCCTCGTCGATCGTTACGGCGTCCTTGGGCTCGGCTTGGCTTTCGCGATTGCCTACATCGTCGCCTCGGTAATTGCTCTGCTGTGGCTGCAAGCAAAGATTCGTGAGTTCTCCGCCGCGCGTGTGCTCGTCGGTTTTGTGCCGATGCTGCTTGCTGGTGCGGGCTCCGGTGTAATCATGTGGCTTGTATCGCTTATGAGTGACGCAAACGGCGGCTTCGCCGCACTGGGTCGCGTGGTGGCATCGGCATTCCTCGGCAGCCTTGCCTACATTGTCCTGCTCGTGCTGCTACGTGTTCCAGAACCCAAGCAGATGTATTCGCAAGTGATGCGCGCACTCACTGCACGACTGCCATCGAATTAACTCACTGCGACGGCATCACCACAAGATCGTCGCGATGAACGATCTCACTTGGTATCCCATCACCAAGCGCGTCGGAGCGCTGGCCAGCGGATTTTGTGGCTACGTCAGCGTCAACTCCTGCCACGCCGCGTGCGATCAAAGCACCAGCCCCATCAAGGATGTCAACCACGTCACCAGCCAAGAACGACCCGCTCACAGCGCTCACGCCGGCGTGCAATAACGACGTGCCGCGGGTGCGCACGGCGTTCGCGGCACCATCATCAACCGTGATGGCGCCTTGAGAATCCGCAGCGAATGCGATCCAAAGTTTGCGGGCGGTCAAAGCGCGATCATGGGCTTCAAATGTGGTGCCAACCACCGAATCGGATACGGCTGAAGACAGAACAGATTCGCGAGTGGCTCGAGCGATAACAGTGCGCACGCCAGACCATGATGCAATTCGCGCTGCTGCGAGCTTGGAGGCCATTCCCCCGCTGCCGCGCGCAGTGCCAGCTGCACCAGCTGATACAGCGAGGCGTGGATCATTTGCCGCCACCCGGCTCACTAGTTGCGCGGCGGAGTCACTGCGTGGATCAGCCGTGTACAAACCATCAATGTCGGTCAACAACACCAGGAGATCCGCGCCGATGTTATGCGACACAAGAGCGGCGATCTTGTCGTTGTCGCCGTAGCGAATCTCATCGCTTGCAATTGCATCGTTTTCATTGATTACAGGCACACACCCCAGTTCAAGCAAGCGAGTGAGGGTCTGCCTGCAGTGCAGATACTGGCGACGATCTACAAAGTCGTGTGCAACAACCAGCACTTGAGCCGCAACAATTGACTTTGCACGAAACAGGTCGTTGTAGGACTCCATCAGGCGACTCTGGCCAACCGCAGCGACTGCTTGCAGAGTCGGAAGATCACTGGGGCGCGTGTCCATACCCATTGCTGCCACACCAGCAGCTACTGCACCAGAGGTGACCACTAAGACTTCATGCCCAGCGCTGCGCAACTGTGCCACCTGATCAACAAGCGACGCGATCATCGAATGATTAATGAGACCAGCATCGTCGGTAAGTGACGACGTTCCGATTTTCACGACCACGCGCATGTCAAGCACCGCCGTCGGGCACGTATTCAAAACTGAAGTCACCAATCCACACCACATCGCCCGCGTTCGCACCGGCCTTCACGAGCAGTTTTTGTACCCCTAACTTTTTCAGTCGCTCGTCGATGTAGCTCAACGCCTCAGGGCTTGTTACGTCGTTGAGTGCCACGGCACGCTCTGCGCCGCGGCCATGCACACGGAACTCGTTAGCGGCGATTTTCTCAACCCACGAGCCCTCAGGCAGCGGCTTGATAATCACGGTGGATTCAGGCAATGGAATTTCCTCACGCGCAGCCTTGACCAATTGAGCCAATTTGCCCACCACTTGCTTCAAACCATCGCCGGTGACTGCCGACATGGAAATCCCATCCCACTCAGCCATTGCATCGTGGCTCACCGAATCAGATTTGGTGCCAACCACGAGTCGTGGACGTTCAACTAATTCAGGCTGATACGCGCCAAGCTCATGCATGAGCACACGTAACTGCTCCTGTGGATCAAATCCATCAAGGGGCACAAGATTGATGAGCACGCACAGCACGCGCGCACGCTCAATGTGGCGCAGGAATTGATGCCCAAGCCCTCGGCCTTCTGCGGCGCCCTCAATGAGGCCCGGAATGTCGGCCACGATGAACTCGAAGTCATCATCAATGCGCACCACACCGAGATGTGGCTCGAGAGTGGTGAATGGATAGTCAGCAATTTTTGGTTTTGCTGCACTGATGCGACTGATGAAAGTGCTTTTGCCAGCATTTGGAAAACCCACGAGCGCAACGTCGGCCATCAACTTGAGTTCCAGCTTCAACCAGCGCTCAGTTCCCTCTTCGCCTTGCTCGGCAAATGAAGGTGCGCGTCGACGGTTGTTCAAGAACCTCGCATTACCCTTACCGCCACGACCACCGGGTGCGGCAAGCCACTTGTCGCCGTGATGCTGGAGATCGGCGAGCAATTCACCCGTGTACATGTCACGAATGATCGTGCCCTCAGGAACATGGATCAACAGATCCTCGCCGCCTTTGCCATGCAGATCTTTGCCTTTGCCATGCACTCCATTGGCAGCGCGCCTATGCGGATGATCCCGAAATGCCAACAAGGACGCCACGTTGTGGTCGGCAACGAGCCACACGTCGCCACCGCGGCCACCATCTCCGCCATTCGGGCCGCCCATAGCCACTGGGCCTTCGCGACGGAACGAAACGCAGCCGGCACCGCCGTCGCCACCGCGTACGTTCAGTTGGGATTCGTCTACAAAGGTGCTCATAGGGGTGAAACGAGACTATTCCCGTATCAGGGCGCTTGTACGGTTGGTTACGTGAACGAGACCGAGCGTGGCAAATTGTGGGCTTCAACCATGCGAGCCCATGGCGATTCGGACTCTGGAGTTCGATTCGCCCATGCTGATTCATGGGCGGGCACGGGCACCAATGAATTGCTCACGCGCGAAGAGCAGGAGTTCAGAGAACGCGACCTTCTCTCGCCTCTGGCCACCAAAAGTGTTGGGGCTGGTAACCGCGCGATCCAGGAAGAGCCCGATCCGTACCGCACATGTTTCCAGCGCGATCGTGATCGCATCCTGCATTCGAGCGCTTTTCGTCGGCTCGCTGGCAAAACCCAGGTTTTTGTTTTTCCTGATGACCATCAGCGCACTCGCCTCACTCACGCGCTCGAGGTGTCACAGGTCGCAGTATCTATTGCTCGCGCCCTCGGATTGAATGTGGCGCTCACTGAAGCCATCGCGCTCGGTCACGACTGTGGTCACGGCCCTGGTGGTCACGCAAGTGAAGACGCGTTAAGCCCTTACGTGCAAGAGGGTTACGACCACGCAGTGTGGGGAGCAAACACCACTCTCGTGCCGCTCAATCTCTGCAGCGAAACCCTTGACGGCATTCGCAACCATTCATGGTCGAGGCCCGCGCCAACCACACCTGAAGGCGAAGTTGTGTCGTGGGCGGACCGTATCGCTTACGTGTGTCATGACTTCGAAGACGCCGTCTACTGCGGAGTTGTCTCACCTGAGCATTTGCCCTCAGCTGTGCGTGACACGATTGGGTCCGAACGCGGGTCGCAGTTGAGCCGATTCATCTGGTCCATGATCGATGCCGCGCGAGCCACGGGGCGAGTTGGCATGCCTGATGCCGAGGCCGAAGCACTAGCCGCATTTCGAAAGTTCAATTACGAGAACATCTACCTACGCCACGAATCAGTCGCGCAGGCAAAGAGTGTGATCGACCTCCTGCAGGCGTTGGTTGAGCACTACGCCGCGCATCCGATGTTGTTACCCGCACAACCCCACGTGGCGCCTGACCCAAATCACATCGCAGCTGATTCGGCTGATGCCCTGCGGGCTGCAGTGGCATACGTAGGCGGGATGACTGATCGCTACGCCTGCCGACAAGCAGTAACCCTGCTCGATTGGGATCCACGCCGACTCCCCACCGGGATCGATGTTCTCTGAGCCGCGTTAGCGCGGAAATTTCAGACTGAAGGAACGATGTCTACGACGCGGCGTCCACGACGCTCGCCGAACTTCACACTGCCATTGACAAGTGCAAAGAGTGTGTCGTCAGAACCAATGCCGACATTTTTGCCGGGATGAAAACGCGTGCCACGCTGACGCACGATGATGGTGCCGGCATGAATCTCAGTGCCGTCGAAAACTTTCACGCCGAGGCGCTGTGCATTTGAATCGCGGCCGTTACGTGTTGAGCCGCCGCCTTTGGTCTTTGACATCTCTCAGCCTTTCGCGATCTTCGTGATTTCAACAATTGAATACTGCTGGCGGTGACCATAGCGACGACGCTGGTTAGTGCGGCGCTTGTAGGTGAAACCGTCAATCTTTGGACCCTTGGCAGTGCCAACAACCTTGCCGGTGACCTTCACTTTTGCGAGGTCAGAAGGGGTTGCAAGAACGGTGTCTCCATCAACGAGGAGCACCGGGGTGAACTGCACTTCTGCGCCGTCCTCAACGCCGAGCAGTTCAACTTGAACCTGCTCGCCCTGGGCGACCTTCTCTTGCTTTCCACCGGTGGCGATTACTGCGTACATAGCGAGTTACGACTCTACTTTCTAAAGGCCGTTCAGGGCAATCCCTTGACAGCCATGGCTTTGGGGCTAGTTAATTAGGTCCAGATTCAGCTTCACACCACGACCGTGGCACTCAGGGCACTGGCCAGCAAAGGACGTGAGCAGCCCTTCACCGATACGTTTGCGGGTCATCTCGACGAGACCGAGGTCTGAGATTTCAAACACTTGGGATCGGGTTTTGTCCCGTGCCAGAGCGTTACGGAAAGACTCGACCACTTTCTTGCGGTTGTCTTTAACTTCCATATCAATGAAGTCAATGACAATGATTCCACCGATGTCACGAAGACGAAGTTGTCGGGCGATTTCTTCGGCAGCTTCAAGATTGTTCACAAACACGGTTTCTTCAAGGCTTGAGGTGCCGACGTTCTTGCCAGTGTTCACGTCAATAACCGTTAACGCTTCGGTGTGTTCAATGATCAGCGATCCACCGGATGGGAGCCAAACCTTGCGGTCAAGAGCCTTATGCAACTGCTCGTGCACATGATGCCGCTCGAATAATGGCAAACCATCTTCAGTTGGATCGTGCAACTGCACGCGGTCTGCCAACTCCGGGTTGAACGCATTCACGTAGTCATGAATTTCTTCGAACAACGCGCGATCATCAATCACAACACCGCGATAGTCGGCACTGAACTCTTCACGAATCACACGCACCGCCAAAGGTGGTTCACGATAAAGCAGGGTTGGGCCACTCGCTTTTTTGGCAGCATCATCAATCTCGGCCCATTGCGACAGCAAACGGGTCATATCCGCTAGGAGTTCATGCTCCGTTGCGTGCTCTGCTGCCGTTCGCACAATCACGCCGTGCTCGGCAGGTTTTACCTTGTCGAGAATGTTGCGCAAACGGCGACGCTCAGAATCAGGAAGACGTTTTGATATTCCGTAAGTTTTCGAATTCGGAATCAACACAACGAATCGACCGGGTAGCGACACCTCTTGGGTCAGGCGCGCACCTTTGGCGCCGATTGGGTTCTTCGTAACTTGGCAGAGAATCATTTGCTTGTTACGCAAAATCTGCTCAATTCGTGGCTCGGACTCAACCACATCTTCTTGGTCGTACTGAACATCTCCGCGATAGAGCACTGCGTTTTTGGGTGTGCCGATATCTACGAAAGCTGCTTCCATGCCTGGCAGCACGTTCTGAACCCGACCGAGATAAATGTTGCCGTGAATTTGTGCCGGATCGTCCTTTGATGAGCTCACATAATGCTCAGTGAGGCTACGACCCTCGAGTACCGCAACTTGGGTGAGATCATCGCGCACTTGCACACACATCATGTAGCGACCCAATGGGCGGCCATCACGCTCGCGTCCGCGACGACGCTCAATTACGTCTGCATCGGTGCTCTGCGAACCGCGTCCCTCGCCACGACTCGAATTGCGATCGCGGCCACCACCGTTACCGCGCCGGCGGCGCTTCTTGTTGTTGTTCGACTTCGACTGCTCGGGCTTGGGCTGAGCAGGCGCTGGTCGGGTATCGCCAATCTGGGGTTTGCGGTCCGTCTGCACACGACCCTCGTTTGGCGGGTCGGGCAATTCAACATCATCAGCAGAGTTCGCAGACTGGCCCTGACGCTGGGCGGCCGGCTTACGGTTGCGTCCACCTCTTGAGCCACGACGACGCTTGCGCTGGCCACCACTGTTGGAGCCGCCACCGCCTGACTGCGGGGAGTTCTCGTTGTTCTCCATTTGTCTCGTTCCTTGATTGACCGCAACTACTGCGGTTTCCGGGCTGCCAACTGCTCCGAGGACTGGAGTCCATCCGGGTAGGGCGCCACGGCTAATTCGACCTTCCGCGCAAAATGCGCTTCTTCCAAGGTTATCCCCAAGGGGCTAAGAATCAGGGTTTCAATGCGAAACCCTTGACCACAACGCCCTTACTCAGCGCAATCTGCGCATGTGGACGTTCTGCACAAGCCCAATCAGCACAGCTCCCGCCACGATGTGAGACCCCCCATATGACACATATGGCAGGGCAAAGCCGGTCACCGGCATGATGCCCAGGGTCATACCGATGTTCTGGAACACCTGCCAGAGGATCATCGTGAAAGCACCGATACAGATAAATCGGCCCAACTGGCTACGGGTCATCTGTGCTGTGCGCCAGATGCGCCAAAGGATCACACCAAAGAGCGTGAGGACCATGCCGCTACCGATCAAACCGAATTGTTCAGCGATCGCCGAGAACACGAAGTCGGTTTTCTGCACTGGGATAAACGAACCATTTGTTAGCGGACCTTGCAAGTAGCCCTTGCCGAAGAGACCACCAGATGCAACCGCACGCTTTGCGTTCTTGACTTGAAAAATAATGTTCTGCAATGCGTCGTCATCGGAGTTCTGGTTAATGAAGGCCTTGAACCGATCGAGCTGGTAGCCCCGGACAAGGCCGCTCAGAATCGCCACCACCCCCGATATCAAAGCGAATAGCGAAATCATCACGATGTACTTGATGCGAACTCCGGCCACGAGAAGTACACCCATCGCGCAGGCCACGAGAACCGATGCCGAACCGAGGTCGGGTTGCAAGAGAATCAACACCGACGGCGCCACCATGATCAACAGAGCATTGATAAAAGTGTCATAAGGGACGTAATCCAATCGATCATCGGATAGATATCCAGCAAGCATCAAAAGAGTCGTCACCTTTGCCATCTCGGCTGGCTGCACCGAAAAGAATCCGAGGTCAAAAGAGAGTCGTGCACCACCACGAACTGCTCCGACGATCAACACCAACACGAGCAACACCAGGGTCGCTCCATATAAGAACTCAGCTCGACCACGTAATAGCTGGAAATCAATTGTCATTGTGAGAATCATCGCCACGGCGCTGATGATCAAAAACGCAATCTGGCGCTGAACGGTTGAATATGGATCGAGTCCGAGCCTCGTGAGTTGTGGCCGCGAGGCCGAGTACACGATGAATGCTCCAAAGATATTGAGCGCGATGACACAGCCCATGAGGATCCAGTCAATGTTGCGCGCCGGATCAGCCATTGATTCGCGCACATTGCCCAGCCCGGAGCTTGGACGCCTATTTAACAACGGAATCGACATCGCTACTCCCGCAATCCCGTATATGGAGTCGACAAACACTGTGGGTTTGGCATTGATTGAGACTTTGCCACTGCAGTGGACGCCACATCGAGTGGCTCGGCGGGGAATACTTCAGGCAAACGCCACTGCCCCGCAATTGCCAACCACATGCATTTAGCTACCGGTGCAGCAGCTTGAGATCCGTAACCCGATTTCTCTAAGTAAGCAACAACTGTGAATGGCCTGTTCAGCGCGAGTGAAAATGAACCAAATGCTGACGAGTCATTCCACGGAAGATTGTTGAAGCCCTGTGCCGTGCCGGTTTTGCCAGCGATTGGCAAGATTTCATACGGGTAATTGGCAAACAATTTTTCGCCAGTCGTCTTGTGGTAGTAGTCCGAAGTGACTCCAGGTCCGGTGATCACGCGCTTTAGACCGCGGAGAATGGGTTCACGACGATCGCCAGACATGTCCACCGTGGAGATCACCTGTGATGTGCGCAGATCACGAATAATGCGCCCGTTCTCGATATCGGCATATCCAGGCTTTGAATCTGGTGTACCTGGCGCCAAGAGAAAGTTCACAACATGTGGCCGCAGGACATTTCCACCACTTGCTAGTACTGAATATGCCCGTGCCACCTGCACGGGCGTGGCGGAAAGCAAGCCCTGGCCGATTGAGAACTGCACGTTGTCACCCACGTAGTAGCCGCGAGCAGATTCCTCAGTTATTGCTCCTGATTCCGCGAGTTTTTTCTTCAGCGCGAGGCTTGGTAGCGCACCGCTGAATTCATAAGGCAGGTCGATACCTGTTGAGGAGCCAAAACCAAACTTGCGAACTTCTTGTTCAAGAATGTCGTTCGTGTTGCGCTGGGTCATGATCTGCTCGCCGATTTTGTAGAAGAAAGCGTCAGACGACACAGCCAGCGCCGCTTCAACATCCACCCATCCGTATCGACACGGCGATCCAGATGACGAGCACACTGCGTTTTTGAACACGCACTTGACACCCTGTTGACACAAGCTGCGGTCGATGCTCTCCAATGTGTAGGTGCCCTCGTCTTTGAATCTGTACGTGGAACCACCTGGAAGTTGGCCCGAGTTGAGTGCTGCATAGGCCGTGAAGGGTTTGAAACTTGAACCAAGGTTGTATCGCCCGGAGATTGCTCGGTTCACAAGGATCGACTGGTCTGGATCTTGCGTGTTTGGGAACAAAGATTGGAATTTGCTCCCGGAAATACCTGCGTTAAACCAGCGATTATCAAAAGTTGGGTAACTCGCCATGGCGATGATCTCGCCAGTTGCCCAACTCATCATGGTCACCGAACCAGCGGGCGCCTTGTAGTAGTTCACTTCCGCATAACCAGGATCAAGTTCACCTGGTGCGAGATACACCTTGCCAGCCTCTGTGCGTTGACGAACCTTGAGTTGCGTTTGCAGCGCTTGTTCAGCAAATTGCTGATATGCAAGATCAATACTCAACACCACATCCTGCCCAGGGATCGCCGGCTCGTAGGCGATCTCGCGCAGTTTGTTGCCGAGCGTGTCAACTTCGTATTTGATGTATCCGGGAGTTCCGCGCAATTCGCTTTCGTATGTCTGCTCGACACCAAATTGACCAATCAACTCGTTTGGCTCGTACCCGAGCGACAGATACAGCGAGAGCTGACTTTCGCGGATTGCACCGAGGAATCCGATTACATGGCTTGCCAACGGCGCATACAAATAGTCGCGTTTCCAGTCCTCACGGACGTCGACACCTGGGTAATCCTCGCCACGCTCTCGCAAGAACAGTGCGGTGTCTTCACTCACGCCAACCTTCAGGGGAATGTCGGCCAGCGGATCGTTTCGCAGGCTCTTGAACGCGATTTCAATATCCTCTGCGGGCATTTCCAATGGACCTGATAATCGCGAGAAAAGTTCCGCGCGCACCGAGTCATCCTTCACCGTCTCACGATCAACTGTGATGGTGAGGAGGCGCTCGTTGTCGGCAACAATTCGGCCTTGCGAATCGAATATCCGACCGCGTTCAGGTGGAATGCGGACCGTTCGGGTACGAATGGCTTGAGCTCGCTCGTCCATTGACTCCGCGTTGACTACCTGCAAGAACCAAACACGCACAACCAACAACGACAGAAGTGCGATTGCAATTCCGCCAAGCGTGGTCATCCGACCCCGGCTGTTTACTGCCGCCATATGACAATCCTGCTACGCCCAAAACACCAATTGGCGTCAGGCGATAGAGGCACTCCGTTTCAGGGTACGAGGTGGTGCCAGCTTCATCGCCCAACGCACTAGGGCGAGACCGACTGGAGACAACAGCAAGTTCAAGCTTCCAACGACAAAACAGACTTTGATGACCCTGGCGTCCATCCAACCTTCTACCCCCACCACGTTCAAGAGCAATGGGAATGCAACTTCGCCAACGACGCTCGCAATTGCAACTGCTAAGCACTTTGCCCACCAAGGTGGCGCCATAAAGAAAGTCCCCGACAGTCCTGCCGTTGCCGCCACGATGGCAAGCACCATTGACGCAACTCCAAAAGGTGTTGTTAGAACTAGGTCGTACATAAAACCAATCACGAAGCCAGCAATCACACCGCGCTCAACACCCATCTGCGCACCACAACACGCGGCCAAGAGAACCATTACCTGACCGTGCACACCGGATAATGAAGTATCAGCAAAGACCGTGGTCTGAAGTGCGAGAACAGTCAATGCAAGAAGGGACAATCTCGCATACGGCCGCGTGAATAACCGCACAACGTAAACAAGAAAGTCAATCACTTGTTCGGGATCTCCGTTGAGGGCTGGTAAAGAAGGATCCGCAAAAAGTTCAAGTTTGTAACTTCGGCGGTCAACCGCACGTGAAGAATTGGGCCAAGCGTTCCGCCGCGCTCCTCAATTCGGGACACGGTCCCAACCACGATGCCAGGTGGCGCGATTGAGAATGCACCTCCGGCGGTCATCACGCGCGAACCAACTTGAATCTGACCAAACCGAGTGGAGTCCTCAATAAATCGGATTACAGGTTCATTCCCAGGCCCACGTCCTTCGAGGGCTCCACTCTCGCGCCATTGGATGCCATCAATTTGTGACGGAATAGTTACGAGCGTTGTTTGCCCAGGAAGCGTCGTGGTCGTATACGCGGTTTCATTGGGAGTGAAACCCGGAATTGAAGGAGTAGTTACGACTGGTTGTGTTGTGGTGGTGGTCGAGTCTGTGGTGTCGCCGTTGTCGTTGTATGGCGCCACAATTTTCACAGCAATCGTGTAGGAGGGGTCGGTGATCAACATCACGAGCGAGCGATTTTCAGATACCTCTGTGATTTTGCCTACGAGACCAGCAGCATTTAGGACCGCCATGCCAACTCGCAGACCACTGCTGCTGCCTTTATTGATTTCAATTGTCTGGGTGTAATTCAACGATGATTCACCCACCACTTGTGCCGACACAGAGTCAATACCAGCGAGGTTTGGCAGACCGTTCAATGCCAGAAGCTCCTGTCCTTCGCGGATACTCGCCTCAGCGGCGATCTGAGCGCCCTGCTGTTTGGCAATCAAGTCGCGCAGACGACGATTCTCATCGCGCACCTCGGCATAATCCGTGATGCCATGCCATGCATTGACAAACGGTTTTGTAATCGTGCGGGCTCCGCTCTCTACGGGCGTGAACAACTTGTCAAACACCGAACGTGTTTTGTCAATAATCGGTGAATCGCGCACATCCAAAGTGATCAGCACAATTGACGTCAGGGTCAAAAGTGCGATTACGCGAAGGCGACTGAACCAAAATCTCGGCATTTAGCGAATCGGTCCTCAGTCGAATCCAGGCTGACTAAACAGACCCTTCATTGCCTCAATATTTTCTAGAGCACGACCCGTGCCGATCACAACAGAAAGCAGGGGCTCAGGTGCGAGATACACCGGCATCCCCGTTTCTGTTTGCATGCGCCGATCAAGGCCAGCAAGCAAGGCTCCACCACCAGAGAGAATGATCCCTCGCTCCATGATGTCAGCCGCCAATTCAGGTGGCGTACGGTCCAGTGCTTGTTTCACAGCATCAATGATGGCACTGACAGGCTCGGCCAAGGCTTCACGCACATCTTCGGTAGCAATCTCAACGGATTTGGGCAAACCAGTTATTAGATCCTTGCCACCAACTTCGAAAATCATCTCCTGATCAAGCGGCCATGCGGATCCCATTGCAATCTTCACTTCTTCTGCCGTTCGATCACCGATTGCAAGCGAGTGCTCGCGTCGCACCCAATCAACGATTGCGGCATCCAATTCGTCGCCCCCAACACGAACTGAGAGTGACGACACGATTCCGCCAAGCGAAATAACAGCTACCTCGGTGGTTCCGCCACCGATATCTACGATCATGTTTCCACTGGGTTCATGCACCGGCATGTCTGCGCCAATTGCAGCGGCCATGGGTTCTTCAATTAAATAGACCGGTCGCCGCGCGCCTGCATATTCAGCGGCGTCTTGCACTGCACGCTGCTCGACACCAGTGATACCACTTGGCACACAAACCAATACGCGTGGTTTGCTCCATCTTGAAACGTCAATTTTCTGAATAAAAAAGCGCAACATTTTTTCGCAAACATCAAAGTCTGCAATCACGCCGTCTTTCAGAGGGCGCACAACCTGAATGTTGGATGGCTCGCGACCAATCATTCGCTTGGCTTCCATGCCAACGGCTACCGGGCGGCCATCATTTCGGTCAATCGCCACTACCGAGGGCTCGTCCAAGACGATTCCCTGGCCACGCACATAGATGAGGGTATTCGCAGTGCCGAGATCGACAGCGATATCCCTTCCTATGGCGAGAGGGTTGTTGCGAAACATGCAGAAGCCTTCCGAGCGGAACCGCGACAATGGCGCGTTGACAAGGATTTAAGCCTACAGGTTGGGGAAAAAGATGCCGATCTCTCGAGCCGCGCTCTCGGCTGAATCACTGCCGTGCACGAGATTCTCAGTAAATATGGTGCCAAAATCTCCACGGATCGTGCCTGGCGCTGCCGCGCGTGGATTGGTTGCACCCATCATCGTGCGAACGATTTCCCAGGTGTCCTCTGGGCCTTCAAGCACCAAGGCCACGACCGGATTGCGTGACATGAATGCAACTAGGTCGGCGTAGAAGCCCTTGCCTACATGCTCTTCATAGTGACGTTCGAGAATGTCATTGCCGAGTTTGCGCAACTCCATTGCAACGATCTTCAGACCTTTGGTTTCAAAACGCGAAAGTAGTTGGCCAACTAGTTGGCGTTCGACAGCATCTGGCTTAAGTAATACGAGGGTGCGGTTTGACATGCCTCAAAGGCTAGTTGCCATCCATCCAGGAGCCCCAACTACGGCAATATGCGCCGCAAGTGCTCGCGCGCTTCCCCTATTACATAAAGCGAACCAGTGATCAGCACAGCATCATCAGATGTGGCGTTATTCAATGCCACATCACAGCCTCGTGCAACGGATGCAACAGCTACAACATCATCACAGCCAAGTGCTTTGGCGTGCGCCGCGAGCTCCTCGGCTGCAACGCCTCGTGGCGACGGTGCAGTCACACAAATAACAGAGTCGAATTCATCTGCTCGAAGCGCTGATAACAGCGCGGCCATGTCCCTTCCGACCAAACACCCAACCAGCAGAATGCGCCGGCCAACTGGATCAAAATCATCAAAGAACACTTCTGCACATACATCAGCTCCCGCCGGATTGTGTGCGCCATCAATGATCACGAGTGGCTGATGCCCGAGGACTTCGAAGCGTCCTGGCATCTGCACCGATGAGAGTCCTTCTGCAAGCACGTCAATGTTTAATGGTGCTGCGAAGAATTCTTCTACCGCCGCAATCGCAATCGATGCATTCAAGCCTTGGTGCCGGCCGTGTAGTGGCACGAACAGCTCGCGGTAATCAGCTCGCGAAGTTTTCACATCAATCATTCGGCCCCCAAGAGCTAAATGATTATCCACGCAGTCAAAGTGCTCGCCACGAATCACGAGTTCTTTCGCGCCGGCTGCCATGAACTCATTAAGCGTTTCCGAATCATTCTCACCGAGCACCATCGGCGCGTCCGGTTTGGCAATACCTGACTTTTCGCGCGCGATGTGCACCCGTGTCGGGCCTGCATAGTCGGTGTGATCAAGGGCAACATTGGTAACGACCGTGACGACTGACTGCACAACATTGGTTGCATCCCAGCGACCGAGCATTCCAACTTCGATTACGGCCACATCAATCCCTGCATCTGCAAACCAAGAAAACGCGGCCGCAGTAAGAATGTCGAAATAGCTGGGGCTTATCCCACCGAGAGTCTCCAGGTCTGCGACCTCCCCCATTACCCGACCGAATTCTTCATCAGAGATGGGTTCGCAATCTCGAGCAATGCGTTCGTTTACTCGGTGTAGATGCGGACTGCTGTAGGTGCCAACCGTGAGACCATGTGCCATCAGGATTCGGGTGATGATCTGAGCAGTAGATCCCTTGCCGTTAGTTCCCGTGATGTGAATAACCGGATATGCGAGATGTGGATTGCCCATGATGTCCATGAGCTTGGCGATGCCTTCCACAGAAGGGGTGTCAACCTTGCCCGTGCGCTCGTAATTGGCATTGGCATCTAGATAACGCAACGCGGCGTCGTAATCCACGACTCCTCCGGGGTCAGGAAGCGGCTCGGCGTGGTCGCGAGATGCGAGCAGCTGCACGCGGCATCACCGTGGCGCTGATCTTGGAGTCAGCGTCCACGTCCATAACAACCTTGCCGACATCATCACGGCCAGGGATGTCATACATGGTTGCGAGGAGCGATTCTTCGAGAATTGCCCGCAATCCGCGTGCACCCGTCGCACGCTTCAGCGCCTGATCGGCAATTGCGTCGAGAGCAGCCGGGGTGAATGTGAGTTCCACATCTTCGAATTCAAAGAACTTCGCATACTGCTTGATGAGCGCATTCTTTGGCTCGGTGAGGATCTGGATCAAGGTTGCACGATCAAGGCTGTGCACAGCTCCGACCATCGGTAGACGCCCAACAAATTCAGGGATCATGCCGAACTTGAGCAAATCTTCTGGAAGCACTTGGGCAAACAATGCGCCAGGATCTTTCTCGGCTTGTGACTTCACAGTGGCATGGAAACCAACGCCCTTGTGCCCGATGCGCTGTTCGATGATGTCTTCGAGTCCTGCAAACGCACCACCACAAATAAAGAGGATGTTTGTGGTGTCGATTTGAATGAACTCTTGATGTGGATGCTTGCGACCACCCTGAGGTGGAACCGACGCAACGGTGCCTTCGAGAATCTTCAGCAAAGCTTGCTGTACGCCTTCACCAGACACATCACGAGTAATTGACGGGTTGTCACTCTTGCGCGCGACCTTGTCAATCTCATCGATGTAGATGATTCCGGTCTCGGCTTTTTTGACATCAAAGTCGGCAGCCTGAATGAGCTTGAGCAAGATGTTCTCTACGTCTTCGCCAACATATCCAGCCTCGGTCAATGCGGTGGCGTCAGCAATCGCAAACGGAACATTCAGCAGGCGGGCAAGGGTCTGCGCCAGATGGGTCTTGCCACAGCCAGTTGGGCCAAGCAAAAGAATGTTGCTTTTTGCGAGTTCGACCTCGTCGCGGCGGGCGGTGCCGAGTTCTTGTTGATATTGAATGCGGCGGTAGTGGTTATAAACCGCCACCGACATCACGCGCTTGGCTTGGTCTTGACCGATCACATATTCGTCCAAGAATGAACGAATCTCGCGGGGAGTCGGCAACTCCTCAAGACGTGCTTCGGTGCTCTGACCCTGCTCTTCCTCGATGATTTCGGTGCAAAGGTCGATGCATTCATCGCAGATGTAAACGCCGGGACCAGCAATGAGTTTTTTCACCTGCTTCTGTGACTTGCCACAGAAGGAACATTTCAGGAGTTCACCAGTGTCGCCGAACTTCGCCATGTTGGTGACCTCCCAGATCGCGGAATTAGCGAATCGGGCCTGACTTGTCGGCCAGGTGACGCGCAGTGATTACTTCATCAATAATCCCATACTCGACGGCCTCGTTTGCTTCAATTACGAAGTCACGGTCTGTGTCCTGGTGGATGCGCTCAATTGGCTGGCCCGTATGAATGGCAAGGATTTCCTCAAGAAGGTCACGCATTCTCAGAATCTCTTTTGCGGCGATCTCTAGGTCGGTGACCTGGCCATAGCCCACCTGGCCATAGGGCTGATGCAGCATCACGCGGGCATGCGGCAGGGCGAGACGCTTGCCTTTGGTGCCAGCTGCGAGCAAAACCGCAGCTGCCGAAGCCGCTTGGCCGAGGCAGATTGTGGCGATGTCGTTCTTGATGAACTGCATTGTGTCATAGATGGCAAACAGCGCAGTGATATCTCCACCAGGGCTATTGATGTAGATATTGATGTCCTTGTCAGGGTTTTCACTCTCAAGGTGAATCAACTGCGCACAGATGAGGTTGGCAATCGTGTCGTCAATCGGCGTGCCAAGGAAAATGATGTTCTCTTTGAGCAAACGGCTGTAGAGGTCATACACACGCTCACCACGGCTGGTCTGCTCCGTGACGTTTGGTACGTAGTAATTCTGGAAGTTCATGTGTCCCTCTGATCAGTGGTCGTGGTCGTGGTCATGCTCATGGTCGTGATCGTGATCATGCCCAAGAACATCGTCGTTTTCCAACCTATTGCCGTTTTCGTCCACCATCTCCACATTGTGAAGTAGCCAATCAAGGGCTTTGGTCTTGCCGATCTCAATTACGAGTTCATCAACTGCGTCGTTCTTTTCGTAAACGGCCCGAACCTTTTCCGATTTTTCACCGACTTGCATGGCAATGCGGTCGTACTCAGCCTTCAGGTCCACTTCATCCACCTCAATGGATTCGGCGCGAACCACTGCACGTAATGCGAGGTCCACCTTTACCGCACGCTCGGATTGAGTACGAATGTTTTCAATGAAGTCATCGGTTGTCTGGCCAGTGACGCTCAACCACTGATCAATCGCGATGCCTTGTGCTTGGAACTGGCGAAGCGTGTTTTGCAGGCGTTGCTGCATATCTGAATCGACCATCGACTTTGGGGCGTCGATATCGACAAGACCAGCAAGTGCTTCTGCAACCTTGTCAACAACAGTGCTACGCACTTGCCCAACCTTCATGTCGGTCAAACGCTTGCTAATGCTCGCCTTGTATGCATCAACGGTGTCAATGTCGCCCTCGCCAACATTCTCACTCACCCATTCATCGGTGAGATCAGGAACAACGAGTTCTTGCACACGATGAACCTTCACTACAAAATCCGCGGGCTCCTCGGTGCCACTAGGAGTGCCAACAAATTTGAGTTCATCGCCAGCTTTTGCGCCGACGAGTTGGTCGTCAAAGTTTGGTGACACCCAGCCACGACCCACCTCGTAGGTCCAGTCATCGGTGTTCAGACCAGGAACAGGCTCGC
>CAZXAX010000035.1:0-20301 GCA_964638795.1 uncultured Bifidobacterium sp. | reverse complement strand
AGCCAGGTGCTCGCGCACGCACGCGAACTACGCGATGCGATCACACCTGGCCCATCAGTTCGTGGCTGAAGCCCCTCGTCGGGTCTGTCAAAATGACAGGTGTTCTGGCTTGCATCTCGCGGCTAGTGGCAGGGGGAACGATGCGTTCATTTGATACCGATCCGGCGTCTGTTGTCTCTGCTAGTCGAGGCCAGCGAGTACACCGTGATTCGCTAGCCCATTCGGACAATCTCGTGCGCAATTTATACGAGGTTCGAACTGGGGTTTGGAGTCTCGTTGGAAACGGACTGTCAAATCAGACATTCATTGATGCCCCAGATGGAATCATCGCAATTGATACCGGTGAGTCAAATGAGGAGATGCGCTCAGCCCTGAGTGAACTTCGCAAGGTGACCAACAGGCCAATTGTGGCTGTGATCTACACACATTTTCATTATGTTGCGGGCACTCGTGAGATCTTCATGGAAGCAGGGAAGGGCCTGCCTGTTTATGGCCATGAAAAGATTGATTTCAATCGCTCACGAGCCGCCACTGAGATCGGGCCCTCCTATGGTCGCGGTCTCGTTTATCAATTTGGAATTGCACTGCCGCCAGACGGCCCTGATGGATTGGTCAATGTTGGTCTGGGGTTGCACTATCGCAACCGGGATCATCATCCCTTTACGAATGGATACGTTCCACCGACCATCGAGTGGCGTGGAGGAGAGAAAGTTACGATTGCCGGGCTCAAGGTTGAAGTAACACACGCTCCGAGCGATGCCGATGATTCGGTCACATTGTGGTTTCCAGAAATCAAGACCTGTGTACACAACATTGTTTGGCCAGTGCTGTTCAACATCTTTGCAATACGTGGGGAAGAGTACCGCGATCCGCTTCAGTTGGTGCGCGGCATTGATCATGTGATGTCACTCGGTGCCGAATATCTGGTTGCAGCACACGGCCCACCAATGATTGGCGCCGTCGAGATTCAAGAGCGTGTGATGAGAGATCGTGACTCGATTCAGTTCCTGTGGGATCAAACAGTTCGTGGAATGAACAAAGGAATGACCATGGACGAAATTGCGTCGACAGTTTCATTACCTTCGGAATTCGACAACGACTTTCTCACCTCTGAGCTCTACGGAGTGGCGGAGCACCATGTGCGACAGATCTACTCAGGAATAAGAGGCTGGTTTGACGGTGATCCAGCAAAGCTATTCCCCCTCGAACCACAAGAACGCGCGAATCGACTCGTCGCAGGATTCGGCGGTACCAAGGAAGTGGCAAGACAGGCTGAAGAGGCAGTGAAAAACAATGACCTACGTTGGGCCCTTGAGTTGAGCTCGTGGCTGGTGGCCCAGTCGACGGCGACTAGTTCAGATCGTCAGAGGTTGGCGGGGGTGCTTCGCGAGATTGGATACCGCTCAGCGGCAGCGAATATTCGCAACTGGTGCCTGACAACGGCACGCGATCTTGACGGCACAGATGACCTATCACGGTTCCGCTCGCATCGGCTCCGAGAAGCACAGGTTCTCGCAATGTCACCAAAAGAGTCATTGAATCTTTTGCGTGTGATGTTGGACCCATTACTGGCTGAGGGAATTGACTGTCACATTGGGTTTGATCTTTCACCAACGGAGTCCCATGGACTTCATGTGCGTCGATGTGTCGCCGTTGTGACCGATGGAACTATCGCAACAAACAGAATCCAAACGTCATTTCAAACTTGGGCCTCAATTCTGGCGGGCTCGATCGCACTGTCCGATTCAATTGCAACTGGGTCAACACTTGTGAGTGGAAGTAGCAGTGAAGTGCTTGAAGCAATGGCAGTGTTTGAGAATTCTGGGCTTCGTAGATGACACACCTTCCTCGTAATCCGCCTCAATTTAAAGGGCAAATCAATCGGCTTCTAGATGAGTCAACTGCTTCACGTCTAGAGAAAGAGCCAATAAGCGCTGATGCGCCCAACATCATCCTCATAATGCTCGATGATGTGGGATTTGGTTCGTTTGGCACCTTTGGTGGGCCGGTGCCGACACCGACACTTGACGATGTTGCAGAGTCAGGAATTCGTTACAACCAGTTCCACACAACTGCTTTGTGTTCTCCCACACGTGCTGCTCTGCTGACAGGACGCAATCATCATTCAGTTCACATGGGGGCGATACCTGAAGCAGCGAATTCATTTCCTGCATACGACAGCATGATTCCGAAATCAACAGCAACTGTGGCGGAAATACTTCGGCAAAACGGATATGCCACTGCATGCATTGGTAAGTGGCATCTGACTCCGATTTGGGAGCAGGGTCCCGCTGGCCCGTTTGATCGTTGGCCGACGGGAATGGGTTTTGATCGGTTTTATGGAATCATCAACGCAGAAGCTTCTCAATACGAACCACCCGTCTACGACCAAACAACTCCGATCTTTCCGTATCGGGGTCGAAGCGACTATCACCTCACAGAAGATCTAGTAGACCAGTCGATTAGTTGGATCGACCAAGTTCGGGCCACAGCACCGGATCGACCGTTCTTTCTCTACTTGCCGACACCCGCCGTACACACACCACATCATGTGCCATCGGATTGGATCGATAAATTTCGAGGACATTTTGATGCGGGCTGGGACGCGCTGCGCCAAGAGATCTATGAGAGGCAAATTGCTCTGGGTGTCATTCCTGCGAAGACAAAACTCACTACTCGCCCAGATGGTGTGCCTGCGTGGAGTGAATATCCTGATCGTTTCAAACCCATGGCATCACGACTTATGGAGGTCTTTGCTGCTTTTCTTGCACATACGGACCACCACATTGGTCGCCTCCTTGACTATGTGAAGTCAATTGGTGCAGATGAAAACACACTTGTTGTTTACATAACTGGCGACAACGGAGCTTCGGCGGAGGGAACGATCAACGGAGCTTGGGCGGCGCCATCATTTCAGAATGGTGTCCCTGAAGATCCTGAGTGGATGCTTGAACACATAGATGACTTTGGTACTGCACGATGTGAGAATCACTACAACATCGGGTGGGCATGGGCACTTGACTCGCCATTTAAGTGGATGAAACAAGTTGCATCTCATTTTGGAGGCACCCGTAATGGATTGGTAATCAAGTGGCCACGAGGAATGTCACGTAAAGGGGAACTGTGCTCGCAATTTCACCATGTTGTTGACATTGCGCCGACCCTTTTGATGGCAGCGGGAATTGAGTATCCCGAAAGTATCAATGGGACTCTGCAAGATCCTGTTGATGGAGTACCAATGAATTACACGTTCTCAGTAGGCGATGGACCCAGTGAACGCACAACTCAGTATTTCGAGATTCTTGGGAATCGTGCGATCTATCACGATGGCTGGATCGCTTCCTGCTTCCACGGACGCCCACCATGGGTGCGATTTGTCTCAATGCCGTTTGATGGACCGCAGGAAAAGTGGGAACTCTACGAATTGCGAAGCGATTTTTCACAAAGTGAAGATCTGGCTGCAAAGTTTCCAGAGAAGCTCGCCGAGTTACAAACGATGTTCCACGAGGAAGCGTTACGGCATGGCATATACCCATTACGTGATCCTGGTTTTCGTCTCGACCCAAATCTATCTGTGCCGAGTGCTTTGAATGGAAAGACAAGAATGACTTACACACGTGCTCATGTGCGTGTACCAGAACCCGTAGTTGTCAATCTCAAAAACTGTTCCTTTCGCATCACTGCCGTAATTGATAACGCATCAAACGTGGATTCAGGTGTGATTTGCTGTCAGGGTGGCAACATGGCTGGCTGGAGCCTGTATCTAGACAACGGCCAACCCATTTACCTGTATAACGCCTTCGGTCGTGAATTGACATTTGTGCGTGGTCGTCACATTGGGATTGGGCATCACGAGATCGTTGTTGAATTTTCATACGACGGAGGGCTTGGTGCTGGGGGTGTTGCATTTCTGTCCGTAAACGGTGAATTGCATGATGCAATGCGAATTAATCGCACCGTTCCCGTGGTGTACTCAATGAGTGGCGAAACCTTTGATGTTGGTTGTGACACCGGATCACCGGTGGGTCCTTATCCGCATGTCTTTGAATGCACGGCCGAAATCACGTCCGTCACGCTTGAACGCTTGACGGAACTCTCACCAGCAGATCGAGAACGACTCACTGAGTGGGAGTTCCGAGCAAGTCTTTCATCGCAGTAACTCGGATTTCTAGTTAGTGTTCCGCCTGCCTTGGTTCTTTGCGTTGCAGGCCAAAGTATTCCGGATACTGAACTTGTGTAGTCATCTGTGCGCACATTTGCAGTGGACCCGTTTCGATAATCAGACCATGCTCAAAGAAAGCTCTTGCGCTGCCGTCACGCCACAAGTGAACTTTGACTAAACCCTGCGCAACCGATCGCTTGTTGAAACGATCATCATCGCGGATGATGGCACCAACTGCTTGCAGCGCGTCGATCACATATGTAAAAGGCAGACCTGGAGTCCACCCATCGCTTCGACGCATTCCTGATACCCATGCACATTTCATGTACCAAAGGCAGCTACCGAAGGTCTGCACCTGCTCTGGTGTGAGCTTGAAATACTCAGACATTGTCGCCCTCCTTGCCCTCGAAGAGATTGCTGATGATGCTGTCGGCGATTGCTTTGGCAATCTGTGACTGTTCCTCATCAGAAAGCTGATCCCAATCAGGTGGAATGGCAAAGTGCTGCTTTTTCTGACGTTTGTTGGTCATTTCTTCTCCTATCGCATCCGGCGTTACCACCGACTCTTGGCCGGTTGGTGACCTTCATCGGGCCGGGCCCCTCAGGTCGTCTTGATAGGTATGTGGCTTGAAGCCACGGGCAATAAGTTATCGGGTCCATGTCTCAAAGTGACAGTGAATTTCAATCTTCGGCCATTCACCGCTAATGCGACGGGCCGAGAGTGACCACAGCACCTCGGTGATCTGTGAGATAGCCCTTGGAATCATGGTCGGGAATCACCAGCAGATTCTCGGATTGCAAGTCTTTGGAAATTGCAATGTGATCAATCAAAGGCCTATCAATGACCATTCCTGTCGGGATCTGAAGAGCGTCAAAGCATTCAATCAGCTGTGTGGAAACTACAAGTGGCTGATTTCCTTTAGGTATTCGCTGATTGAAATCGCCAGCCACGACCATTGGTTTTGGTTCCTGCTCAACTGCGATTCTCAATGCGCTTAGGAATAGTGAGTGGTCTTCCCAGGGCTTTCGATCTCGGCGGCCACTTCGAACGTGTGCGTCACGCCACGGGATGCACACTCCCAGAATTCGAACATCTCCCATCGGTGTCTCGGCTGTGGCGGCTACAAAGCGACCTGGCGGTGCATCACCTTGTAGCGATGAACCCACGTCACGTAACGCGAATCGTGACCAGATCAACACCTTGCGCCGCGTCGCGTCTTTGACCACATAACCCCAGTCGGTGCCACCATCGACAACGTTCCCTGGGGGTAGCAATTCACGACTTCCCTCCGTCAATACGAAAATGTCGGCATCGAGTTCTTGAATTACGGACTGAATACGAGAACCCCGTTCATTTCCAGGAGTAGCCCACTCAACGTTCCAAGTGGCGACACGTATCATTGGCCCGGATAGTTCATCTCGGTTATGAGACAAATCTCGGAGATTTCCTCGCTGCTCAGGTTGAACCACTCGCCACGCACACGGGCATGTGCGTATCTCTTATGTAACTCAAGCTCTGCTCGCGTGTAATCGTTTGATGAAATGCGATGCACTTCAACTAATGACTCACTCACATCACGTTCAACCTGCTTTTTGCGATCTTCTGGGGTCACCGCCTTACCAATCTTGTACGACGTACTCGACTTGAAGAGATACACGAATCCCTCCACTGGCAGAAGGGTGGGGAGAGATAGGTCGGGCCGAAAGACTTTGTTTACGTTGTCCTCAAGTTTGCGGTCTAGCCATGCTTGATCGTCGAATGCATTTGCAAATATCTCCAAGAAGCCGTATTTCTTGGCTTTAGCTACATCTGGGCACAGATACTGGTTGTTCCGCCAACGATGTCGAGCAACTTTGCTTGGTTCGATAATGGCTTCGGTGGGCTGGACACGCATGGTGGTTCTGCCAAGCCCAGGATCAGAACTAACAACCTCAATAACTGTTAGTACCTTGCAGACACTGAAGTCCTCATTGGGCTCATAGACGATGATTCCATCCCCGGCATTTAGGTAATACGAGTAATTACCAACCTGAATGGTCTGTTCGGACTTGGCAAATACGAGGCCCGGTAACGCACCTGTGGGTGACACATAAATCCGCATTTGTGGAGATTATCGGACAGACCGGGTTCGGTTTTCAGTGCCAACGTAGGATCGTAATTTGAGAATCAAACGCCTCTGGATCTGAGATCTAAACCCAAACTATGCCCAAATCCGAAGCCGAAACTTTGAGACACCCCTTACTCATAATTGCCTTCGTGACCAAATTCCTCACCTACACAACCCTGATCGTATTCGGCAGTCTTTTCTTCATCCTGGCCATCCCAATTGCGATAATCGCCACACTGGGTTGGCTCGGCATCATCGTCGCATTCCTAATAGGAGGTTCGTAATGGCCGCAGTAACCGCAGTGATCATGGTTGGGATCAGCCATCCCAATGACACCGGAGTTAATCCAGAAGTGATTCTGAAGCTTTGGGAAGGCAGCCGCGCTATTTGGACAGCGCACAAAATTGGCGATTCAAGGTACGAGCGGCGCGCTGAGCCAGATGAGCCGGCCACAATCATGGCCGATGGTTGCAAGCTCGCCCGTGACACTGCTGTCGAGCTGAATCTGAATGCCGTGATGATCTCGTCCTCATCCCATTCCAGCATTAACAGCCAGATACTTTCCGGCATGGAGATGCTCGAGGGTCTTGATGTCTATATCACTCAGCAAACCGGTTCTCGCACAAATAACCAATGGCGCGGCGGCTGGGAATCCGACGGGATTCTGACACAGTGAAGTCGAGTCGGCTCATCGCAGTTCTTGATTCTCTAACTCAAGATGCCTTCACTTTATGACGACGATACGCTCACGCATTCCACTGTTCGGAACACGCGAAGATTGGTCGGAAACCGTTGTATCTATCCTCGGTGCACTCGGAGTCACGTTCCTTTATGTCCTTGTTGCAGAGCAGTTAGGGACCACAACATCGTGGCTTGAGATCTGGTCTCTTGTCTTCAGCTTTTCCTGCGTCTGGTTATCGCGAAGCGAAAATATCTTCTCAATGCATGCAGGAATTATCGCAAGTGTGCTCACTGGAGTCTTCCTTTTCAGAATTGACGTAGTCGCTCAGGCATGGCTGCAATTTCTATTTTTTGTCCCCATACAACTGTACGGGTGGTGGCATTGGTGCCGAGGTGGCGAAGCCCGTACGGAACTCGCGATTACCAAGCTCACAAGAAAAGGATGGGTCAAGTGGTTAATCATTTATTGTCTAATTTGGCTCACCTGTATGTGGGTGTTTTCCATTGTTTATTCGCAACCACAGTATTTGCTTTGGGATACGTCCATCGTTGGGGCGTCAGTGCTGGCACAAATGCTCATGACTTTGAAGAAGATTGAGTGTTGGTTGATATGGATCATCCCAGTGAATGTGTCTTCGGCTGCATTTTTCGTCGTTACCGATGTTTCAGCATTCGTCCTTATGTATGTGGTGTTTCTTGTAAATGCTTCTTTGGCCTATAGGAATTGGCTTTTGACATTTGAGCGAGAGAACGGATGAGCACTGGTCTTGTGATCGGCAAGTTTTGGCCACCTCATCAAGGTCATCTCGGATTGATTGATTTTGCTTGGCGCCACGTCGACTCGTTATTCATCATCGTGTGTAGTACGCCAACCGCCGAACCCTCAGGTCAAAAACGCGCTCGATGGCTACAACAGATTTATCCACGAGCGGAGGTCATTCTCACCGATGATTTTTGTGCCTGGCACGCCCCGGCTAAGTGTCCACCGATGTGTTCTCAACTTTGGGCGCAACGCACCAAAGCATTAATTGCTACGCCCATTGATGCCTTTTTTGCATCGGAGGATTACGGACCAAGTTTTGCTGAGGCAATCACAGCAAAGTTCATTGAGTTTGATGTGTCTCGTGATCAGAGTCCAGTGTCTGGTACTTCAGTGCGACAAAATCTGGATGAGTCTTGGCAACAGTTACACAAAGTTGTCCGTGCTGGTCTATGTCGCAAGATCACCGTTATGGGGTCTGAATCCACTGGTACTACAACACTTGCAAATGATCTCGCCACAGCTCTCGGGGTGCCTTGTGTGCCGGAGATTGGGCGCACTGTCTCCTGGGAACTCATGGCAGAAGTTGGATCAATGGAGGAAGTCGAGTGGCGCGCGGAACATTTCTGGAGGATCCTGAGCGAACACTCGGAAGCCGAAGAAGCCGCACGCCATCAAGTTGCCGACAAAATGTTGGGCAAATCTGGAGCCGTTTTTGTGGCAGATACAGACGCATTGGCCACTGTCGCATGGTGGGAGCGCTACCTGGGTGACGTTCCAGATGCAGTGGTCCAGTTCTCAAAGACACGTCTGGCCGATATGTACTTAATCACGTCTTCAACAAACGTGGGTTTCCACCAAGATGGTCTGCGTGATGGAGAGGGCCTACGCGACTCGATGCATCAGCGTTTTGTGGCCCTTGCAGAGGAATCCAGTAAACCCTTTCTAGTAGTGGAGGGATCTCGCGATCTCAGGCTCCAAACTGCAATTGAATTCATCGCTGAAACCATGTTGAGTAACCCGATTTTTCAGCCCTAGACCCATAGGTGTGATGTTCCGCACCTACGCGGTTTCGGTCTCTCCGAACTAGGCTGAACCAGCGGTCGGCTCCGCCCCCGCGCCTTTAGCTCAGTTGGTAGAGCAACGGACTTTTAATCCGCAGGTCCTGGGTTCGAGCCCCAGAGGGCGCACTCACGAGTAGTTGGTGCCACATGCGCAAGAACATTCTCCTCATCACGCTCGATCAATTCCGCGGCGACTCGCTCGGATGCGTCGGCCACCCCGTGGTGCAAACGCCAGCACTTGACCATCTCGCCGCAAACGGCACACTTCTCACACGCCATTACAGCCAGTCATCACCGTGTGCACCTGGTCGTGCCTCGCTCTACACAGGCATGTACCAGATGAACCATCGCGTACTCGCCAACGGCACTCCACTCGATAACGCGTTTGACAACGTCGCCCGCATGGCCGTGCGCAACGGCTATGCGCCAGCGCTCTTTGGATACACCGATCAATCAGTTGATCCTCGCGTGACGCTTTCGCCTGATGATCCGCGACTCCAGTCATATGAAGGAGTGTTACCTGGGTTTGAGTTGGTTTTGGACCTCACTCAGGAATTCACACCTTGGACAGCAATGTTGGAAGCAAAAGGTGTGGACACTTCGGTCGGGCTAATCAAGCTGCTCGCCACAGAGAACGAACGCACCGCATCACTAAGTGTGTCCACACTCCTCACCAACGAGTTTCTGGATTGGCATAAAAATCGTGACGAGCCCTGGTTTGCGCACCTCAGCTATTTTCGTCCACATCCGCCATATTCGGCAGCGGGTGAATTCGCAACGATGTACGACCCAGAAATTTTGCCTATGCCGATCACACCAGCCGATGAACGACATCCATTGCATGAGTACTTGCTCAGCTCTAAAACCAATGCCGCGCCAACCGACGAGGCGAAACTGCGCAAGATGCGCGCTCAGTATTACGGCATGATCAGCGAAGTTGACACCCAACTCGCGCGCATCTGGGATGCGCTTAAGCGATCCGGCGAGTGGAATGAAACCATGATCGTCATCGCATCAGATCATGGCGAGATGCTCGGCGATCATGGCTTACGGGAAAAGGTCGGCTACTGGGAAGAGTCACACCACATCGTCGGTATCGTGCGTGATCCGGGCTTGACTGAGTCCCACGGCAAAGTTGTCACACAATTCACTGAGAATGTCGACATCTTGCCAACCCTTTGCGAATTCCTCGGTGCTGAAGTGCCAACTCAATGTGACGGCCGATCGCTTTATCCGGTGATGATGGGGAACCAAGCAGAGGACTGGCGAGATCACGCCGCATGGGAATTCGATTGGAGCCACGTGTTTGTAGACACGGATGATGCATCGTGGAAATGGAGTCGTGATCTCACACGTTGCTCACTCGCAGTGTTGCGCAACAAAACTCATGGCTATGTGCAATTCGCTGACGGTGAGTTCCTGTGTTTCAATCTTGAAGCCGATCCAACTTGGCGCACCCCTGAAACGGACATCAATAAGGTGTTTGAACTGTCTCGCACAATGAACGCGTGGCGCATGCAGAACAATCACCATGAATTCACCGGGTTCATCGTGGCCGACGGCGGTAAGGGCAGATGGCCCTCAGGTGTGCCGTGGCGCACTCAATGACCACAGAGTCTTAGGCTGGAACTATGTCAAGTGCTCCGATCACTCTCGCTGAAGTCGAGTTCTTCAATGCGAATGGCTGGCTGCTGACACGCCCTTTTTCATCTGAGGAGACCGCACAAATTGTTGTGTGGGTGAGTGAAGTTCAGGGTTGGTACGAAGACAAGACAAATTCATCATGGTTTCAATACTTTGAAATGACCGATGACGGCCCAAAGATTTGTCGCTCTGAAAACTTCATCCCCTATCACGAGGGCATGCGTGACTTGCTCACTAAATCAGTACTCACTGCTACCGCAGATTTGTTACTTGGTGAGGCGAGCGTGCTTTACAAAGAGAAGATCAACTACAAGCTTCCCGGAGGTGCGGGCTATTCACCACATCAGGATGCGCCGGCATATCCATTCGTTAATAACCATGTGTCTTGCATGATCGCCGTGGATGATTCACTGCTCGAGAATGGCTGTCTTGAAGTCGTGAGTGCGCGACATCAAGATCTCTTGCCGATGGATGAGCGCGGATGTATCCGTGCTGATGTGGTTGAGGGCTTTGACTGGCAGCCAGTCGAGGTTCGTGCGGGGGAAGTGCTGTGGTTCCATTCATTGGCGCCACATCGCAGTGGCCCAAATAACTCCACGCACCCAAGGCGTGCGATTTACCCCACCTATAACTCTTTAAGCCAGGGCAACTTGCGTGATGCGTATTACGCAGAGAAGCTGCGCATGTTCCAGGAGTCTGCAAACGACAGTGGCAGAACACGTGTTTCGTTGATCGGCGACTTTGAGGGTCGCCCGGTATGAAATCAATTGATGAGATCGTCGCGTTGTATGAGCGCCACGGATCTGATTTCTATTCGGAGGACATCTCACAAGTCGATCACGCTGTGCAGGCTGCAAATCTCGCAGTAGCGAGTGGTGCGTCGAGCGACCTCGTGCTCGCCTCCTTGTTGCACGACATCGGGCACCTCATGCATCTCGATGCGTTGGGTGCTGATGATTCCCATTTCACGCAAGACCTACGCCATGAGAAGGTTGGCGCTGACGAACTCGCACAGCAATTTCCAGCTTCTGTGACCGAGCCGATTCGGTGGCATGTGGCTGCAAAACGCTGGCTCTGTGCCAAAGATTCCGAATATGCCGCAGCTCTGAGTGAGGCTTCCAAACAGAGTCTCCGTTTTCAAGGCGGACCGATGTCTGCAACTGAATGCGCAGACTTTGAGTCGCACAAGTGGTTCAAAGAAGCGGTTCAGTTACGCCGATGGGACGACGAAGCCAAAGTGATTGGCCTGAATTCTGATCCGCTATCTACCTTTCGCGAAATTCTTTGGTTGACCGCAAAGAACATCTCATAGCCACCGGAGATAGCCTGAAGTCATGGCAACTCACGTATTTCAAGTACCTGGCATGACCTGTGGCCACTGCAAGGCGTCGGTGGAAAATGAGCTTGGCAGATTGTCGGGTGTTACCGCTGTGCGCGTGAACCTTGAAACGAAGGCAGTCGAAATTGATGCCGATGGTGTCAACTGGGACCAGATCACAGCCGCTGTTGATGAAGCAGGGTTCGAAGCCGTTGCCAAGTAACGCGACCGCGGCCGATCTCGACCTTGAAGTCGGGGGCATGACCTGCGCGTCTTGCGCGATGCGGATTGAGAAGAAGCTCAACAAACTGCCTGGAGTTCAAGCCACGGTGAACTATGCAACCGAATCCGCACATGTCGGGTTCGTGAAGTCGGACACTACGAATACTTCGGCGGTAATTCAAGCCATTGAATCTCTCGGCTACACCGCAGCTGTCCGCAGTGCGACAACCAAAAACGAAGCCGATGCCGCATATCACGCATGGCGTCGTCGACTCTTTGTGTCACTGCCTCTTGCGCTGCCCGTGATCGTCATTTCAATGGTTGATCCATGGCACTTCACCAACTGGCAATGGTGGGCATTGGGATTTACAACACCAGTAATCACCTGGGTTGCATGGCCCTTCCACCGAGCGACGCTGGTTAACCTGCGTCACCTTGCAACCTCGATGGACACACTCATTTCCATAGGTGTTACGGCCGCCTTCGCGTGGTCATTATGGGCATTGATCTGGGGAGATGCTGGCCAAACAATGGCCGGTCACAGCGGGATGGACATGGGTGGTTCCTCTAGCCATGTCTATTTCGAAGTTGCCGCTGGTGTGGTGCTGTTTCTTGTGCTTGGTCGTTATCTCGAAACGCGCGCCCGATTCCGTGCCGGAGACGCATTGCGCGCATTGATGTCAATGGGGGCAAAGCAAGCAAATGTTTTGCAAGATGGCGTTGAAATACCCACCCCAGTCGAGCGACTTCAGATTGGTGATCAGTTCGTAGTGCGACCCGGCGAAAAGATCGCCACCGATGGTGTAGTGCTTTCTGGCAACTCGGCTGTTGATGAATCAATGATTACGGGCGAGAGTTTGCCGGTCGAAAAGCAGCCGGGTTCGCCAGTGACTGGTGCAACTGTGAACGCCAACGGCCGCATTGTCGTGCGCGCCACGAGAGTGGGTGCCGACACGACGCTTGCATCCATGGCGCGTCTCGTGCACGATGCGCAAACTAAGAAGGCCCCTGCACAAAGACTCGCCGATCGGGTTAGCGCGGTGTTCGTCCCGCTGGTGATCATCGGCGCTGCCGCCACGCTGGCGGTCTGGCTCTTGACCGATCATGCAGCCAACGATGCATTCACCGCCGCAGTGGCGGTGTTGATCATCGCTTGCCCGTGTGCACTCGGACTCGCAACCCCAACTGCGTTATTGGTGGGAACGGGTCGTGCAGCACAGCTAGGCATTGTGATTTCTGGAGCCGATGTCCTTGAACAAACGCGCAAAGTTGACACGATCGTGTTCGATAAAACCGGCACACTGACCACAGGTGTGATGACCCTGCACAATGTGATCAGCGCAGCAGACGTTTCACACGAAGAAGTCATCGGGCTCACAGGCGCCCTTGAAGCGGCGAGCGAACATCCAATCGCTCGTGCGATTACTAATGCGGCACTGAAGGAACTCGGCTCGCTACCTGAGGTGGAGAACTTTGAAAACGTTGCCGGTCGTGGTGCACGCGGAACCGTAAATGGATTGCGAATCAGTGTGGGTAACGCGGCTTTTATGGCGGCCGAGGCCATCTCGGTGCCACCTGAACTCGAGGAAGCACTTGCACTCGCCACGAAGCACGGTGACACAGCAATTTTCGCCGCATGGCTCGGCACGGCACGCGCCATATTCGTAGTATCCGACACCATTAAACCTTCCAGCATGGATGCTCTTCGGGTGTTGCGAGAAAGTGGTCTAGATCCCGTTTTGTGCAGCGGTGATTCTCGTGGTGCAGCTATGCGTGTAGCCGAGCTCGTTGGAATCCCAACTGATACGGATCATGTGATTGCGGGCGTATTACCCGCCCGCAAGGTTGAAGTGGTGCGCCAATTACAAGAGCAAGGTCGCGTTGTCGCCATGGTCGGTGATGGTGTGAACGATGCAGCAGCCCTCGTGCAAGCAGATATTGGCATCGCAATGGGAACTGGCACTGATGCTGCAATGCAAGCAGCAGACATCACGATTGTTGGTGGAGATCTGCGTGCGGTTCAGGATGCACTCCTTCTTTCGCGCGCCACGTTGCGGACGATCAAAGCCAATATTTTCTGGGCGTTTGCTTATAACGTTGCTGCGCTTCCGTTGGCGGCAACCGGCGTTCTCGATCCAATGATCGCAGGGTTTGCAATGGCTGGCTCAAGCGTGTTCGTTGTGACTAATTCATTGCGGCTGCGGAGAACCAAACTTCGCAACTGATCGGTGACAGCGGTGCGGTGGTAACGCACTGCGCGTTCGGTTAAGCCAAGCCGTGTAGCTGTGTCGGCGGATGACACCCCCGTAAACATTTCTTTGAAAACGTCTAGTTGCTGTCCAGTTAGATGGTCGTGAGCGAATTCCCACGCGTATAAACGCATAGTTTCGTTGTCCTCATTTTCTGCGGAAGTGCGCATCTGCTCAGCAACAAAGATTTCACGACGCGATGCTTCAACTTTTGCTGCACGATCACCACGCCAGAACGCTCGGCTTTCAGAATCGCGAAGGATATTTACTGCAATCTTGTGTGTGCGCCTCTCGACTGGGAAATGAATAACAGTTGTCCAGGCTTCTGTGAGCACGCGACTAAACGCTTCGTCAAACCCACCATCACAAATTCGACCGCGCCGAGATGCGATCGAAATCAATCCAGGCAATAGGCGTTGAATGACAATGCGCGCAGCAAGATCGACATCGGCCTTTGCGCGCCCACCATGATGAACGGCCACGCACACGAGCTCATAAAGAGACTTATCGGCAAGGTCTTGATCGCATCCTTGGCCAAGACCCGCTCGGACCGCCAAGTCACACAGTGTGTTTGGCGTGTCCCCAGTGAGACCCCACCGAATGCATCGCCGCAGATTGCGAGGGTCACGCTCTAGGAGGTTCCATTCACCCGCAAGCGATCGGATTACATGGTTGGGATTTGAGATGTGGAAGTGAGTATTTGTTTGCATGCCAGCAGATTGCGACCACCGCATCACCGCATATCGCTAATTCACGCTCACCGAATTTCTCACTGTGAAAAATTCCTGTGATGTGACACCATGTGTAAGTGCGCGAACACCTTCCAAGCGGGACCCAGATTGAGGTTTTAGAGGTACCCGAATCGACAACTGGGCTCGTTCTCATTCCTGATATCTGGGGTATGAGGCCATTGTTTGATGAACTCGCGGTGCGCCTTGCCAAGGAATGGAATGTCTCAGTCGCCGTAGTAGAGCCATTTCCTGATGCACCCGGCGAGACCATCGAAGATCGCTTTGCTGCGGTTCCGAAACTTGATGACACACGACTTTTGGACGACCTCGATGCAGCTGCCAAGAGGCTCGGCAAAAGTCGCAATGTGCTCATGGGTTTCTGCATGGGAGGGATGTATTGCTTCAAGGCCAGTACTCGAGACACTTTTGCCAAGATTGCTTCGTTTTACGGGATCATCGTGTTGCCAGAAAACTGGCAAGGACCCGGCCAGCGCGAACCAATTCAGCACATGGCCGCTGGACATCCTGAGCGCGTGCTCGCAATCATCGGTGGGAAAGACCATTGGACACCGCGTCTTGATGTCGAGAAGTTGATAGATCTGAGGGTGAAAGTCGCTCTCTATCCCGAAGCCGATCACGGCTTCGTGCACGATCCGGCGCGACCTTCGTATCGTCCAGCTGATGCCACTAATGCGCTGGCAAAAGCGCGCGACTGGCTACTTGGCTAATTCGAGTCAGCGTGCGCGTGCTTCGAGTTTTGCGCGTTGCGTGATGCTGTAGCGCCGATCGGACTGTGTGAGCCAGCCGAGTTTGATGAACGATGCAATCGCCTTGTTCACACGCTCGCGTGATGCGCCAACCATTCCAGCGAGTTCTTCTTGTGTGATCGGCAAGTTGAATTCATCTTTGCCCTCCGAGAGTTCGAGCAAACGCTTGGCGGTGCGACCGGTGACATCGAGGAAAACTGAGTCCGCGAGCGCTTCGTCCATGGCACGAAGACGTTGTACGAGAAGGGTGGTAACTCCCCACAAGAGCTCGGGAGATTCTTTCAATGCGGCCCTGATCGGTGGATATGGAACCTCAAGGACTGTGGTTGGCTCCAGCGCACGTGCATTGGCCGAACGAAATCCGGTATCAAGCAAACCCATGTCACCGAAAAGATCACCCGTGTCCATCAACGCAACGACACTCTCACGACTGTCAATGGGCTTGTTCTCAATTGCAATTGCGATGCGACCCTTCAACACCACATATAAGGCATCGGCTTCGTCACCTTCATGGAAAAGAACATCACCGCGGACGAGATCACGAGTGTTAGCTGCTTCGGCAACGCGAGCAACGACATCCTGAGGCGCTGAGGCGAAAAATGGTGTGGAGGCGAGGACGGCTTCGTGGGTCATGGCATATTTGAGGGTACTACCGTTGAAGTTGTGCCACACCGTAACGACTCTGCAATTTGGACGATTGTGGTTGCCGCTGGATCCGGCACACGATTCGGTAAACCAAAACAGTTCGAGTCCTTGGGTGGAGAGACAGTTCTCGATTACGCAATCACACAAGCACTAACTGTGAGTGAGGGTGTCGTGGTTGTTTTGGCGACTGATCGACTCGGTCTGCTACTACCGACTGGCTGCATTTCAGTAGAAGGTGGTGCCACACGAAGTGAGTCGGTGAGAGCTGGTCTAGAAGCAGTGCCAGAAACTGCTGGGATCATCTGTGTGCATGATGCGGCACGGCCATTGGCCTCAGAGGACCTCTTTCGGCGCGTAATCGAATCTGTTCGCGGTGGTGCCGATGGCGCGGTACCGGGGATTGCGGTCAGCGACACCATTAAAGAGGTCGACAACTTTGGTGTCGTCACTCGCACGGTCCCACGTGCTCGCATAGTTGCTGTTCAGACTCCGCAAGCTTTCGCCGCTCAAAAGCTACGGGCGGCCCACGCATCTGGCGAAGAGGGAACCGATGATGCCGAGTTGGTGGAGCGCGCAGGGGGAAAGATTGTCGTTGTGAATGGCGAGATCACAGCGAGAAAGATCACGATGCCAGACGATCTTGAGTGGGCGCGCAACGAGGTAAAGAAATGACTGCAAACATCCGGATCGGCCAAGGCTTCGATATTCACGCACACGTTGATGATCCCTCACGCCGGTTGATACTCGGGGGAGTCGAGTTCGCCAACGCGCGTCCGCTGGCGGGTCACAGTGACGCCGATGTTGTCGCGCACTCCATTGCTGATGCGCTCCTTGGTGCTGCGGGGCTTGGTGACATCGGTGAACATTTCCCAGATACCGATCCCAAGTACAAGGGAGTTGATTCACTGGCTCTATTGCGCGAGGTAGTCGGCAAACTCAGTGAACTTGGCTGGTCAGTTGCAAACGTCGACTGCAGCTTGATCTGCGAAGAGCCAAAGATTGCGCCAGTAAAAGCGGTGATGCAAAAGAATCTCTCGGACATCGTTGGCGCACCCGTCACTGTGAAAGGCAGGCGTGCGGAGAAGCTCGGCGCGATTGGTCGAGGTGAGGGCATCGCATGTCTTGCGTCTGCATTGATTGTTAAGGAGTCCTGATGCCGCGTCCACCCAAGAAACAGACTGGTCGCGGTTCGCGCGCCAAACAAGGTGCACGCGGTGGAGGTCGCCCACAATCGCAACGTGATTCACGTGGCGGTGCGCGACGTGGCACAGGAGCTGGTGGTGGCTCAGCACGCGGTAGTGCAGGCCGTGCACCACGCGACGAATCGCGCAAGCCCAAGGACAAAGGTCTCGGTGGTGAGCAAGTCGAAGGGCGTCAGGCAGTACGCGAACTTCTTCTCGCTGGAAAACGCAAAGTACGTGAAGTTTGGGTTGCCTCCGATCTTGACGAGAACGACATCGTGAACGACATCGTTGAAATCGCACACCAAGTGCGGGTTCAAGTGATGGAGGTAAATCGCAAGCGACTCGAACAGCAAGCGCGAAGCGAGGCACCACAGGGCATCATCGCTTTTGCAGCACCGTTGCCGGAAGTTGAGTTTGACCAACTAATACGTGGAGCGAAATCACAAAAGTCGTTTCTTGTGGCTGTAGACGGTGTAACCGATCCAGGCAACTTGGGTGCGCTTCTCCGTTGTTGTGACGGCGCGGGCGTAGATGGTGTGATCCTTCCGCGTCATCGAGCAGTGCATGTGACACCAACTGTGGCCAAGAGTGCTGCAGGTGCGATCGAATATGTTCCGATGGCGTTAGTTGGTGGGTTACCCGCAGCGATAACAAAGATGCGTGAGGCTGGAATCTGGGTCGTAGGTCTCGACGATGCGGCGGATCGATCGCTGTTTGATCTTGGTGATCTTGCAACTGAATCAGTTTGTTTGGTGCTCGGCGCAGAAGGTGCGGGCCTCTCGCGTCTTGTTCGCGAGCGCTGCGACATGATCGTGAGCATTCCTATGTTGGGACGACTGTCCTCTCTCAACGTTTCAGTTGCTGGTGCACTTGCCGTATATGAAGTGGCTCGCCGCCGTTAGGTACCTGTTGGTAAATAACTAACGCACGTTGCTTGTCGTCGCCCGACTGGGTTCGCCTAACCCGGCCTTATTGATTGCCACGACTCGAAACGTAAATGCCCGACCCGATGCGAGGCCCCCAATAAGTAACGATCGCCCTCTGGGACCTGTTGTGCCGACCTTCACCCAGCCTGAGGCTGTTCTGCGAAAGACTCGGTAATTGGTGATTGCGCTATCCCCTGAAGCCAGCGGTGGACTCCACCTCACTGTTGCCGACTTTACACCAGCAACCGAGCTAACGCTTTGTGGCGCGCGCGGTGCTTGCCACTCAACAGCACCAATGTCATAACGCGTGCCAGCGAGCCGCGGTAATCCACGTGCGTCAACTACCGGGGCGCCAACAAGGCTCGTTTCGCCACCGTTGATTACAGGACTGTCGATGGTTGGCATCATGATGGGCAGCTCACCCGGCACCGCATAGAGGTTCAATCGGTGGTCTGTGCCGATTTGACCAGCTGTCCACTGGTCCAGGACCGCAGCAGTGGAGTCCGATGTTTCCGCTTCACCGAGAAGCGAATGGTCTATTTGAAGAGTCTGAAGATAACCCACATCAATGTCGTCATCCTCCTCGCCAAAGTAGCCGCGATTTTCAGAAATTACGGAATGCGAGATCGCCACTGGTCCCTCGGCGTATATACCACCAGTTTCAGCTCCACTTGTTTGGTTGTACATCACCGTGCTGAATTTCATTGTGAGTGAGTTTTGTGCTCCACCACTGAATCCAATCGCACCAGCTCCGTTATTAGCCACGTTGTAGATGATGGTCGAGTTATTAATTACCAAACTCGCTCCACCGCTCTCAGTGCTCAAATATTCGGCTCTGATGGCCGCATTTGTAAACGCCGCGTTGCCTATGAAGGTTGTGTCATTTAGAGTCGTTGTTTCACCAGGACCCATTAATCCGACGAACATCGCACCAGAACTAAATCCCGAGTTTGCTTGGAATAGGACGCGTTCAAAAGTATGCGCCTGCGGAGACCACAAAGAAACTCCACCGCCATCTTGTGCCACGTTGTTTGAGATCGCCCCATCCGTTGCGGTTACCTCAAAGCCGTCTCCAACAGCGATCCCTCCACCGCTGTAAGCAACGTTTGACTTGATGGAAAAGTTTTGAAGGCTGAGAGTTCCAATTCCGTCAACCCCGTACGCGGCGATTCCGCCACCATCCCCATTGGCATGGCAATTTCTTATGACAATGTCGGAGAGTACGACATTCGCATCGATTAAAAGCATGCATCCACCGTCCACCATTGCCTCGCCAGATTCAATCGTGAGACCGCTGATTGTGCTCTCATTGTCAACTCCACCGACTTCAAAGACTCTTGTTGAACCTTGACCGCTCAGTCGAATCTTTGTCGAACCTGGTCCAGCCAATGTGACGCTGTGTGTGATTTCAAGTGACGTGTCGAGTGCAATTACGCCTTTTAGGCTGGGGGCAAATGTGATTACATCGGCGTCGGAGTTGCTGTTAGCAGACACAATTGCAGCCCGAAGACTTCCAGATCCTGTGTCATTTAAGTTGGTGACGATGAGTGAATCTGCGGAAGCCGACGGCGACGCGACAGCGATTCCCGCAGCGATCAACGAAGTAGCAGTTAATAGTTTCCTAATTGACACTATTGCTCCTTGTTGTTGAAATCACTATCTGGAGGATTCTTCCAGCATGGTGATCACGAGTCAAACACGATGCTCCTGAGGTAGGTTTGAAACCGTCGTCTCGTATGGGATTTTGTGAACGCCTAAATCCAAAGTCGCGCTTCCGAACTAGGCTTGGCGGTACGCCGGGTTAGCTCAGTTGGCAGAGCACCGCACTTGTAATGCGGTT
>CAZXAX010000034.1:17448-21352 GCA_964638795.1 uncultured Bifidobacterium sp. | reverse complement strand
GCTGTGGCAACCATGGTGGTCATGGGGGTGTGGTTGCGCCACGGCGGTGTTGACATGCTGGCTGGCTCATCCCTCGATCGCTGGACTTCAATTTCGCGGTTTTCAGGGCTATTTGCATCCTTTACCGGTTTGGTTGGCGTTGCATTGTCCACCCGTTCAACCCAAGTTGAGCGCAAGTTCGGCCTGGACACCATGTACAACTGGCATCGCATTCTTGGTGAAACGATGGCCATTGCATTGGTAGTTCACATCTGGAGTGGTGTGATGTCTTGGAGCATCGGCACCTCAGTATGGAGTGCCATCCGCGATCTCACAGGCCGTGAGCCCTATATGGCGATGGCAACAGTCGGCGCTGTTTTCATCCTTGTAGTGGCGTTTACATCGTTGCGCTCTGTGCGACGCCGAATGTCGTATGAGACCTGGTACTTCATGCACCTGTTGTCATACGCAGGTTTCGCACTGGCCTTCTCCCACACAATCGTGTTGGGCGGTGACTTCAACGACGATCAAATCGCCCGATGGATGTGGATTGTCGTTCATATCGGCCTTGCCGTCTGGCTGGTGATTGGTCGATGGGGTCGCGTGTTGCGAAGTATTTTGCAACCACTAAGCATCACAAAGTTTGAGAGTACCGGCGTAAACACGGTGGTGGTCACTCTTGGAGGTCCCGCAATAGAGCAGCTTCGAGGTGACGCGGGTCAGTTTTGTTATTTGCGCCCATTGGTGCGCCGCGCATGGTGGAAATCAAATCCGTACTCAATGTCCGCCGCTCCAAGCACTGATGGACTTCGCTTCACGATTAAGGATCGTGGTGATGCGAGTCAGTTGCTTGGAAGTCTGCCGCTTGGAACACGTGTAGCCGTTGAAGGACCTTACGGTACGTGCACACCAGAGGTGCTCGCTGGCAACAAGTTGCTCATGATTGCAGGCGGTGTTGGAATTGGCCCGATCAGATCACTGCTGGAACGCGTCGGACCCGAAACAGAGCCAGTGATTCTCTATCGAGCAAGAAGCGAGAAGGATTTGGTGCATGTAGAGGAATTGAACGAGCTGGCGGTCGCAGTAAATGGTCGCGTGCAGACCATCGTTGGCCCGACTTCCTCGCTGACTGTAAAAGACCCATTTTCAACGGCTGTTTTGCTCACATCAGTGCCCGATCTGAAAGAACGTGAAGTTGTGGTGGCAGGCCCAGAATCACTTCTGTTTGCAGCATATAAAGGACTTCGTGCAGCGGGGATTGATCCTCTAGACATTCACTTTGAAAGGCCGTGGTGGTGAGATGACTCGGAACAAATCAGCAGACGACCAATTTCCACTCGCGCGACGGCTTGCCCCTGCGGTGCTACTTGCTAGTGGTGGAGTGGTGTTCTTGGCACTGGTTGATGGGCCCGAAAACACGATCAATATGAGTTCATCAAGCACAACAGACTCTGTGAGTTCGAGTTCATCAAGCACTTCAAGCCCGATCGGATCAACATCAGCGCCGGAGCTCGTTTGTGGTGCAGTCCGAGCAACTGGCGCACAAGTTGAATTCAAGTGGGGAATAGTGCAAGTAGAGGCACTCCTTGATGGTTCAGGTGAACTTTGTGAAGTTGAAGTGTTGCAGTTCCCAGATGACGACCGACGGAGTCTCGCAATCAACAACTTTGCATTGCCGATCCTGCACGATGCCGTTGTTGTTGCCAAGAATGCAAATGTGCAGGCAGTGAGTGGAGCCACTCTTACTTCGCGCGCTTACATTGCCTCACTGCAATACGCACTGGACAACTCATGACGAAGTCCATTCTTAAATTTGCCGAACCTGTCATGGGCACCGTGGCCAGTGTTCACGTGGTTACTGATAACGAACATCCACAAGTCGTCGCCGCAGTCGGTCGAGTCTTTGGTGAGCTTCACCGACTTGAGAGAACATTCTCAACATTTTTGGCGCCCAGTGAGATCTCGCGCATCAATAGCGGAGCGCTAAATCTTCTTGATGCCTCGGAGGAAGTGATTGAAGTAATGGATGCATGCACTTGGCTCGAGCATGTAAGTGAAGGTGCGTTCGTGGCACGCCGTCCAAACGGGGGACTCGACCCAGCCGGGTTTGTGAAAGGTTGGGCTGGCCAGCGAGCGAGCAAATATTTATCTGAATTCGGATTTAATAATTGGTTACTAAATATCGGCGGAGACATTCAGGCAAGTGGGTTAAATGCGGATAACAAGCCTTGGTCAGTGGGTATATCCAACCCCGACAAATCTGATGAACTGCGGTTTTCATTGGATGTAATTGGCCAAGCTGTGGCAACTAGTGGAACCCGGGCACGTGGACTTCATATTTGGGATGCAAAAGGTGCCCCCGTTGAGCCTCTCGGGTCGATGACCGTTGTCGGGCCTGAACTGCGCTGGGCGGACGCATTTGCCACGGCTGCTTTTGTGAAGGGCTTAGACGGAGTGGCATGGGTGGAACAGTTCCCCGGATACCACGCCTTGGCAATAACTCTGAACGGGGATCTGGTTGCGCCAGCATGGGCGGCCCCTTCCACATAGCGTCCGCCGCCATAAAAAGCTGAATAATCCCTTGTATTAACCCTAAATGGGTTAACAGTTATTTCTTCATATAGCCTCTCCAACCGACTCGCATTTAGGGAGCGGTGCTGAAGACTCTGACCATTGAAATTCCAGAACAAGAGTGGCTCTCAGTTCTCGACCTCGCTGGAATGACCGATACCGATGAGAGCAACGGCTTTGGTTGGTTGCTGCTCAAGTGCGAGAACGGGCTGCGCCGGTGGGCTGTTGGCACGCCTCATTCGTTGTCGATTATCAACGGTTCAGCCACTGATGTTGATTGTCTGGTGCCGATTTCGCGCCGGCTAGTGCAATTCGCCGCAAGTGAGTCGGGCACAGTGAGCCTTGTAATTCAATACGATGCGAATGACGCAGTGTCGTTGATGTCGGTAATCGGTCGTGCGGGTCGCTTTGAAGTTGCTCCACCACCGGCGCATCCCACGGATTACTTTTCGCTAATTACAAAGCGCCGTAAAACGCCAGCGGGCATCACGGTCGATTCGGGGATTCTCGCCAATGCGTTACACGCGATTATTTCTACTCACAGCGTTAAAGGCGATCTTTATGGTCACCTTGATGTCAGCGACGGAGTCTTGACGATTAGCGCCGACATACCTGGCCTCGGCATTACCAAATGCCAATTAGACGGTGATTCGGTCAGTCAGGGGTCGGTGCAGGTTGAACTCAATGCACTTCACAGCCTGGTCCGATTTCATCCAACTCGGGTGTGTCTCCACATTCCGATAGTTGACGGTGATCTGCTGTATCTGCAGTCTGACGATGCAGAAGGAATGCTCACGCCGATCATGAGTGTTCGTGAGCAGGCGCGTCCGCATGTTGAAGATGCAATCGTCAGTGCCTACGGAAAAATTGCACTGTATCGCGACCACGATGATGATTACCGTCTGGTGCGGCGCGGAACCCCAGTGTTTGGTCGCCTTATTGACAGCTACCCAACTCGCCTGCAGGTGTTCGCAGTGCTTCTTGATGAAATCGAAGCTACGCCTGAGCTCTACGAGGAAATGAACGACTACAACGTCGCACTTGGATATGTCCGTGTTACTCACATGGAAGGGCAAGTGTGGGCGGTTGTCGATTTGGTGGCCGAGTCAATGACTGCTGGGGAGTTGAAAACTGCTGTGGAGCGCATCACGAGTGCGGCAGAAAAACTGGTACCGATGCTGCAACTCCGTTTCGGTGGTGAGTCTTCAGCGGCCGAGGATGTTCGGTGGGAGTCGTACATTGACACGGTTGTGATGGCTGAAGTTCAACCCGGAAAATATGTCGCACTCAATGGCCCAGATGCGGTGAAAGAGTGGCCATTTGAGGGCCCAGTCCACGTGATTACAGCTTGGGA
>CAZXAX010000034.1:8807-17348 GCA_964638795.1 uncultured Bifidobacterium sp. | reverse complement strand
GATGCAGACGGAATCGTCACCCATGTTGGTCTGCTTCTTAGGCAAGCAGCTGACGGGAGCATTAGCCGCATGGTCGTGTCAGGCAGAGTGATGCTGAATGAAACAATTCGTCAGGCCTTGATGCGCAATCTCGAAAAAGACCTCGGCCCATTGGCACTTCCGAAACTGCCACCAGAGCCCGCCCCTTTCACTGTGGCTGAGTATTTTCGAGATCCAGCAATAACGGGGTTCCACGATCCGCGTCAGCATGCGGTGGCTCTTGCATATGTGGTTCCAGTTTCGGGTGAGTGTCATCCCACGCAAAAGGCCCTTGACCTCGCGTGGTTTACTCCCGCTGAAGCGGTGTCTGAGCGTGTGCGGCGCGATATGACCGGAGGGCAGGATCGTTTGATCCGTCTTGCTCTTGCTTCGGTGGGTCAGTTGCCCTGACGCGTGCGTCGACGCACGATTAATCGCTTAGCACCAGTGCGCGCCATCGGTGCGGGACTATGTGCAGTAGTGCCCTCGTCGAGTTCCACCGTGATCCCGTGGCGGTCGATGTTGCCAGGGGTGCCCGCGGCTTCTCTGATTTCGGCGACATCCTCACGTGTTTTTCCACGCAGCATGTTTTCAATTGCAATCAATCCACTCGCAATCATGGTCGAACCAAGGCCGCGTTTCTTGCGCTGCGGAGATTGCTCGGATGGCACGTAAAAGACCCTAGCGGCGCATACGATTTGATGGATGCCAGAAGGAGACACCATCTACAAGACCGCGGCTGCTCTTCGCACTGCGCTTGTTGGCAAGCCCTCCAGCGTCACTCTCGCACCATGGAATTGCGCCATTCTTCCTGGTGAGGGTTGCGCAGTTGAAGAAGTGCGCAACAAAGGTAAACACATCGAGATCGTCTGGGACGATGGAGTAGCACTGCACACTCATATGCGCATGACCGGCTCTTGGCATTTATATAGACCCGGTGAAAAATGGCGCAAAGCAGAGAACAAAGCTCGTTTCGTGATCGAGACCGAAGACTGGGTAGCTGTTTGTTTTTCCGCACCAGTGGTGGACACGTATCGCGACGATGGCTGGCGTCGACATCCATTCGCTGGTCAACTTGGTCCTGATCTTTGTGATCCGCGAACGAATCTTCATGAATGCGCACGACGCGTGCTCGCGTACCATGACCCCGATGCAACGATTGCAGAAGTGTTGCTCGATCAGCGAGTGATGTGTGGCATTGGCAATGTGTTCCGTTGTGAAATTTTGTGGGCAACTGAAGTGAGCCCACGTGCGCGAGTGGGAAGTCTCGCTGAATCAACAGCGATTGAAATTGTGGAGACAGCAGCACGACTATTGCGTGCAAATCTCAAGAATGCTGGCCGCGTAACGGTTCCTGGCGTGCCAGGCGGGGTTGCGGTGTATGGCCGTAACGGAAAGTCATGCCTGCGATGCAAGGGCGTGGTGCAGGTACGCCGCGATGGTGAAAATGCCCGCATCCTGTATTGGTGCCCGCAATGCCAAAAGCGCCACGTTCCAAGGCCTCGCGCCGATGATTCTGATCCAATCGTGAGGATGATTGACTCACATCCAGTTGCCAGTGATTTTCTCCGTGACCTTGCTCAACACAGGCCGTTGACGCTGGATCATGATGGGGACGTTATCGACCCCGATGAATTAGCTGGCTGACAACGATTCGAGAACGTTCATGCGTGTGGCGCGTCGTGCTGGGTAAATTGCAGCAATCACGCCAATCATGAACGACAAAATCAGAATTCCAATTGTCCCGCCGATGGGCAGTGTGTAGGACTTAAGCCCCTCGTCATCCAGTGCGCGCACGATTACCCAACCGAGTGCAATGCCGAGGATGACCCCACTGACTGCGCCGATCAGTGAAGTGATCACGCTCTCCCAACGGATAGATGAGCGCACCTGCGATCGGCTCATTCCCACTGCCCGAAGCAAGCCGAGCTCGCGGCGGCGCTCAAACACCGACAACAGCAACGTAATCACAATGCCAACCACGGCGATGATCACCGAGAGGGCAAGCAGACCGTAGACGAGACCGAGCAACTGGTTTACTTGCCCGGCTTGGTCATCAATGTATTCAGAACGGCTCGCCAGTTTGCCAACACCAGACTGTTCAACAAGCGCGCCGAGTTCTTCACGCGCAGACTCATCGGAGACCCCGTCTTTTTTCACAATGTAGATGGCAAAGTCGAATTGTGAGGTCGGGCGATCCGCAAAGAGTTCACGGTTCACTACAAACCCACCGGTGGTGAAAGTGCCATTATCAAAAATGCCACGAACAGTTAGCTGAAGTTCGGATCCGTCCGTAAGCATTGCTTCAACGGTGTCGCCGATGCCTACTGCGAGTTTCTCTGATTGGCCTTCACTTACGAGTACACCATCAGCGTCAAGATCTGCTTGGGCTCCTTCAATCATGTCGAGATCGATTAAGCCGACTGCCGTTTCTGGATTAATCACACTTGCAAAGCGTCCCTTGTCGGCAATCTTTACAGTGGCAAAACCAATCGAAGTGGCTTGCTCAACAGAGCTGAGTTTGGCAACTTCATCAACGAGAGTTGGGCTGAGACCACCAAAACCTTGAGTCTGCACACTGATTGCATAGTCACCCTTGAATTGCTCGCCGATGAGATTGCGTATCTCAGTGCGTAGCGAAGCTGCTAGCACAGTGACTGCAGTTACCAATGCCACGCCAATAAGTACTGGGGCAGCGGTGCGTGCAGTGCGTTTTGGATTTCGCGCCGCATTTTCCCGCGCCATAGTTCCAGTTACACCGCGCAGGCGCTGAATCGGAGCGCCAATCAACATCGCAAGGGGGCGCGCTGTAACAGGGCCAATTGCCAGCACGCCCATGAAGATTGCCACCACACCGAGACCAAGAATTCCCGCAGCGGCACCGGTAAACACTGCAATGACTGAGGCTCCACCGATCACAAAGCACAGCACTGTAAATACATATCGGCTTTTTCGTGACGTGACCACTTCGCTGACCGAATCACGCATTGCAGCAATCGGTGGCACTTTGCCGGCCGAGCGAGCTGGAAAGACTCCGGCAATGAGAGTGACGATCATGCCCACGACCAATGTGGTGACGATCGCAGACCCCGTAATTACGAGACCACGTGATGGAAGATCAACTCCAAATGCCTGCAACATTGCTTTGAGCCCACGAGACAAGCCGATTCCAGCCACGATGCCAAAGGCTGAACCAATTAAGCCAACGGCCGCTGATTCAATGAGCAGTGCACGCGTAACTTGTTTGCGACTCGCACCGATTGCACGCAATAGAGCACTTTCGCGCATGCGTTGCGCGGCGGTAATAGAAAACACGTTGTAGATAACGAACGTTGCTACTCCGAGTGCAATAAAGGCAAAAATGCGCAAGAAGATAGAGAAGAAGTCGAGTACTGCACCGATCTGATCCTGGGTCTCTTTGGTGATTTCTTCACCAGTCAGAGTTTCAATCTCCTTGTAATTGGAGAGTGAAGCAGTGATTTTGTCGGCAAGCTCGCGGTCACTTAGCGACCCGTCTCCGACCACGAGCACTGCATCAATAAATCCCGGTGTGCCAAGAAATTCGGTTGCTGTCTGCAGATCAAACAGTGCAAAAGTTGCACCACCTGGCGAAGAGACCCCTCCATATTTGGCAATGCCGACAAGTTTGAAATCCCGTGTGCCTGCCTTGGCACTGATCCGCACGGTATCGCCGACCACATAATCGGCGGCATCGGCAGAACTCTCGTCTAGAGCCACCTCGGTGTCATTGGCGGGTGCACGCCCATCAAGCAACTCCCAAAACACATCGTTTTCGGTCATCACCGCACCAAAGGTTGGTGGGCCATTGCCTTCACTACCGATTGCTTCACCGTCTTTGCCGATGATGCGTGCATAAGCCTGCACTTGCGGTATCGCTGACTGCACACCTTCAACCTTGGCAACATCTTCGGCAATCGCAGCTGGTAGCAGAGTGCGCTCTTCTGCACCGAAGTCAGTTTCGATCACATTCGATGAACGCACATAGGCATTCACATCGGCGAATACTTCAGCAAAGAGTGTGTCGAAAGTTCTGTTCAATGTGTCGGAGAAGATCTGTGTGCCCGACAAAAATGACGTGCCGAGAATTACGGCAAGCGAGGTTAGGAACAGGCGTCCCTTGCGCGCAATGATCCCCTTTAGGGCCACCTTCCACATGTGGTCAGTTTCCGAACTGCTTCATGCGGTCCAGCACTTTTTCCGGGGTTGGACTGCGCATTTCATCAACGATCTTGCCGTCAGCAAGAAAAACAATTCGATCTGCGATCGCTGCCGCAACCGGATCATGGGTCACCATCACAATGGTCTGATCGAGTTCATCGACAACTTTGCGCATAAAGCGCAGAACCTCAGAGCCCGAACGCGAGTCAAGGTTGCCGGTTGGCTCGTCAGCAAAGATGATTTTTGGTTGCGAGGCGAGTGCTCGTGCCACAGCTACGCGTTGCTGTTGTCCGCCAGAAAGCTCGCTTGGTTTGTGATGGAGTCGATCGCGTAGACCAACGGCGTCAATTACGCGGTTGATCCATGCTTCGTCACCTTTGCGGTTTGCAAGCAGCAAAGGAAGCCGAATGTTTTCTTCGGCTGTGAGCGTCGGCACCAGGTTGTAAGCCTGGAAGATGAATCCGATTTCATCACGACGCAAAGTTGTGAGCGATTTGTCGGACAATCCCGTGAGTTCGGTGCCATCGATGATCACGCGTCCCTCGGTAAGGCTGTCGAGACCCGCGAGACAGTGCATGAGCGTGCTCTTGCCTGAGCCGCTGGGGCCCATAATCGCGGCGAATTCACCGACCTTGAAGTCGACCGTCACACCGTCCAAAGCATGAACCGTGTTTTCACCTTTACCGTATGTTTTGCGGGCACCTTCCGCGCGCGCAGCAACATCCAGCGGGGGGGTTTGGAGATTTGTCACCCTGTCAGGCTAATGCCCTATTTCTTGTTGGGCTGTGGCAGAACGCGTAGGTATGGCTTTACTGTGTTCCAGCCTTGGGGGAAAAGCTGCTTGGCTTCGTCATCGCTGACTGCTGCACCGATGATCACGTCTTGGCCGTCTTTCCAGTTTGCGGGTGTCGCCACTTTGAATTGTGCGGTCAGTTGCAATGAGTCAAGGACTCGGAGAATCTCGTCAAAGTTACGCCCAGTTGATGCGGGGTAGGTGAGGGTGAGCTTCACCTTCTTGTCTGGCCCAACGATGTAAACCGAGCGAACTGTGAGGGTGTCGTTCGCATTGGGATGGATCATGTCGTAAAGATCGCTCACCTTACGGTCGGCATCACCGATCATTGGGAAGTTCACCGGGGTGCCTTGGGTTTCGGCGATATCGGCTTCCCACTTCACATGTGAATCCACAGGATCTACTGAAAGACCAATGACCTTGGTGTTGCGCTTGTCGAACTCACCTTTGATCTTGGCTACATAACCAAGCTCGGTGGTGCACACTGGCGTGAAGTCCTTTGGGTGGCTAAAGAGAATGCCCCAGGAATCGCCGAGCCATTCGTGGAACTTGATGGTTCCCTGGGTGGTTTCGGCGGTGAAATCGGGGGCGGTGTCTCCGAGGCGAACAGCCATGTCTTGTCTCCTTATTAAGGCCCATCATGGGCGGGTGGTCGTTGAATCCCTACTAGTTTGGTCAACTTTAGCGCCGGCGGTCTCAAGGCACAACTTCGCCACCCTCAGCGTGACACCTGTTCTTTAGATTAAAGAAATGAGTCTGCGCCGTATTTGCCAAATACTTTCTGCCGCGGCGCTCGCATTTTCGGTTGTCGCGGTTGCGGATTCAGTTGTTTCTGTTCGATCCGTTGCTGCTCTGTATGGCACTAGCACGCCGGTTGCAGGCAGATACATCGTGGTCGTCAAAGGTCAGCACGATGTTGATGCACTCGCCACTGAGCTCGCGTCTGATGGGCTCAAAGTGGTTCGCAAATACAAACTCGCAGTGCGTGGTGTTGCAGTTGATTTGTCGTCCGATCAAGTCACGCGATTGCGATCCAATGGTCGAGTTGTGTACCTGGAAAAATCCCGCAAGATAAAAATCACTGAATCATCTTGGGGCATTGACCGAATTGATCAGCGCACATTGCCATTGAATTCGCGCATTGAGCGTGGCGTGACCGGGGCAGGTGTCACCGCATACGTGGTAGACACCGGAATTGCTGCGGGCCACAACGAATTCGGTGGGCGCGTCAGTAACGGTTACAGCGTCTTTGGTTCCACTGCTGACTGCAATGGCCATGGCACTCACGTGGCAGGCACCATTGGTGGCGATTCAATTGGCGTTGCCACCGCAGTGAACCTCGTGCCAGTGAGGGTCCTTGATTGCAACGGCTCAGGCACGATTGAAGGAGTGATTGAGGGTCTCAACTGGATGATTCGCCATCACAAAGATGGTGAGCCAGCTGTTGCCAATTTGAGTCTCGGCGCGGGAATGTCCCAAGCGCTGAATGACGCCGTTAAGGCAGCAGTTCGAGCAGGAATCACCGTCGTTGTCGCGGCTGGCAATTCCGATGAGGATGCGTGCAACACATCACCAGCGAGCGAGCCAACCGCAATCACGGTTGGTGCCACAACCATTTTTGATGCACGTGCTTCATATTCAAATTTCGGCCCGTGTCTTGACCTTTTTGGCCCTGGATCTGACATCGTCTCGGCAGCTAACAACGGGCAAGATTCATATCAAACCCTCAGTGGCACATCGATGGCGTCACCCCATGTGGCTGGTGTTGCTGCTTTGTATTTAGGGGTGAATCCGACCGCTACTCCAGGTGAAGTCCGCGATGCGTTAGTTGAGGGATCATCACGCAATGTTGTGCGTAATGCGAACGGCTCGCCAAATGTATTGGTTTCAACGTTGGCGATTACCAATCCTGATGCTCCGTCACCAAGTTCGCCGCCACCCGATCAAACCACCACAACCACTGCGCCTCCATGGCGGCCCACCACCACCGTGCCAGAAGAGTTGGCTCCACCACGCGTGGAGTTGAGTATTGATGGTCGCGATGTAGTGGTTGATGTGTCAAGTGGTGAGCGATACGGCTCATACCAAAAAGTTGAGATCAGCCGTGGCTACTCGCGTTTGGTCACCAAGTATTCATCGTCGGTCAACTACATCGATGAAGATCGCGCCACCTCTTACGGCACAGTTACTTACACCGTGAAGGTGTCTGATTACCGGGGTAGAAGTGCGAGCACTTCGGCATCAATTCGTGTAAATCCGCCCTCCCCGCCGCGTGTGGATGAAGGGGATATCTATGTCTATAAAGACGGCTACCGATATACCGCCGTGGTGCCTTTCAACACCTACTACTCGGGTGACACCGTTGCGCTCTACTGCGGCTACAGCGAGAAGCTGATCGCTTCGGCAAGTGGGCGTTCAGGAAAGATTGTGGTCACGTCACTCTCTAGCAATCTTTATTACTGCCGTTTGTGGGGGCTGTCTGATTCTGGTGCGGCGAAGGATTACAACACATTTGATCTGCGCCGATACTGAAGGCCCGCTCAAGCGAGCTTCAGGAACATCTTTTTGACGTCTTCAATTGCATAGCCCTCTTCGGCTGATTGCTTTGGATTCGCAAGACACCACGTGAGCCCTGCAGCCACGATCGAAAATCCAACTTGCTCGAGTGCTTTGGTGGCTGCTGAAACCTGAGTGACCACGTCGCGACAATCACGCTCCTCAGTGAGCATTGATTGGATGCCTCGAACTTGGCCCTCAATGCGCTTCAGGCGCTTTAAGAGATCCTCAACGGTTTCATCTGGCAACTGCATAGTGTCTCCTCGTCGGATTTAAGGATACCCACTGGGGTATAACAATTCCATGACCCCTTGAGATTTTGATGACGAGGTGGTACTTATCTATTCATGCGATATGGCGGATATCGCATACGGCGGAAATCTGAGTTACTTGCGGCATCTGTGCTTCTCACAGGTGTCTTCGTAAGTGCAACGAAAGCGCAGTATGCACAAGAAATTGCACCGGCTATCAGTGCCGATGCGGTGGTCACGCAAGTGGCGGCATCAGGCGAACACTCCTGTGCGTTGTTCAGTAACGGCACCCTCAAGTGTTGGGGGCTTAATGACGTTGGTCAACTCGGTCAGGGCGATGTTGATTCACGTGGGGACACCAGTGGCGAGATGGGCGATGTGTTGCGTCCGATTGATCTCGGTGAAGGGGTAACAGCCACTCAGGTAGACACCGGCACGGACTTCACGTGTGTGTTGTTATTTGGTGGTGATGTGAAATGTTGGGGCGGCAATAACTACGGCCAACTCGGCAACGGCACGGTTGACTCAATTGGTGATCAAGCATGGGAAATGGGTGACTCGTTGTTACCCGTTGATCTTGGGGCCGGCCGTCATGCCACGCAGATATCGGTTGGCAATGATCATGTGTGCGCGGTACTCGACAACGCTTCATTGAAATGCTGGGGTTCGGGTGCGAACGGGCGCCTCGGTCAAGGCAATGTGAACAACCTGGGTGATGGTGTGTTTGAAATGGGCGACAATCTC
>CAZXAX010000034.1:2898-8707 GCA_964638795.1 uncultured Bifidobacterium sp. | reverse complement strand
ATGGGCGACTCATTACAGCCAGTCGCACTTGGTGATGCTGTGTTGCCGATGCAAGTGAGCGCCGGCGATGCCTTCACATGCGTATTACGGGATGACTCAAGCCTGGTTTGCTTTGGGATGAATACCGATGGTCAATTAGGAATCGAGAGCACAGAGCGCATCGGCGATACTGCCAGTGAAATGGGCAACGGTCTGATTTCGGCGAACTTGAATATGTCGATTGAGCACGTAGCTTCTGGTGCTTCACACACCTGCGCGGTCAGTGACACCGGAGCTGCAAAGTGTTGGGGTTATAACGCCGCAGGGGAGTTGGGTCAAGGAAGTATTGACACCCTGGGCGATGAGCCAGGTGAGCTTGGAGCGGCACTGAATCCAATCTCATTAGGCCACTACCCACCAACGGTTGAGTTGTGGGCTGACACCATTTTGGTCACGACAAACGAGTTCACTTTGATGCTCGGAGCCAACACCCCACTTGACTGCACAACGGTTTCAACGGTTGAAAGTGAAGATTTCAACACTTCCATGCTCGATCACTTCACGGTCACCGATGACGGAACAGGAACATGTGTAATTGCGGCAACAGCGATCTATCTGCCCGGGGATATCGGCCTTGCTGGAATTAGCAAAGCATCCACATTTTCTGTGAGTGATGTGTACGGCAATGCCCAAAACGTGATTGCTAACACAGATTCGTTGTATGTGACGGTGGATCTAACCGAACCCGCCACCACAACCACCGTGGAAGAGACAACTACAACGTTGGAAGAAACCACGACCACGACTACGACCACGACTACGACCACCACCACAACCACCACAACCACTACGACTACAACAACGACCACCACAACCACAATCACTACGACAACAACAACGACCACGTCTACAACCACGACCACGACCACACTCGCGCCCACCACAACCACCGCGGTCGTGCCCGAATTGCGGCCCTCAGTTGGAGTGGGGCGCACGATTACTGCAGCTGCATTACTCAACTATTTGCGTTATCGCATCCCGCCTCAATCCAGGATCACTTTGCGAGTGGAGGCCGCCGATTCGCGTTATTGCAAGGTGTCCCAAGGGCGAATCAAGGGAGTGAAGCAAGGCTCCTGTCGGGTTGTGATCAGCATTAGGCCACCTGGTTCACGCCCGGTGGTGAAGCGGGTTCGGCTCTATGTGAATTGAGAGTAATCTGAGGAAATGACAGTAAAGCCGACAAAACAACAGATCGAAGCATTCATCGCCGCACCCATTGAAGGCCCAGTTCACATGGTGAACCTTCTCAAGTTCGTGAAGACCACGGACGACGGTTCGAAGTCGGGCAAAGAGAGCTACAAGCAGTACAGCGATGCGGCTATCAAGATGGTGCAATCCACGGGCGGCAAGTTGATTTGGATCGGAAAACCTTGGACCGTGTTAATCGGCACCGAATCCGACGAATGGGATTTGATCGCAATTGTTGAGTACCCGAGCCGCGACGCATTCCTGGAGATGACCTCGAGGCCCACCTATAAAGAGGCAGCGGGCGATCGCACAGCAGCGATCGAGCGCAGTGCGCTGATTCCCACCAAGCCAGGACGTGTCGCCTGATGGGTCGCAACATCCTGTTCATCACCACCGATCAAATGCGGTACGACTCGTTGGGTGTGAACGGTGGAACCATTGCAAAGCTCCCAGTAATGGATGGTCTGGCTAAATCGGGGCTCAACTACACGCGCATGCATGCTCAAAATGTGGTTTGCATGCCGGCGCGAAGCTCAATGATCACCGGACAGTACCCGCGCACCCACGGTGTCTATGCAAATGGTGTGCCACTTCCAAGTGACGCCCCGAGCATCGCTGCACACCTCAACGAGAACGGTTACAAAACCGCGTTACTTGGTAAAGCGCACTTTGAACCAGCATTTGATTTTGAAAACAAATGGGATGAAAACAAGTTTGCCGGCCAAGGCAGCACCGGTCCATACCGTGGCTTTGACTACATCGAGTTTGTAATGCATGGCCCGGAACTGCAGTGGCATTACGGCAAGTGGTTAAAGGCCCAAGACAAGAATGCTTGGAAGGGCTACTACCCACTTGTGCGACCTGACGGAAAAGCACTTAACGACGCCGGTGGTGGTGACACCGGCGCGCCACAAGTGGCTCGTAATCCAATCGCGCGCGAGCTGTATCACACCGATTGGGTAGCGGACCGCACGATTGAGTGGCTGAAGTCGGTAGATGTTTCTGAGAATTTCTTTTGTTGGATGAGTTTCCCTGATCCACATCATCCTTGGGATCCACCCGAAAGCGAACTCCATCGCATCAACTGGCGTGACCTTGATCTACCCGCAGGAACGCCTCGATCCGACGAAAAGGTTCGCGAGATTTTGGGAGCCAAGCCCGAACACTGGTTGGGTTACTACGACGGCTCATTCCCAAATAGCGAAGGTGGCCCCCGCACTTTCGTTCCAAGGAACATGACCCACGATCAGATTCGCGAGATCAACGCATTGAATCACATCGAAAATGAGCTGATTGATGAAGCAACGGGTCGCGTCCTTGCTGCACTCGCTGAACGTGGCGTGCTTGATAACACCGACATCATCATCACTACTGATCACGGCGAATTACAGGGTGACTACGGCCTGATGTTTAAAGGTCCGTATCACGTTGATGCATTGATGCGATTGCCGATGATCTGGAAGCCGGCTGCGAATGTCGCAACACCACCAGCGGTAATTGATGAGCCCGTTGGGCAGATTGATTTAGCGGCTACCTTCTGCGAAATTGCCGGAGTTACGACCCCTGACTGGGTGCAAGGTCGACCACTGCCAAAAGCTCCAGGGGATAAATCCCGCGAGCGGGTACTCACGGAATGGGACAGCCAGTTCCCTGAAAAGGACATGCGGCTCAGGTCAATTTGGCGTGATGGCTACCTGTGCACGATGTACGAACAAGGTGGTCCGAAAACCAATGGAGTACCGATGTATGACGGCACTGAAGGGGAGTTGTACGTTCAAGACGATGGCCCATTCCAGTTCATCAACCGTTGGGATGACCCCGAATACCGGACTATTCGCGACGATTTGGTGGCAGACATGTACGCAAGTTTTCCGTCTCACCGCGATCCGCGTCTAGCGGTTGAAGCACCGACCTGATCGTAGGATGTTGCAACGCAAAAGGGGAGGAAAATGCGCGCCGCAGTAATGCACGCCTATGGGGTACCTGAAGATCTGAAAATTGAAGAAGTGCCCGATCCGGTCCTGAAACCAGGCTGCGTGATCGTGGATGTGAAAGCTTCGTCGGTCAATTTTCCCGATGTATTGATAATCGCAAACAAGTATCAGGTCACTATGCCATTGCCACTGACCCCTGGAAGCGAGTTCGCGGGTGTTGTGAGCGCGGTTGGCGAAGGTGTTGACCACCTGCAGATCGGCGATCGGGTTATGGGCGCCACTTTTGTTGGTGCGTTTGCCGAAAAAGTTCTTGCACCAGCGATGGCGTTACGCAAGATAAGCGAACGCGTTGATTTTGCCTCCGCCGCCGCGTACATGGTGACCTACCAAACCTCGTATCACGCTTTGCGCAGCGTTGCCGAAGCAAAGGCAGGCGAGTGGGTTGTAGTTCTGGGAGCTGCGGGTGGTGTTGGAAGTGCCGCAATTGATCTCGCCAAGGTGCTCGGTTGCAAAGTAATTGCCTGCGCATCAGATGATGACAAGCTCAAGGCGTGTCTTGATCGCGGTGCTGATGCCACGATCAATTATGAAACTGAAAATTTAAAAGAGCGCATCAAGGAAATTACTGGTGGCGGTGCCGCGATTGTGATTGACCCCGTAGGGGGTCGTTACTCAGAGGATGCTCTTCGGGCATGTAAATGGAAAAGCCGTTTTGTTGTTGTGGGATTCGCCGCAGGAGACATTCCAAGGATCCCGCTAAATCTTGTGCTCCTAAAAGGAGTTCACATAATGGGGTTTGAAGTGCGTACGTTTCCACAAAACGAACCCGAACTTTACAAACGCGATATGAGCGAACTGATGCAGATGCTCGATGATGGTTTCAAACCGCTGATCGGAGCCACTTTTCCACTTGCTCAAGCGGCAGAAGCACTGCGTTTCGTGGCGGATCGACGCGCCATCGGCAAGGTGATCGTCACAAACGACTAGCGCAACACGCTGGCGTTGATAATCGCCATTGCTGCATCCGCCAGAAGATCTGGTGCGCGTTTACCAACGGCTCCAGACATGCGGTCCATGCTGCGCCATCCGTATAGGTTCTGCAACAACGCAAAAGTGTCTTCCGATATCGATTCTCGATCGGTCCCTAGCCATGAACTGAGCTGATCAGCGAGCAATTGTTCTCGCTGGTCGCTGAGCGACTTGGCCGCCTTCCATTCGGCTGCAAGTACATCAACACTTCGAATCATCGCACCGTATTGCTTCACGAATTTGCATCGCAGTTCAGCCAGAGCCACGAGCCTCGCGTGAAGATCGTCACCGACTGGTTCGGTGGAAAAGAACTTGCGGATTTTTGGAAATAGTGTTCGTGCTGATTCCGCGATGAAGTCGTCGTAGGAACCGAAGTAGCGAAATAGTGTGCGCTCTGAGATGCCGGCCCTATCGGCGATGTCGGCGAAAGTGGGGTACGGCCGGCCTTCGGTGTAAAGCGCAAGTAAAGCATCAATTGCAGCTTCTTTGCCGCGAACCACACGAAGGTGGCGGCCATCCGCAGACGGTACAGAATTTGGTGGCACCAGATGATTCTAATTAATTGTCACCATTTCTGACGGAACTTGATCTGCTGGGCGGTATCGACATCAGTTGCACAAGGGCGGTGACTGTTACCCTTTTCGGGTGCCATTGATTGACCTCAACGAACAGGGTTTTCCCTCTAATTACGACGTCTGCGTAATTGGTGCAGGCGCCGCTGGGATCACACTTGCACTTGAGCTGAGTGCTGCTGGGCAGAATGTGTTGCTGTGTGAAGCAGGTGATCGACGCTTTGATGCCGCGAGTCAAGACGCCTATCAAGGCGAACTCACTGGTGAAAAATATTACGAACTATTGACCGCCCGAATGCGCTACTTCGGCGGGACCACAAACCACTGGGCGGGCTACTGCCACCCGCTTCAGGAAATTGATTTTGCGCCACGTAATGATCTTGTGGTGCCGGGTTGGCCGATTTCATATCAAGACATCTGGCCCCATTTTGAGCGCGCCGGGCAAATTGCTGATCTGCCAGACAACGCGTGGGATTTCGATGGGCTAAAGGCCGCCGCCAATCTACCGACCATTCTCGATGCCGACAGTGGAATGGATTCGCTGGCATTTCGTTGGCCGCGTGAAGCCAAATTCAAGAAGCTGTATCTCGAGCAATTGATTGCCGATCCAAATGTGACGATTGCACTCAATGCCAACTTGGTTGATATTGAGTTCGGATTTGCCAGCAAGTTTGTCTCGTCAGCCAAATTCAAGAACTACAACGGCGATACCTACACAGCATCTGCCGACAAGTATGTGATCGCATGTGGAGGAATTGAAAATGCAAAGTTATTGCTGAACTTTGCGGATTCTCACACCGAATTAATGGATGTTGCCGGCAATATTGGTCAGTACTTCATGGAGCACCTCTGCTACTACAACTCCGCCTACATCATCACGGGTAAGCAAGAAGTTGAGTATCTGCAGAAGCTGGTTGGCGGTCAGCCATCTGATGTCGGCAACTATCAATGGGTCGCAGTTCCGAATGCCGATGCCCGTGCACAGCATGGTTTGGCAGCGAATGTGTCGATTACCTTGGATGACACACGCTTTTTCGCACCTGACAC
>CAZXAX010000034.1:0-2798 GCA_964638795.1 uncultured Bifidobacterium sp. | reverse complement strand
TGATCCTGCTTCGTGGTTTGATTCACCAGCAGACATTGCGATTCTTGGTGCCGCTCCGCTTGGGGCAACAATTCGTGGAAGCAGTGAGCGGCCATCGGTTTCGAGTCTCAAATCGCGTGATGAGTATGTATCCGCCGTTGCACTGGAACAACAGGCAGGCACGCTGCAGCAGTTGGGCCACTGGTTTCTAACGCCAACGGAAGTTGCCGTTGCACAACGAATAAGTAAGACACCCGTCTGACACACTCTCGCCTCGTGATTAACCAATGACCGACGGCAATTACGAATCAATCAAAGAAAAAGTTCGGGCACTCCTCAATCGTGCCAACCATCCAAACACCCCCCAGCCCGAAGCAGAAACTGCCATTGAGCTGGCGTTTCGTTTAATGCAGAAGCATGGCCTCTCCGAATCAGAAATTGGTGGAGCAAAAGAAGGCTCCTCAGCCGAAATAGTTGTGAAGCGGGTGGCTGTAACGGGCAAGTATCGAGTGCAACGCCAAAATCTCCTCTACATAATTGCTCGTCATCACTCTTGCGTTGGCTATCGGGACGACGATGATGGTGATGCTTGCGTGGTGGTTCTCTACGGGCGCGAGTCGGATATTTTTGCTGCTGAAACAATCTTCGCAACTGCAGATTTACTCGGCATCCGGCTATTGCCCCGTGGTGATCGCTCGGCACGCACTGCTTGGTGGCAGGGTTTCCGGCGCGGGATTGATGAATCTTTAGGAAAGGCGCACAAGGAGTTTGTGATTGATTCTCCCGGTGCAGGGCTTGTGCTTGCCGATCGTGTCGAGCGCGCCACGGCATACCTGCGCGCGCACGGGCCACGTCTTACCTCTAACTATTCGTATGTGGCGGCTGGCTCCGACGCCTATGCAAGTGGGCGTTCTGCTGGCCGTGGTTTTTCATCCCCAAGTGGCACTTTCGGTTCGGGGATTCGTGGAGAAATTGGATGACCGATATCAGCCGCTTTGCTGAAGAGGCACAACTCGCAGCTGGTATTTACAAACGCTGCGATCAGGAATCAGCAATGTGTTACGCGGTTGAAGGTGTCGTTGAGAAGGCACATGGCTGGAAGAGCCTGCCGAAAAAAGAGCTGGCCTTGTTTGTCGATGCTGTGTGTGATGCCGAGGGAATAGATTCGCCCGAAATCTCTCACCTGCGTCGCACCGGCAATGTCATCGCCTCAGCAGATATCGAGTACCACTCGATTGAATTTCGGGGATCTACTGCAAATGTCGGCTCGGTGTTGCACGAAATAGCCCATCTCACATCAGGTGCCAGTAATCACGGTATTGCGTTTCGAAATGAATATTTACGGCTAGTTCGTCGACACGCAAGCGTTGAGCACGCCGCATTCTTGCATGCTGTTATGCGAAGCGTTGGTCTGTCAGTTGCGCCATGGCAGGCAATTAATTAGTCAGACCAGTTGGTGGTGTTCAGTATTTCGACCACCCCGCGTGCAAACTCGAGAAAACGCTGCATCATGCGATCAAAATCTTTGCTACACAGCTCTTCTCCGCTGATTGACCACACGATCCATGCATGAGCACGATCTGAAGTGGTCACATCGAACCATGCTCCATCGGGTTTGACCGAAAGTGATTCACTCAACCGATTCCAGACACCCTTGGCGTTCCAATGCGCGCCACATTCGGTCAGCACCGCTACCTCAGCAACATGGTTGGGATCATCTGTAGTTGCACAACCAAGAAAAATGTCGAGCCCATCTAGCGCCAACTGGGTGATCGAGTCATCATCCCATCGGGTGCAGTCATTTTCCGCTCCCTCAAGAATCAGCCAGTCAAAAACATATGACTCATAGGGGCTCAGGCGGGTTAGTGCCTGATTCTGATAATGGTCGGAGTCTTTCTCGCTCACTTGACCTCCTGGTCCGCTCAAAAATGACGGTATTCAGGGGGTGTATCAGGGTCACTCGGGTTCTTCGATGCCCTTGTAATCAGGGTTAAGGATGAACTGCCCGCTAATTACTCGATCGCCATAGCCCTCGGAGTCGAAAACAAGCCCTACTGCCAATAGGCCCTTAGCAATCGGGAAGCTAAGTGTGACCGTTTGAGTCGTATCCGCGGGCATGACTTCTACAAACGGATCATTTGACGGCGTGACTGAGTTGAGATCCGATGTGTATACCCGGAAAGAATCCCTGTCGATCTTCACCGGCGTTAGTGCTCCATTGCGAAACTGAATAGTAACTTCTAGTTCGCGAGCGGGTGCGTCTTCCACGGTGAAGGCATTCCCTTTTAATCCGGTCACCATTATCTGCACGTTGCCCATGCCAGCGAGCATGTTCATTGTGTAGGGGATTGGGTTGATGTCACCGGGAAGCTGGGGATTGAGCCCTTTTTGTACAGTCGTGGAAGTTTCTTCAGCGGTGTTCGAGTCACTGCAGGCAGGCAAAATCAACAACATGCCAGTAACTACAGCGGCAATGATTCGTGTTCTGATGAGTATCACTTTACGTTGGCAGTCTTGTTGGCCGCGAGGCGTTCCACCAGTCTTGGCGGAAGCACCACAATTGCGATCAGGCACAGCAACACAAGCATGTAGATGATCACAGGCGTTGAGTGTTCTCGTGGGGGCACTTCAATCGGAGCGGCAATCGCTGACGACACTTGTCCACCGTTAGATCCCGAACCGCTGGTATCAATCTCAATAACGTTGCCCTCGGAGTCAATGATGGTGCTGGGTGTGGTGTCACCATTGCCACCCCCAGACCCATCTGGCGTGGTGTTAGGAGTGCCGTCTGGATTGGTACTGGGCGTAGTGCCGCCAGG
>CAZXAX010000033.1:8729-21437 GCA_964638795.1 uncultured Bifidobacterium sp. | reverse complement strand
ATCAACCACATCGGTTGCTTCAACAACTTCGGTTATGACCACGACAACCATGCCGTCAATGCGGACCGTGCGCTATTGCGAAGTACTTCTAATTAAGCCGATTGATGGCAAACCAAGTGCCGAGGTGTACAACACCTATCCGCTCAATGAGTGCCCAGATGATCTCTGGGTCACGCTTGATGCAACTGCGATCGCCAAAGAACAAGGTGTGCCGCTTGCGGTATTGAATGGCCCTCGGTTTTGGATGATGGATGAGGTTGAGGCAGCCGGAGGCGATGCTCCAGCGCCCGTGTCTTTTGGTGGCATGGAGATGATCAAACGAGCAACGCTGGATTTAAGTGCCGTAGGTATCGGCGCCCCGGCCTACACAGAGCACAATGTAAATCGCAAGTCAGTATTTACATTTGCGAAAGGTAGCACTGTCTACCAGCTCGTTGCAGCCGACGGCACCGTCTATGTAATGCAATCGTGGAGTCAGCAGGTAGACCCCAATCTTGCGGAGTCAGATCTTTCGAGCCTTAGTGAAAGACTCGAACTTCCCGATGGGTGGACCTTCAGATCTCTTACATTGACCGAAGAGTTACGAGTTGAAACCGTTGAGGCAGACGCTGTTGTGCTTCAGGATGATCTCAGGAACTCGTACTCCAAGGTGACCTCACCCTGAGAATTGTGTGCGCTAACGAATAAATGGGCGCAGTTCAACTTTGCGGTTGCAGGCTCTTGAGCCCTCAGCGGCAAGTCGCTTAGCAGTGTTGAGATCTTCGGCCTCAATAAGCCAAAAACCACTCATGTATTCAGCTGAGTCAAAAACTGAACCGGGCGTGGTCGTCAATTTCTCGCCACGATTATCAATCACTAGTGCAGACTCTGGGCCAGTTATACCTGCAGCCATGATCCAATGGCCATTGGCAACAAGGCTGTCGTTGAAGGCGTCAATAGCGGACATCTCATCAGCATCAGCGGAATTTGTAATGGTGTCAATTACTGCAATCAAAAATCGCATAGAACCTCATTGTCATCAACTTTATGGTTCCAAAAGACTAATGCTCGGAATGAATGCATAGTTCGAAGTCGTACGATTAACGAGGTGAAGCGCTTAATCTTCGTGCCCTTTGATCAACTTCATCACGGGTATGGTGCACTGGCGACTGCAGATCCGCATACGGATGTGGTGCTACTCGTGGAGAGTGTGCGAAAACGTCCTCAACGTTCGCATCAAAAACTTCGCTGGCACTTCTATGTCTCCGCGGCTCGTCATTTTGCTTCGGAGTTGCGCGAAATGGGATTTGAAGTGATCTATGAGCATGCACCAACAATTGATGAGGGCATACGTACTACTCAAGCCCGACTGGGCGGTGCCGAGTTGTGGTGCACAGAGCCATCAAGTTTTGGGCAGATGAATTCAATGCAAAAACTTGGTGCTCATTTCGTTGCAAATGATTTCTTTCTGACACCGCGCGCCATATTTGGACAATGGGCAACTCGACAGAAATCGTATGTGATGGAGAGCTTCTACCGATCACAACGAGTTCGTCTTGGAATTTTGATGGATGGAAGTAAACCAGAGGGTGGTCAGTGGAACTTTGACAAGGAGAATCGGCTTCCGCCACCGAAAAATTACGACTGGCCTCCCTATCTGGAACACGAGCTCGATGAGATTGATCTTCAGGCAGCCAACGAAATTGGATTTACGCCCACAAAGATTTGGGCTACCACCCGCACAGGTGCCCGCGCTCAACTTCAATACTTCGTTGATCATCACTTGGCGCATTTTGGGCCGCTCGAAGATGCAATGACTACTGAGAATTGGGCGTTGCATCACTCGTTACTTAGCCCGTATCTGAATATTGGTCTCCTGCACGTGTCGGAGGTGCTAGATGCGGTACTCGCCAGACACGCTGAAGGGGACATACCAATTGCATCTACAGAGGGTTTCGTTCGGCAGTTAATCGGCTGGCGCGAATATGTGAATGGGATGTACTGGCATCTTGGGGCCGACTACAAAAACAGCAACAGTCTCGGTGCAACTCGAGAATTACCTGCCCTGTTTACTGATACGGACCAGACCGACATGCGTTGCGTTGGATCAGTTGTTAAAGATGTGGCTGAGCGTGGTTGGGTTCATCACATTCCAAGGTTGATGGTGCTGAGTAATTTCGCATTACTGGCCGGAGTCAATCCCCAGCAGTTCCTGAGGTGGATGCAGGAGTCTTTCATCGACGCCACTGAATGGGTGATGGTTCCCAATGTGATCGGCATGGGAATGCATGCCGACGGTGGCCTGATGATGACTAAACCTTATGTTTCGGGCGGTGCGTACATTTCAAAGATGAGTGACTACTGCAAAGGGTGCAAATACAACCCGAAGTTACGCACGGGTGAAACTGCTTGCCCATTCACCAGTCTCTATTGGAATTTTCTTGAGCGCCACGAAGATGAATTTTCTCAAAATCATCGCATGAAGCAGCAATACTTTGGGCTCAAGCGACTCTCAGATCGTGCTGAGTTGCGAGTACGCGCTGAGGAAGTTATCCGAGCGTTAGACGCTGGAGCTCTTTAGTCAAAGTGCAGACCGCATTCGGTCTTGTCGGTGCCGGCCCAGCGACCCGAGCGCGCATCAGTACCTGGTTTTGGTGCACGCGTGCAGGGCCAGCAACCGATCGACGTGAAGCCGCGACCCGCTAGTGGATTCACAGGTAAGCAGTGTTCAATTGTGTACAAATCGACGTCTGCCTCGGTCCACTTTGCAATCGGGTTTACTTTGACTACATTGCGGGCAATGTCGTTTTGGATAATTGGCGCAGTTGAGCGTCCCTCGGAATCATCACGGCGCAAACCTGTCACCCAAGCGTGTCGATCAACGAGCAGGCGTTCCAGGGGCAACACTTTGCGTGCGTGACAGCAGGCATCGGTGTCATCGAGCCATAAGTTGTCAAGCGGCAATTCCTGTTTGACGATTCGGAGATTGCCGTTGAACAAACTTGCAGCGTGCTCTGCGTACCAGAGCGTTTCAGCAAACAGATAGCCAGTGTCCAACAGAACTACTTCGATACCCGGAACCGTGGACCATGCCAAGTGAGCGAGTACTGCATCACCAAAACTGGATGTAACGGCGAGTTGTCTGCCAAAGCGATCATGTGCCCACTTCAGAATCTGAGCTGGTGTCCAGTCCTCAAAGTCTCGGTTCAACTCGACGAGTTCAGCACTGGGTAGAAGATGCGACGACAGTGGTCTAATCGACACGGCTGATTCGTGTTCTCGGATTTCTGTCACGTTGCGCACTCCGACTCAGATACTTCGGCAACGTAAGGCCCGGTTTCGTCGTAGTCGACGTAAAAGTCCGGCCGATCTTCAGGTGTCGGCACATGGTCATGGTGGCGAAGACCATCGGCAACTGAAGATGCGCCACCGACACGCTCGAGCCATTTGGCAAAGGTTTCACCCGCAGAGCGCTCGTCGGCGAATCGACGAACTACATCTGCAACAGCCGCCGGCGCTCCCTTAGCGGGAAGACGAAGAGCCTTTTGGCCGAATTGAATCTGCTCATCGGCAACGTGTCCACCGAGCAACAACTGATAGCCGGGAAGTGATCGACCATTGGCGCGACGCTCGGCACCGAAAAGTCCAATGTCACTTGCATGGTGTTGGCCGCAGCTGTTTGTGCAGCCCGAGATGTTGATGCGAACACCACCGACCTCGGCGAGACCTTCTTCTTCAAGTTGGTCACCGATAGCTTTTGCGAGTCCACGCGACTGTGTGACTGCAATGTTGCAAGTGTCAGCACCAGGGCATGCCACAACATCACGTGCGAGTTCCGCACCGGGGCGGGCCATGCCAATTGTGTCGAGGCGGTCATAGAGAGTGCGCAACTGTTCTTCGGTCAGATTCCGAAACACAACGTTTTGGCGGTTCGACAATCGAACATCAGCACCCAATTCGCGCTGTATTGATGCCAAAGCACGGAACTGATCTGAGGTGATGTCACCTAAAGCCGCGTAGGCCACTGCTGAAACTGTGCCCTTGGCGACACCACGGATCACGCTGGTCTGCACCCACCTAGTAAATGGGTCCGATGAGCGCAATTCGACCCGAACGCCCTGACCCACCTCAGTTACCTCACCCTCAGCGGTGACACCTGCTGGTGCATCGCCCGGAACTGAAACTTCAGGTGGGATTCCGCCGGGCCAAGTTGAAGACGCGGGGAGTGTGTGACGCAACATGAGTACACGGCGACGCACTTCATCGACTCCAAGCTCATCGATAACCCACTTGAGGCGGGCACGAAGTTTGTTGTCACGATTACCTGTTTGGTCAAACACTCGAAGCACTGCCTCAACTGTTGGCAATAGCAGTTCGCGCGGTGTGAATTCTTCCAATGCCAGTGCTGGATGTGGTGTGGCTCCAAGACCGCCAGCAATGTAAACACGGAATCCAGATTCAACTGTGCCGTCTTCATGCGTGCGGTTTACTGCTACAACACCAACATCATTGAACATCGCCTGACCGCAGTCAGTTGAGCAACCAGAGAAGTTCACCTTGAACTTGCGCGGAAGACGCTGACCAAGTGGATTGCGTACAAAATGGCGATAAACAGCCTCGGCCCACGGAGTTACGTCAAGCTTTTCGTAAGGGCAGGCACCAGCGAGATGACAAGCCATCACGTTGCGAACAGTGTCACCACATGCTTCACGTGAGGTGAGCCCAACTGCTGCAAGGCGGCGCATGAGCTCTGGGAGTCGACGCAACTCAACGAAGTGGAACTGGATGTTCTGGCGGGTGGTGATATGGCCCCAACCGCGGGAGTATTCAGTGGCGAGGTCAGCCATCAGATCAAGTTGTTCGGGTGTGATCGTGCCTGCGGGCAACTTGATACGGATCATCTGGTTGGTGCCACCCTGGCGCTGACCATAAATGCCGTTGTTCAAACGCATCACACGGAATACGTCTTCGGGCATGTCACCGCCCAAATACTGCGCAATGGCCTTTTCAAAACGTTCGATGTCGGCAAGCTGCTCGGCATCAAGGTCGCGTGGAATCGGTGCTGGAACGATTCCAGTTACCGGTGCGGGAATTGGGGGCTTTTCTTTTTTGGTGCTCATGATTTTCCTTGAACCCTTCAATCGGCCTTTTCGCCTACTTCGACAAGAGCGTCGCGCAACGCGGTTCGCAGTCGGCGCGCGTGTTCTGGGCTGAGGTGCGCAACGAGTCCTGTGCCAGCACGCCCAATTTCTTCAACTGTGAGTACAACTCGGGGAGCCGCGTCGTCGTAGTCATCACAGATTGCGACCGCCCATGACACTGGAACATCGTCCTCAACACCCGGTGGGAGCTCTGCGATCGGAAGATCATCAATTGAGCGACGCATCAACGATCATCTCCTGCGAAAGCTGGAAGTGTTTGTGCGATTGCTGAAACATCGAGAGCAGCAACGGCACCAATGACGATTGTGCACGGTGATTCAATTGGGGTCGCACCCAGGTCAATAAGCGAAGTGCGTACTACTTCCTGCTCGGGGCGTGAAGCAAAACGCACTGCAGCGACGGGCGTTTCTGGTGAGAGGCCTCCACGAATCAGCCGGCGTGCGATCACGGCACGCTCGGCGACTCCCATGAGGATCACAATCGTGTCCCCAACCTTTGCGAGTGCTTCCCAGTTGACACCGGAAGCTCCACCGCGTTCACGGTGTCCGGTCACAACAGTGAAAGATGCCGAAACGCCGCGGTGTGTGACTGGGATCCCAGCAGCGGCTGGCGCTGCAATCGCGGAAGAGATTCCAGGAACAATTGAAAACGGTATTCCCGCTTCCAAGAGCACGGCGGCTTCTTCGCTGCCACGACCAAATACGAATGGATCGCCACCTTTGAGGCGCACAACTTCGAGTCCCTGCTTGCCGAGTTGGACAAGAAGAGCGTTGATGTTCTCTTGTGGAGTTGGAGCACCTGGCCGTTTGCCTACATCAATCATCTCCACGTCAGGGCGTGCGAGCGCGAAGATGGCAGGGTCAGCGAGACGGTCGTGCACGATTACGTCTGCATTTGCGATGAGTCGAGCCGCGCGAACGGTGAGAAGTTCAGGATCGCCAGGACCCGCACCAACTAGATGAACTGTCATGTCGTGACCTTGCGTACGGACACAATTCCGATTTCGTCACAGATTGAGGCAATGATCGGCTTCCAATCAATGTCCTCTGTGCTGTTGCCCGCGGCTTTCACGTTTACGCGCTCGGCAGCCAAACGTGAAACGAGCTCTTCGTATTCGGGGCCAACCAGCGTGGCGATCTCGGCGCGAAGCCAAGAGGCAAGCGCAGGGCTCGCTCCACCGGTGGATATCGCAACCGTGATCGGTCCACGGCGGTGTACTGCAGGCAAGATGAACGAGCAACGCTTTGGATCGTCAGCGGAGTTGCACCAGATGCGGCGTGATTCAGATTGATCAAAAATGAACTGGTCAACTTCTGTATTGCCAGTTGCTGTGACAACAAGCCAGACATCATCAAGGTCGGTGGCTTCGAACTCACGGCGCACGATGCGCACCGGTAGTGATTCGAATTCGGGCAGCACCTGGGGGGCAACCACGGTTAAATCGGCCCCAGCCTTTAGGAGTTGTTCGGCTTTGCGAAACGCGATTCGACCCGCCCCGACCAATAAACAGGGGCGTGAGCCGAGGTCAAAAATGACCGGAAAGCCGTTGGGATAAGGCGTTGACACGCCTCACACCTTATCCCTTAAAAGTTGATAGGAAAAGTCGGGAATTAAGCCCCGTAGCCCATGATTGCCTTAACTTCGAGGAATTCCTCGAAGCCCTCCGGGCCCCATTCGCGGCCATTTCCGGACTGGCGGTAGCCACCAAATGGGGCATTGAAGTCGGGTCCGGCGCCGTTTAGGTGCACATTGCCCGTGCGAATCCGGCGAGCGATTGAGCGGGCACGGTCGGTGCTACCAGAGACATAACCCGAAAGGCCGTAGTCGGTTTCGTTGGCGATGCGGACGGCATCATCGTCATCTTCGTAGCCGATCATTACGAGCACTGGACCAAAGATTTCTTCGCGGGCAATGGTCATGTCGTTCTTCACGTGCGAGAACACGGTCGGCTTCACGTAGTAGCCGACCTCGAGACCATCTGGCTTGCCTGGGCCACCGACAACAAGTTGTGCACCTTCAGCAATACCTTTTTCGATTAAGCGTTGGATGCGGTCAAATTGTGTTTGTGACACAACGGGACCAATGCGCATTCCATCCGCGGTTGGATCACCGACCGTCACACTTGCAGCTGCAGCTTTTGCAATCACTGCCGCCTCATCCATTCGTGAATTAGGCAGGAGCATGCGGCTTGGCGCATTACATGACTGACCTGAGTTGGTGTACATGCTGACAACATCTCGGGCAACGACTTTTTCAAAATCTGCATCGTCCAGAATGATGTTCGCTGACTTGCCGCCTAGTTCCTGGGCAACACGCTTGACCGTTGGCGCAGCGTTACGAGCAACTTCAATGCCTGCACGTGTTGAACCGGTAAATGACACCATGTCCACGTCGGGGTGTGACGAGAGTGCTGAACCAACCGTGAGACCATCACCATTGACCAGGTTGAAAACTCCGGCTGGGACACCGGCGTCGTGAAGGATCTGAGTGAAAATAAGCGCGGACAGTGGCGCTACCTCAGACGGCTTCAGCACCATCGTGCATCCAGCTGCAAGTGCTGGTGCGACTTTGCAGGTGATCTGGTTGAGCGGCCAGTTCCAAGGTGTAACAAGTGCGCACACACCAACTGGTTCGTGAACGATCAATGTGTTGCCACGCATTTCTTCAAACTCGTAGTTTTCAAGAACTTGCTTGGCGGTGATGATGTGCATCAGTCCGGCAGGTACTTGAGCTGCACCTGCGAGCCACGCTGGTGCGCCCATCTCGGTTGTGATGGCTGCAGCGAGCTCGTCTTTGCGTTCGAGATATAGCGCGACTATCCGATCAAGTAGTGCGAGTCGCTCCTCCTTGGTTGACTGTGAGTAGGAATCAAACGCTTTGCGAGCCGCAGCAACGGCACGGTCTACATCTGATGCCGAACCCATCGCGATTGTTTCAACGGTCTCTTCCGTTGCTGGATTGATCACTGCGAGAGTTTCCTTTGAAATCGGATCAACCCACGCGCCGTCAATGTAGAACTTTTTTGCGTTGCTCATAGATACCCCTTTGAGTTACTTCAACAGAAGAAACCCTAGTTTCCCTTTCTCTTTTCTTTGCCAAGCACAGACTTTGCTTTGTCCTGGAACGTTCCCGTAGTTGGAATCGCCTCGCGAACCTGTTTGGCATAGGCCAAAGCTTCAGCCTTGGACATGTCTTCGACGTGGCTCAGGTGCATCATTGTGGCCTTGACACCACTGGGTGACATTGATGCAACCGCTTGAGCGGCCTTCAATGATTCGTCCCACAGAGTGGCAGAGGGGAACACGCGTTGCGCGAGACCAATCCGCAATGCTTCGTTGCCGTCAATAACTTTTCCGGTGAGGATGAGGTCCTTTGCTTGTGCCACGCCGACGAGGCGCGTGAGACGCGTACTTGCGCCCCAACCGCCGATCCCAAGACCGAGTCGGGCCAGGTGCCAATCGCTGATTGCGGCGGTTTCTGCGACAAATCGAAGGTCGCAGGCCATCGCAATCTCAAGCGCGCCTGTGGTGCAGATTCCATCAATGACAGCGATCGATGGCTTCAACAGGTCATCAATTAAACGAGTCAGCTCACCACCGGGGTTACCTTTTGGCGCCTGACCAGCGGCTGCTTCTTCGAGATCATCACCCGCACTGAAAATGGGCCGTCCATCCAGCCGTGGTGTGCCGGTGATGATGAAGCAGTGCACGCTGTCATCGCGTTTGATTGCCTTCACAGCATCGATCAGCGCCTGCAAGAGCGGGCCATTGAATGCGTTTAGCTTTTCTGGGCGATTAAGGCGGAGAACTCGGACATTTCCAATGTCCTCAATGGCTAGGGGGCCTGAAGATTCCATCGCCTGAGCATAGGCAGTCAGCAGGTTCGCTTCGACTTGGATGGGCAATAGAGTCGGGGCATGTTTGATCTAGTCATCAGGGGTGGAGAAGTCATCGACGGCACCGGCGCGATGCGGCGGCGGCTGGATGTCGGCATTACTGGTGACCGCATCGTGGAGCTCGGCGATCTTTCGGGCGCCGATGCCAAGTCAGTGATTGACGCCACCGGTTACGTGGTTACTCCTGGCTTTATTGATGTGCACACACATTTGGATGCTCAAGCATTCTGGGATCCGACTTTGTCGCCGTCACCGTTGCACGGAGTCACCTCGGTGGTTGGTGGGAATTGCGGATTCTCGATTGCGCCTTTAGGAAAGAATCCCGCCGACGGTGCCTATCTGATGAATATGTTGAGTCGCGTTGAGGGCATGCCACTTGAATCATTGGAAACAGGCGTTCCATGGACCTGGGATACAACCGAGGAATATCTGGCATTGCTGGACAACACATTGGCGATCAATGCTGCATTCAAGGTCGGACACTCCGCAGTGAGGCGAGTTGTTATGGGTGCTGATGCCACGAAGCGTGAAGCCACCTCCGATGAGATCGCTCAAATGTGTGGTCTTGTTCGTGATGCAATCGAAGCCGGCGCAATTGGGTTTTCCTCGTCGTGGTCAACCACACACAACGACACCGAGCAACGCATGGTGCCGAGTCGATATGCGAGTCGCGAAGAATTACTTGCGCTGTGTGCGGTACTCGCGGATTATCCGGGTACGTCACTTGAGTTCATTCCCCAAGTGGGCATCTTCACCGCGGAATCAATTGAGTTGATGGCCGAGATGTCTCGCGTGGCGAATGCTCCACTCAACTGGAATGTGCTGATGGTTGGAGCCAGCAACCGAGAGGAAGTTGAAGCCAAGCTTGCAGCGAGTGATTTTGCAGATATGAATGGAGGAAAAGTTCGGGCGCTCACAGCCCCTATGGCTCTCAATTTTCGGCTGTGTTTCCAAAGCGGATTCCTACTTGATGCGATTCCCGGGTGGGAAGAGACGATGCTGTTGCCAAAGGCTGAGAAACTGGCAGCGTTTAGAAATCCAGCTGAGGTTGCGCGTCTTGAAGCTGCAGCCCAGGCCGCTGACTACCTGCGTGCGGTGACTAATTGGTCAAAGATGTTCATCCACCACACGGTGCATCCCGACAATGCGAAGTACACAGGCCGCAACATCGGCGAAATTGCATCTGAGCGAGGTCAGTCTCCATGGGCCGCCCTAGTCGAGATTGCGTTGCTCGATGAACTTCAGACTTCATTTGGTCCACCAGGCACCGAGGAACCAGATGCCACTTGGAAAGCCCGCGTTGAGGTGTGGCGCGATCCACGTGCAGTGGTTGGTGCATCAGATGCTGGTGCACATCTCGATCTCTTCCTCACGGCAAACTACACAACTACCTTGCTTGGTGAAGCGGTAGTTAAGCGTCAGTTACTGCCACTTGAAGAGGCGATCAACTACCTGACCGCTGTGCCAGCAGATTTGTACGGCTTTGTTGATCGTGGCCGAATCAAAGTCGGTGCATTTGCCGATCTTGTAGTGCTTGATGAGCACAACGTTGGCTCAAATGAAACAACCTTTAAATCGGACCTTCCTGCAGGTGGCACGCGCTTGTATGCTGATGCCCGCGGCATAAAGAGCGTGATTTGTAACGGCCAAGAGATTGTGTGCGAAGGTGAATTCACAGCAGCCAGACCAGGTTCAATTTTGCGAACGGGCGTACACACCACTGCCAATATGTGAGCAGCTAGTTGAGGGCATATGGTGTCTAAATGGATCTGATCAAAGAACTCAACGGGCACATTCTCACGCTGCGGATCAATAGGCCCGACGCACGAAATGCAATGAACCCAGCGGTAATGGGTGGACTCGGTAACGGCCTTAACGAAGCAGAAAATAACTCTGACATTCGTGCTGTGATCATCACCGCAACCGGTGACCGCGCATTTTGTGCAGGAATGGATCTCAAAGGTTTCGCTGAGGGCACAAACACAATTGGTGCCGATTTAGAGGCAGGTTTCAAGCACTTCATTAACTGGATGCGCAACGGAGTTGAAGTTCCAGTCATCTGTGCGGTGAACGGAACTGCCGTGGCTGGGGGATTTGAATTGATGATGGCATCCGACATGGTGGTTGCTAGTCGCGATGCAAAGTTCGGCGTGCCTGAAGTGAAGCGTGGATTGTTCGCAGCTGGTGGTGGAGTCTTCCTTGCAAAGCGCATCCCAGCAGTTCATGCATATGAGTTGTGCCTTACTGGGGACACGATCTCTGCAGAACGAGCCTACGAACTCGGATTGCTTAACTATCTCGTTGACCCAGCAGACGTGATGCCCAAGGCTCTAGAGCTCGCCGCGCGGATCACCGCAAATGGACCATTGGCTATCAAGGCGACAAAAAAGCTCGTACGTGCTGGCGTTGATTCGACATCGCCAGAGGGATGGGCGTTACTGGACTCGCTGCGCGATGAGGTTTTCCAAAGTGAAGATGCAATCGAAGGCGCACGTGCGTTTGTTGAAAAACGCGAACCACAGTGGAAGGGCCGCTAGCAACACGCATTAAGTTGTTGTGATGTCATCTAAACCCGAAGTTTCAATCCCATCCGAAGACGCGCCAACGGAGTTGGTTATTGAAGATCTCATCGTGGGCACAGGTGATGAGGCAAAAGCCGGTCGCAACGTAGACGTGCATTATGTGGGTGTGGCATGGAGCACTGGCAAGCAGTTCGATGCTTCATGGGACCGCAACGAAACATTTGAGTTCCGGCTCGGCGCCGGGCAAGTAATTCAAGGCTGGGACCAGGGTGTTGCCGGCATGAAGGTTGGTGGCCGCCGTCGACTCACAATTCCGTCGGATCTTGGCTATGGGCCATATGGAGCGGGTGGGGTTATCAAAGGTGGCGAAACTCTCGTATTCGTAGTGGATCTTCTCAACGTCTTCTGATCCACCATTGGGCAAATAGTCAATGGTTGACTAACGTTAGTTTGTGCCCAGCCCGAAACTGAAACGAGCCCTTGCGTTTCTTGGTGTTGCAGCGCTTACGGCTTGTGGGACCACTGCGGATTTGGAGTCCCGTTCGTTGACGGTATTTGCTGCGTCTTCGCTTACTGGCGCGATGCCAGAGATTGTGGATGCTTTCCTCAGTGAATATCCAGGTTCTGACATCAAAGTTTCATTCGGTAGTTCAAGTGATCTTGCGATCCAGATCATCGAAGGTGCACCGTTTGATGTGTTCGCATCTGCTGATCGCACCAACATGCTGAAAGTGGAAGAAGCGAATCTTGTCAACGTGATCTCAACGATGTTTGCTAGTAACACATTCGCAATCATTGTGGAAAAGGGAAACCCCTTAAACATTGCATCCCTAACAGACCTCACAAAACCAGGTGTTGTTGTTGTGCAGTGTGTGACGACTGCCCCATGCGGTCAGGGTGCATTGACGGTTTTTAAAAACGCAGGAATCAACGTGATTCCCAAGAGCTACGAGGAAAACGTCAAAAGTGTTGTAACCAAAGTTTCATCAGGTGAAGCCGATGCCGGCATTGTCTACGTAACCGATGCGATGGCAGCCGAACAGCAGACCGATGAAATCGCAATTGATGCTGGGCTAAACACGACGACCGACTACTACATTGCTGCGTCTAATCGCAGCAATGATGTGGATTTGGCACAGCAGTTCGGTGA
>CAZXAX010000033.1:6439-8629 GCA_964638795.1 uncultured Bifidobacterium sp. | reverse complement strand
GCACTCTGCACATTGTCAATGGTGTTGCCTCCGGTGGTCGGCGGTGTCGCTCTTTTGTATGCCCTTGGTCGTCGTGGGCTGGTGGGGCAGTGGTTGGATAAGTGGTTTGATATTCAACTGCCGTTCACAACGACCGCGGTAGTGATTGCCCAAACGTTTGTAGCAATGCCGTTTTTGGTAGTGACGGTTGAAGCAGCAATACGTGCGCTCGATCGCCGATACGAAGAAACGGCTCGAACATTGGGTGCTTCGCAATGGCGAGTTTTTTGGCTGATCACCATGCCAGCCGTCGGCCCATCATTAGTGGCCGGTGCAGTGTTGTCATGGGCGCGAGCACTGGGCGAGTTTGGGGCAACCATTACTTTTGCTGGCAACTTCCCCGGCACAACTCAGACACTTCCGTTATCCGTTTATCAGGCCCTAGAAGTCAATCCAGAAAAGGCAATTGTGCTTGCTCTGCTGCTCGTTGCGCTTTCATTTGCGGTACTGGTTGGATTGCGTGATCGCTGGTTGAGCGGAGTCACCTCAGCACATTCGAGGTCAGCGTCGTGAGCATTAACGCGCAAATAAAAAAGGAACTTGGCACGCTCAAGCTTGACGTGAACCTTGAAGTGGAGTCGGGGCAACGTGTGGCGATTGTGGGCCCTAATGGTGCTGGTAAAACCACGCTGCTCCGCATTCTTTGTGGGCTCGTTCCTATTGACAGTGGTCGCGTGGAAATTCAAGGGAATGTTGTAGATGCCCCAGATGATCGGATCTTCGTACCCGCTGAGGTGCGCAATCTTGGTTACTGCCCGCAAGATCACGCTCTTTTCAATAACTTGCGCGTCGCTAGCAATGTGATGTTTGGATTGCGAGCGCACGGCATGGACCGCACAGCTGCAGCGAATCGCACTAGTCAGGTGTTGAAGCAGCTGCAGATTGAGGATCTCAGTGCTGCGTCACCCATCGCGTTGTCAGTGGGCCAGAGCCAACGGGTCGCGCTGGCACGGGCGTTGGTGGTCGGCGAGTCCACCTTGCTGTTGGATGAGCCGACTGCGTCGCTGGATAAGGATGTCCGCCCCATTGTTCAGCAAGTTATTAATGATCATGCAGCGAAATTCGGCACCACTGTTTTGATCGTTACCCATGATCATGCTGAAGCAGAACTGCTTGCGGACTACACAATCGAGATCGGGCAGTAAATGAGTCGCGTCAAGTCGCAAGACCTTTTGATTGGCGAATGGGCCTGTCTGGGAATTATCTGTGAGGCACCGATACATGGTTTCGGAGTGGCTGCGCGCCTCAAGCCGGAAGGTGATATTGGTCGAATCTGGACGATGTCACGCGCACTCACTTATCGATCCATAGATCAGTTGGCGCTTCGTGGTCTGGTTGAGGCCGTGCACGAAGAGCCTGGTGTTGCCGGAGGGAACCGCACCATCTACCGAGTCACACGTTTGGGCCGCAATGCGTTGCGTGAATGGCTAGGTACTCCAGTGAATCATCTTCGTGATTTCCGTAGTGAACTTCTTTTAAAGATTGAGCTGACGAGGTTGTTGAAGATGGATTCAACAGCACTACTCGAGCTCCAGCGCGAAGTTGTACAGCAATCGTTGGAACACTTTCCGTGTGATGTTGATACATCAGGCGATGTTGTCAGTATCTGGCGTAACGAGATGGCTACCGCGGCACTTCGGTTTCTTGATCAATTGTGATTCTCGAGTTGATGTCTCGCACTAGTTTTTGAGCGAGGTTGAAAATGAACGAGTCAGTGAATGAAGAGACACCATTTGTCCACGAAGACGATCAATATCACAACGCATCAGACGATCCATTCTGGTTCGAGACAACCTGGTGGTCATTTAACGTGCCAGAGCGAGGCATTGGTGGCTGGCTGCATGCTGGACGCAACACCAACAAGGGCACGGTTACCTGGCGAGTTTTTGCATGGGATCCCTCAGGAGCAGACCTAGGGCGCCTTGCCTATTACATGTGCAAAGAGCAAGTCGCAATGGATTCAAGTGTGGACTTGCGTGATATTCAGTTTCCGGAAGGTGGTTTCACAATCAAGATGCTGAAACCACTCATGGATTACCACATTGGATATTCAGACTCGAATGCAAATTTCAGCATTGAATTTGAGCATCGCAGTGTTCATCCACCACATCGGTTCACACCTGGTGAAGCACCTGCGTTGCACAATCCGCA
>CAZXAX010000033.1:2725-6339 GCA_964638795.1 uncultured Bifidobacterium sp. | reverse complement strand
GTGCAAGATGGCGATGCCAAGGGCTGGTCGCCGATGAATGTTGGTTGGTTACTAAAAGACGGTGTGTTCGAACGCCTAGACAAAAGCAAGAGCCGAATGCGTAACTATCGCGACCCAAAGACCGGTTGGAACACTCACATGGAAGTTGAACTCGTGGACCGTACTGGGCGTTCGATGGAGGCTGAAGGATTTGCAGTGAGTCACATGTGCGAACACGGCAGTGGCGCGAACTCACTAATGCGGTGGGAGTATGACGGCAAGATTGGCTGGGGCGAAGACCAAGACGGTTGGAAGCTTGATCATTTTCGCCAGATGCTTGGAGCGTTGCGCGCAACTTCGCGCAATTAGTACTGCAATCGCCAGCCAGAGTTATCGGGAGTGCGAGTCCAGCCCGCAGAGGCCCAAGTGCCACCGTCGACAGGAATGATGGCACCAGTGATGTACGACGCCATGTTCGAACACAGGAATACCGCTGCGTTTCCTAAATCTTTCGTGTCACCTTCACGACCGAGAGGAACATAACTCTGAATGCTTGTGGCGGGTATGCCTTTTGCACGCTTTAGTTCTTCTTCATCCACTGGGCCGCTCATCCATCCATGCATTCCAGGCGTGCGTGTGATGTCGGGTGCGAGACAGTTGACCCGAATTCCGTACTCGGCTAACTCCAGTGCCATCGTGCGAGTGAAGTTGATCATTCCAGCCTTACAAGCTGAGTAGACCGCATATTTAGGAGCTGCCCGTGAACCCTCGATTGAGGTGATGTTGACGATGCTTCCACCGCGTCCACCCTTGATCATCAGGTGCGCCCCGGCGTGGGTGGCGGCCAACATGCTCACAAGGTTGATGTCAATGTGGCGTCTCCAGCTGCGCTCGGACTGATCAATGAAATTTTTCCCAGCGACACCGCCGGCGTTGTTGATCAAAATGTCAAGCCCGCCGTATGTGCTTTCCGCGAGATCGACTGCCGAGCGGATCTGGTCAGTATCCATTACGTCAGTTATCGCAGCCACCGCCACACCGCCCGAGGACTCAATGATTTCTTGGGTTTGGGCTGCGCGAGCGGGGTCGATTTCAGCGATTACGACCTTGGCCCCGTGAGCAGCAAGGGCGACAGATATACCGCGTCCGATGCCAGCGCCACCTCCGGTCACGAGCGCAACCCGCCCTTCCAGTGAAGTTTCCTTAGATATGTCGTCCACTTTCCCCCCTTCAAAACCCACCGCGATACTAGGGACATGAGCCTGTGCAAGTAACCAACGAGTAATCCAAAAGTTCTGTTTACAGAGCCCTATCAAATGTGACTACATTGTTAGGACTACCTGCTCTTCGGGGTAAGAGGTAGCCAAGACATATCAACCTTTGGACGTTTGGGGGAAACAAATGGTTGCAAAGAAATTCAAACTGCTATCTGCTTTTGCAGCGGTAGCCCTGATCGTGGGGGCCTGCGGTAACTCAGGTGACGACGAGGGCACAACCGAAACAACGGCTGGCGGCGAAACCACAACCACCGCAGGTGGATCAGGTGGAGACCGCGACACATTCGTTTCTCTCACTGGAGTTCCCGGTGTAAGCGACACGGAAATCGTTGCCAAGGCAATTGGTGTGCTCTCAAGCAACCCACTTGGCACAAACATTCTCAACGCATACGCAGACGGAGTGAAGGCTTACTTCGAATGGCGTAACGATGAAGGTGGCATCTACGGCCGCAAGCTCGTCCTTGACGAAGTGATTGACGATGCGCTTGCAAAGAACAAGGACAAGGCCACAGAAGTATGTGCAGGTGGAAAGACCTTCGCAACCTTCGTTGCCCCGCTGTTGTTCTCTGGTGCCACCACCTTGCAGGAATGCGGAATGCCAACCTTTACCTGGGGCATCCACCGCGAGCCGGCAGACAACGATTACATCTTCCCGTCAACTGGGTTGAACTGTCAGGACTGCACGAGCCCGATCAACCCGTGGATCGCGTCACAGCTCGGCGTGACAAAGGTTGCATCGATCGGATACGGCGTCAGCGAAAACTCCAAGGTTTGCGCTCAGCTTGGCAAGAAGTCTTTTGAGTTCTACACACCGGATATCGAGGTCGCTTACTTTGACGACACCCTTGCATTTGGTCTCCCAACCGGTATTGCACCGCAGGTATCCAAGATGAAAGAAGCCGGTGTTCAATTGATCACCACTTGCATCGACTTGAACGGCATGAAGAAGCTTGGTGAAGAACTGCAGAAGCAGGGCATGGATGATGTGATCATGATCCATCCGAACACCTACAACCAGGACTTCATTAAGGCAAACGCTGCAATCTTTGAAGGCGACCTCGTTGGTGTTTCATTCGTGCCATTCGAAGCCAAGATTGAATCAGAGACCCAGGCAAAGTTCCTCGAGTACACCGAAAAGCTTGGCCTCAAGTCTGAAGAACTCACCATGGTGGGCTGGATCAATGCCGACACTTTCTTCACCGGTCTGCTCGCAGCTGGTCCGGAATTCAGCCAAGTTGGAGTTAAGGATGCGCTTCGTGCAATCACTGACTACAGCGCAGGTGGTCTGATTGTTCCGATCAACTTGAGCACCCAATGGAAGCTGCCCACATCCGCTGATCCGACAACACACGGATACAAGCAAATCTGCACCAACACGGTGCAGATTGTTGGCGGAGTGTTCGAGCAGTGGTCAGGTGAGCCAGGCAAGCCATTCAACTGCTGGCCAAACCCGACTGAAGCACTTGAAGACCCTGTAGCCACGTCGTTCTCTGACGCCGGCTGACCCGGCGTCAAGTCAGAACAGCAAGGTAAGTAAGTGCTTGCAATTGGAGCAGTAGACGAGTTCGTACAGGCAGTCATTCAAGGACTGCCTGTCGGCTCGGTCTACGCACTCATCGCAATTGGGTTCACCCTGACGTACAAGACGTCAGGGATTCTGAACCTCGCGTTTGGTGCGCAGGCTTATGTTTCAGCTGCCACTTACTTCGAACTCCATGTCCGCAAGGAGTGGCCGATCTGGGTGTCCTTACTCATCTCGGTTGGAATCCTCGCGCCGTTGATCGGTGTGTTGCTCAACCAATTTGTGTTTAAGAACCTCAGAACGGCCTCTCCTGTGGCAAGGCTCGTAGTGACCGCAGGTTTGATGGTCGCCCTACCCGAAATCTTTAAAATCGTCACAGATTTCGAGCGCGAGTCAGTTTTCGGAGCGGTGGGAATCGTTCCGGATGGAAAAGTCTTCTATCGAATTTTTGATCGTTATCCGATCACGCGCGACGAAATTGTTCAGTTCACTGTGGCGATCCTTGGTGCACTCATTCTGTTTGCATTGTTCCGATTCACGCGACTCGGTCTGCACATGCGCGGAGTGGTTGAAAGCCCCCGAATGACCGAGCTGCGGGGGATTGATGCCGAAAAGGTTTCATCATTCGCTTGGGGTCTCTCAAGCCTGTATGCAGGCTTGGCCGGTGTGTTGCTTTGTTCAACGAGCATCACCACCATTGAGCCTGGCAGCTTCTTCCAATTGGTGATTGTGGCAATTGCTGCTGCAGCGCTAGGAAAACTCGTGAGCTTGCCACTCGCGCTTGCCGGAGGTTTCTTCCTCGGCATTATGAACACAATTCTTCCGACCTACATCAC
>CAZXAX010000033.1:0-2625 GCA_964638795.1 uncultured Bifidobacterium sp. | reverse complement strand
TTCACGGTGTTCCAGCTGACGAAGAACTTTGAGATGTCGTCGTTGCTTGCAGCGCTCATTGGTGCCGCTTTGGGTGCGGCAGTTGGTGCTCTGCTGGCCCTTCCGGTATTGCGTCTTGGTCATATCTGGCTGGCACTAGCGACTTTGGCTTTCGCATTCTTCTTCGACGCGGTGATGGTGAAGTTCCCGTGGGTTGGGCCCACATCCATGCAGACTGCTGAGATTCCCCGACCCACATTGGGTGGCTTGGACTTTGGCAATGACAAGTCCTTCTTCTTGTTATGTGTTGTTCTTTTGATTATCTGCTCGCTGTTTGTGTCGGCATTGAAGCGTGGAACCACGGGCTACATGTTGCAAGCACTACGTGGCAGTGAAGTTGCATCTCAATCAGTGGGCATCAACCCAACTCGCTGGCGCATTGTTGCATTCGCTGCATCGTCTGGTTTGGCGGCATTTGGTGGCGCTTTATTGGTGATTGGTCAGGAGTCCGTTAACTACGGATCAAACTTCGCTCCACTGACAGGTTTGTTCTGGCTCGTGCTAGTCGTCACACTGGCCAGTCGCCGTGTCTCGGGCGCAGTTCAGGGTGGCGTGGTGTTCCGTGTGTTCCCAGACCTCATCCTCATTCGGTTGTTGCACCTCGCGCCCCAATGGCAGTTCGCATTGTTTGGACTCGGTGCAATTAACTTCTCAAAGCATCCCGAAGGAATGCTGGAGTACTCCGAACAAAAATCAGTCCGTCGTTTTGATCGCCTAATCAAGCGAATGGAGAGCCGCAAAGAAGCCACAAAGACTGAGGTGCAGTCATGAGCTTGTTGCACGCAGCCGAGATTGGCAAGACCTTTGGCAGTCTTCGTGCGCTCGATGACATGTTCATTGACATTGAAATGGGTGAGCGGGTTGGACTGATCGGTCCGAACGGTGCCGGTAAGACGACCTTCTTTAACTGTCTTCTCGGTGTGCTGAATCCCGATAGTGGCGTAATCGTCTTTGATGGCAAAGAGGTAAACAATCTTCCCGTATACAAGCGTGCTCGGCTCGGCTTCGGCCGCACCTTCCAGCGAATTGAACTGTTCTCCGGGCTCACCGTTCGTGAGCACTTGGTAGTTGCCGAGCGTTCGCGTAACGGTCGCGGAAGTTTTCTACGAGACCTGATCTGGCAGGGAAGCCCATCTAAAGCAGAACTCACTGCCTGCGACGAAGTTGTTGAATTGCTCGGGCTCGGTGACATCCGCCATGAACTGATCGACTCTCTCAGTTTGGGTAAGGGTCGCCTTGTAGAGATTGCTCGTGCATTGATGGTGCAGCCAAAGCTCCTGTTGCTGGATGAGCCGTCATCAGGCTTGGACGTGCAGGAAACCGAGGCATTTGCCGAAGCGCTTTTGCGCATTCAGCAAGAGCGCAAATTTGCGATTCTCTTGGTCGAGCATGACGTGGACCTGGTTAGCTCATTCACACAACGGGCGTACCTGATGGATCTCGGTCGACCCATCGTCAATGGTTCAACTCCTGAGGTTATGAAGAGCGAGGAACTACGCCGCGCTTATCTCGGAGATGGTGAAGGAGCGCACCAATGAGTGCTGAATCCGCACTTGCACTCGAAAACGTGAGTGCCTCGTACGGCCCCTTCAAGGCACTCTTTGACGTGTCGTTCCAGGTTGGTCAGGGTGAGGCCGTGGCGTTACTTGGCTCCAACGGTTCAGGCAAGACCTCTGTGGCGCGCATTGCCAGTGGACTCATCGCTCCAACAGCTGGCACTGTTTACGTGAACGGCGAATCGATGAAGAAAAAGCGGGCTTTCAAGTTCGCGCGAGCCGGTGTTTTTCATGCACCTGAGGGTCGTTCCGTTTTCGCCACCCTCACGGTGGAAGAAAACATCTTGATGTCTGGCGATCGCGCGGTATCACGCGACACGGCACGTCTTGAGAGGGCATTCGAACTATTCCCGCGTCTTGCTGAGCGCCGTCATCAAATCGCAGGAACCCTTTCGGGCGGTGAGCAGCGCATGCTCGCGTTAGCTGGCGTGATCATGACCCAACCAAAGTTGTTCATTGGCGATGAGCTTTCACTTGGCTTGGCACCGATGGTTATTGACGACGTTTATCGTGCATTGGCCGAGATCAAAAAGGGTGGCACATCGCTACTCATTATCGAACAACACGTTCACCATGCCCTCAACATCGCAGACAGTGTTGTTGTCATGGCACATGGCCGGGTTGATTTCACTGGATCAGTGAGCGCCGCTCGCGCTCATCTTGACCAAGCATCGCACTAAGTAAGTAAGGGCGGAATTATGCCGAATTTTTCACTTGACTCTCTGCTGGACTGCATGAACGTATCTGAGGTACGTGAAGGTGTCTGGAGCGCATCAAATCTTGATCTTGCGTATTACCGAATTTTTGGTGGTCAGTTGTTGGCTCAGGCGGTTGCGCTTGGTCATGCAACCTCACCAGGCAAGACAGTTAAATCGCTTCATGCATACTTCCCGCGTGAAGGCACTGTGAATGCTCCACTGGAGTTCGTGGTGGAGTCACCGCATGATGGTCGGAGCTTCTCCACACGACGCATTTCTGCCGCTCAAGAAGGCAAGGTCTTTTTCGTGGCCAATGTGCAGATGCATGCGCC
>CAZXAX010000032.1:16875-21676 GCA_964638795.1 uncultured Bifidobacterium sp. | reverse complement strand
CGTGGGCTCTACCTCTCTGCCCAAACTCCACAGGATGAGATTCGTTATCTGTACGCATTGGGTGCATTCAACGACGCTTCGCTAATTGCGCGCACCTGCGAATTTGCATTCACCGAGGATGTGCGCGCACAAGATGCACCGTTTTTGTTGAATCGCACCATGAACAACCGTCTGCATGGTCACATTGCATGGAGAACTGTGCGCGCGCGTTGGGAAGAGGCGAATCAGAAGTTTCCGATCAACTCAATCATTCGCATGGTCTCACCGGCCAGCACATTGACGGATCCAGAATTGGTTGATGATGTACAGCAATTCTTTGCGGACCACGACATTCCACAAGCCGCACTGACACTGCAGCAAACATTGGAAATGCAACGAGTCAATGCGGCGTTACGAGCTCGTACTGTGTCGAGTTGGTGAACGAAAACTTCTCAGCGTGAAGTGACGGCCAGCTTGCCGTCGACAACCCACTGATGGAGTTCACGCTTCAGGAATTTGCCAGCGGCGTTACGCGGCAGCGGCTCATTCATTATCGCCACTTTTGATGGCACCTTGAAGGCAGCGATTTTGCCCGCCAAGAACTCCCATAGCTCTTCGGCCGAGATTGACATTCCCTCATTTGGCTTGATCGCTACCGCCACCTCTTCGCCCATGCGTTCATGCGGGACACCAAAAACGGCGGCTTCATGCACTGAGGGGTGTTCGTAAATGGCGCCTTCAACTTCAGCCGAATAGACGTTTTCACCAGCTCGCAGAATCATGTCCTTGACGCGATCTTCGATGTAGAGGAAGCCTTCATCATCAACACGACCAACGTCACCAGAACGCAGCCAGCCGTCAACGATGGTTTCTGCTGTTGCTTCTGGCTTGTTCCAGTAACCGCGAATCAACATCGGCCCAAAGAACCAAACTTCCCCACGCTCACCTGTTGGTACTTCACGCAAGTTCTCGTCACGAATTTGGATGGTCATTGGAGGCAAAGTGCGCCCCGTGCTGGTTGGACGATCGGTGTAGTCCTTGCCGTTGTTTCCCGGGCCGAAAGCGTTGGTTTCGGTCATGCCATAACCAAGTTGAGGGCCACCGTTCTTGACTGACTTTGCAACCTTGTCCACCAATGCTGCAGGAGCAGGCGCGCCGCCACCACCGACTGCACGCAGGCTTGAGGTATCAAACTTTGCAAAATCGGGATGGTTCACGAGATCCCAACTCTGTGTGGGAACTCCAACGAAGTTGGTGATTCCTTCTTCTTGAATAATTGGCAATGCCTTACCGGCATCCCATTTGTACATGATGACCAACTTGGCTCCAGTTAGGAAGCAGCCAAGCATGACAGGAACACAACCGGTCACATGAAACAGCGGCACGATGAGAATGAATGCGGTAGCAGGCGCATTGGGATCAGGGGGCGTGTCTTTGCGCAGGCCGTCAATTGTGCCGCGAGCTGCAAAGGTCATAAGTGCAGAGATGATCGCTCGATGCGTGCTCACAGCACCCTTCGGGCGGCCAGTGGTGCCAGAGGTATAGAGAATTGTTGCATCGGCATCGGTGTCGATCTCGGGGCGCGGATGTGCAGCACCGACTTTCACAACATCTGACCAATGAGCGGAGTCTCCGCCGAGAGCTCCTGAAGCGCGCACGACTATCTGTTTGATTCCGAGGCGTTCACAGCTTGAAGTTGCAAGGGTGTGACGCTCAATGTCGGAGATCAGAATTGACGAACCTGAATCTTCTAAGGCGTAGTCAATCTCATCGGCACTCCACCAAGAGTTCATTGACACCGAGATTGCGCCAATAGAAGTAATCGCAGCGAACGAAATGACCCACTCTGGGTAGTTACGCATGGCAATTGCAACACGGTCACCCTGCTTGACCTGGTATCCATTCACCAACAGGTCGGCCACAGCGTCCACACGGGCCATCACGTCAGCAAAACTGATGCGCTCGCCTTCATAAACCAAAAAAGTCTTGTCACCGTGGGCACGAGCAATATCAAACACTTGGCCGAGATGCTGCGGTGCATTTTTGAACACTCGCATGTCCACTCCGCGCACATTGGCATCAACCAACTCAAGCGGTGAACCAGGCCCAAAGACCGCACCAATTGCTTGTTCCCATGTCATTGCCATTGTCAACCCCCGGACATTTTTACTTTTGTGGAGCTGAGGGGAATTGAACCCCTGGCCTCAACAGTGCGATTGTTGCGCTCTGCCAACTGAGCTACAGCCCCTCAATGGGCTACAGCCTACGCAAAGGTTTTGGTCTTGTCGCCCCCCGAAATCAGGCGGCGTCGTACCAAGAACGGTGTGGCCGACGTACAAACTCGGCACGGCGAATCTGCACGAGGATGTAGCAGTAGCCGACAAGAAGGAGAGCGGAAATTACAAACACCGTGATCATCACCTGATTGGCGGTGGTGAAGGCGAGAAACATTGAGACACCGACAATGCCAACGAGCCAAGTCAAAATATTCTGGCGGCGGCGGCGGATGTGCTCGCGGCGCGGAATGCCTGCGGTCGGTTCTGGCGTGTACGTGCGCGACATTGCCTGGCGATGCTGGGGCTGAATGATCGGGCGGTGTGGAACTCGACTCGGCGCAAGGGGTCGGGACATGGCTCGCATCTGGGCTCCACCACGTGGTGGCAATGAGCGCTGCAGGCTGTTCAGTTGGTTGCGGAAATCAGCCACCGACGAAGTCGGGCGATTCTCGGTCCGGGACCGCAGGAAAGGTGGGAGCAAAACTGCGACCCACATCGCTGCCACGATCAGCAGTACAACCATGCTCATAACTGTTTTGACTCTATTACCAAGACCACGGTGTTTTGTGGGCTAGCACTGCTTCAGACCACTCAAGCCCTTTAACCGTAAGGGTTTGATCTGCCCGCGTGAATTTGACCATATCGCTATATCGGCGCACAGAACTACCGAATTCACTCCCGCGACCAGTCCCCTGAATTGCCCCCTGCTTTGTGCAGCAGTTGCGTATTGGAAATTGTCATCCCGCGGTCGATGGCTTTGCACATGTCATAAATCGTGAGCGCCGCCACGCTGACGGCTGTAAGAGCTTCCATCTCAACACCCGTTGGGCCAACTGTGTCCACCGTTGCAGTGATCTCGAGATCGGACTCTGAGAGCACAAACTCCACCTTGACTGCACTGATCGCCAGCGGGTGACACAAGGGAATCAACTCACTGGTCTTCTTGGCTGCTTGGATTCCAGCCACACGGGCCACTGCGAGTACATCACCTTTGCCGAGTGACTGGTCAGCGATAGCTGCTGCTGTAGCCGGCGCCATCCGCACCACGGAACGCGCAACCGCAGTGCGCTTGGTGGCGGACTTTCCCGAAACATCAACCATGCGCGCGGCACCTGTTTCGTCTAGGTGGGTGAATCCCTGTTCGGACATGGCGCCAGCGTACAGGCGGAGCAATTCACCGATTGCCCCCGTTCGTGACGTGGATGTATCGTGCTCGTGGTGATAAATATTGACCTAGTTATCGCCAATGGCAGAGGGGGAATCTGATGAGTGTTACCGAAAATGGCCGTGTACTGCCCTCGGGTGAAGTGTGCCCGTTCACTCGTTATGAAGATGTGAACATCGCCGAAAGTGAGCCCGGCGAGCACCAAGAGATCCACGACCGGATGCGTGAAGGTGCCCGCGTTTACTACGGCGTTGCTGGCGCTGAGAACAATCCTTTCTGGCAGTTCACCGAAATGGAGGACATCAGGGCCGCGTACCAAAACGCGAAAGTTTTTGCCAACGAATCAGTACAGCCAACAATGCCCAATCCTCCGTTTAAGTGGATACCTGAGATGCTCGACGGCCAGATTCACACTCGGTGGCGTCAACTCCTTAGCCCACTGTTTGCGCCAGCAGCAATTGACCGTCTCCGCCCAAAGGTCATTCAGCGCTTCGATGACATCATGAACGAAATCGTCGCCAAGGGAGAGTGCGACTACGTAGCCGATGTTGCTCTGCGCTTTCCCAACGAGATTTTCATGGAGTTGTTTGGCATGCCCACAACAGATGCCGAACAATTCCAGGTTTGGGAAACTGCCATTCTTCACGGCAAGGGCACTTCTGGCGAAGATGCGCTAGGGGCGATGATGTCCGTAAATGCTTACTTTGCGGAGTTGATTGCGCTCAAACGCCGTCAGCCTGGTGAAGACATCATTTCGTATGCGCTCACTTGGGAGATTGACGGAGAAAAGATCTCCGACGAGGACTTGCTGGCGTTTTGTTTGTTGATGTTCATGGCAGGACTCGACACCGTGGCAATGCAGTTGTCCTATTCGATGTATCACCTTGCGATCAACCCTGACGATCGGGCGAAAATTCTTGCCAATCCAGATCGAGTGTGGCCGCTCGCAGTTGAAGAGTTCTTGCGTTACTACGCGTTCGTAACACCGGGTCGCAAAATCATGGCCGATGTCGAATTCAATGGCTGCCCGATGAAAAAGGGCGAGATGCTTTGGTTGCCAATTTGCTCAGCCAACCGTGACCCAAAGGCATTCGACAACGCTGATCGAGTCATCGTTGACCGTGAAGTAAATCCGCACATTGCTTTTGGTGCTGGCCCGCATCGCTGTGTGGGTTCGTACCTTGCACGCCAAGAACTCTTGATTGGTTTACGTGGCTGGCACGAGCGGATTCCCAACTACCGCCTTGACCCTTCGGTGAAAGTAATTGAACACGGTGGACAAATGGGTCTCAGCAATCTGCCATTGATCTGGGACAAGAAGTAACAGCGGCTCAGCCGCCGATCTGGGACACGAGGCGGCTCAGCCGCCGATCTGGGACAT
>CAZXAX010000032.1:0-16775 GCA_964638795.1 uncultured Bifidobacterium sp. | reverse complement strand
GCGGCTCAGCCGCCGATCTGGGACACGAGGCGGCTCAGCCGCCGATCTGGGACATAGTCCGCTTCGGGCGGATGAAGTTCACCTGACCAATTCTGTGGCCCGCCCATTTCGTGGCGACAGCAGCGATGATCGCTTCAGCAATCTGGTCATCCGATGCGTCGTTGCGCAACATGGACATGAGATCAAACTCTTCCGTGGCGAACAAGCACGTGCGAAATTGCCCGTCGGCAGTCAGACGCACGCGGTCACAATCGCCACAGAATGGTTTGGTCACGGTGGGAATCACTCCAACCACGCCTCTGCCATCTAAGTACCTCCAGCGATCAGCTGGAGCAGCTCCTCGGGCAGGCATTTGCTCGAGGGGATAAACCTTCTGGATTGCGGACACGATCTCGTCTTGGCTCAGCACCTGTGTCAAATCCCAATTACCTTCGGCATCGAGCGGCATGAATTCAATGAAGCGCATCTCGACACCGCGCTCACGACCAAATGTTGCGAGGTCGACGATCTCGTCGTCGTTTACTCCCCGCTGAATCACCGCATTAACTTTCACTGGCGAAAATCCAGCGACAATTGCCGCGTCGATGCCTGCGAGCACATTGTCCAGATCATCGCGGCGAGTCATTTGTTCAAAGCGATCGCGCTTGAGAGTGTCCAGACTTATATTTGCCCGCTGAAGGCCAGCTGCAAACAGGTCACTGGCCACTGATTTGAAAGTCGACCCATTGGTCGTGATCGAAAAATCATCGAGTCCGATACGAGCGAGTTTCTCAACGAGAACGGGCAGATGCGCACGTACCGTTGGTTCGCCACCGGTCAAACGAACCGATCGCACACCGAAACGATTAACAAAAATTGCCGTAACGCGTTCAATTTCTTCATAAGTAAGCACTTCGGGTCGAGTTAGCCACTTCATGCCTTCTTCGGGCATGCAATAAGTACAACGAAAGTTGCACCTATCCGTGATTGAGATTCGTAAATCTCGAATTGTGCGCCCGAAGGGATCAATTAGATCCATGGTGTTGAGACTAGGACCAATCAGACAGCAACATCACTTCAAGGCGGTCACCTGCGTAAACGCCTTGGCCGTCTTCAACCATGGCGAGGGCGTTGGCAATTGATGTCGCTGCGAGTTGATGGCTGCCCTGTGGCCCAGTTGACGTCACATGTACGTATCCATCTTCATCAAATTTTGCAAAAACTCTGTTCCAATGGGTCTTGCCATCAGGCTCGCGTCTCATGTCATCGTCAGCGATCGCAAGAACTGTTGGTCGAAATGGCTCCAAGTTCATCATTTGGCGAATTGCGGGTCGGGCAATTAGTTCGAAACTGACCATGCTGCTAACGGGGTTGCCAGGAAGGCCGAAAATTGGAATTTCAACACCAGTGGCATTGCTCAACACTCCAAAGGCGAAAGGTTTGGCTGGCCTGATTGCAATTTGCATCCATGCCATGGATGCAATTCTTGAAAGCACCTCCTTCACTACGTCGTAGTCGCCCATGCTCACGCCACCACTCGTTAGTACGGCATCGCACTGGTTAACTGCGGTTCGAAGTGCCGTCTCAAGAGCTGCCTCATCGTCTTTGATGATTCCAAAATCGATTGGCTCTGCTCCTGCAGCAGCCACCAACTTGAGCAACATCACTTTGTTGCTTTCACGTATCTGGCCAGGTGCGAGAGGTGAACCATCGTCTACGAGTTCATCACCAGTTGACAACACGCCAATGCGGGCCTTGCGTGTCACAGTTACGAAGTTTGCATTAATGCTCGCCAACACTCCAGCCACCGCCGGCGTAATGGCTGTGCCACTGCGGAAAACAACTTGGCCTTCGCGCACATCGCTACCAGCATCCCTAATGGACTGTCCTGCTCCTACACTCGCGAGAATCTCAACCGATGCACCCGTGGAATCGATAACCGAATCTTCGACCATCACCACTGCATCAGCACCTTTAGGCATCGGCGCGCCAGTCATGATCTTGATCGCCGAACCCGGCTCTAGATCGACTTCCGCGACTGCACCAGCAGCGATTGCGCCGAGTACGCGAAGCTTGACCGGAGCACCTGCGGTGTCGCCAGCACGGACTGCCCAGCCATCCACTGCCGAATTAGCAAATGGCGGTACGGACTCAGCAGCGATTACGTCGTTTGCCAGTGAGCACCCCACGGCTGCGTCTAATGGCAGCGTCTCTGCTGGCAACACATTGATGTGGCTCCAAACATGCCTTTGTGCGTCTATCAGTTGAATCACGTTGGTCACGGTAGATGATTGCGTGGGAGAGTGTGAAGGTGAGCCTCTACACCCCTCCCCCGCACAGCGGATTCACCGCCGCATGGCAGGTTGGGGATACGGGTCATGAAGTCGTTGCCGAACTGCGCTGGGACAACGATGCCTGGACCGCTGAGTGCTATCACAGCGACGAGCGCGTCAACTTCGTAATGCGTCTCTCGCCTAATTGGCAGATCCGCCAGTTCATTCTCTTTCGCGATATGGAAGACCCAGACCTATGGCTGGCGACAGACGGTGGTGGGCGCTGGGGCGAGATGAATGGTGAGCACCGAACAGAATTCGACGGTTGCCGCGGGATCGACATCGCGGGCACACCGTTCACGAACGTTTTGATGATCTGTGGTCTGCCACTGCAAGTTGGTCACTCTGCGGAGGTGCCCGTGATCAGTGTCGACATGGAAACACTTGCAACGACTTGGCTAGCACAGACCTATACACGTGTCGCTGAACAAACTTGGCGGTACCACTCACTCGCTCTTAATGCCGAGGTCGAAGTTGAAGTTGACGAATTTGGATTCGTACTTGATGAACCCGGTGCGTTCAGCCGGATCCTCGGGACCTAAGCCACTCACTTAGCTGCTTGCCCACTATCGGATCCTTGAGTGCGATGTCAATCACTGTGGTCAACCATCCAAAAGGATTACCGGTGTCGTAGTGATCAGAATCAACAACAATTCCGTGCATGCCCTCGCGGTGGATTTGCTCCTGCAATGCATCCGTTAACTGCAATTCTCCGTTTGCACTTGGCCGCAGCGCAGCAATGTCGTCCCAAATTGATGGCTCAAGGATGTATCTACCCATTAACACGATGTCACTTGGGGCCTCTTCACGCTTTGGTTTTTCAACAACGCCAGCAAGTTGCACAACACTTGCTCCAAGTTCCGCAGTCACATCTACGCCTGGCACCACGCAGCCGTAAGCCGATACTTGATCCATCGCGACCCTCGCAAGACCAAGCACACTCTTGCCAGTTTTTTGGTTCAGTTCACTCATCGCCGACAACAAACTCGCGTCGGGTAGAAGTTCATCCGGTAGGAGCACCGCAAAAGTTGCTTGCCCCACCAATGCACGGGCACAACCAACAGCGTGACCAAGCCCAAGCGGTTTGTCTTGGTACACAAACGACACTTGTACGTCGCGCCCGATTCTCTCCATCCGTGCCGCGAGCTCTTCGCGTCCCGCGGAACGCATTTTGTCGACCACCATCTGTGATGGCTTGAAGTATCCCTCAATCCCGGGTTTCGCCTCATTGGTAACGATGACGATGTGATCAATCCCAGCCCCAACGGCCTCGTCAATCGTGTACTGGATCGCGGGTCGGTCCACGATCGGTAGCAGTTCCTTGGGTACGGCCTTAGTGGCTGGCAGGAATCGGGTGCCCAGCCCAGCGGCAGGAACGACTGCGATACGTGCTGGCATGTGACGATTCTAGGGACGATCAGTATCCTGTAAGCCCATGCCTACCTACGTGTACAAATTCACCGACACGGGCGAGACCATCGAAGTACAGCAGTCGTTCACCGACGAACCGTTGACCGAGGCCGTCCATCCGGTTGACGGCAAAGTGCACCCAGTGAAGAAGGTCTTCCTCCCAGTCGGTGTCACTTTCAAAGGTGGCGGTTTCTACAAGACCGACAGCAGGGGTTCATCCAGCTCGTCGAAGTCGGACACATCTTCAAGTACTACACCCGCTCCTGCTGCAACACCAGCCCCTGCTCCATCTGACTCAGGCACGGGATCTTCGGCTTCAACAACTGCCTGATCTTTCTTCCCCTCCGCGTCTTGCGACTTCGGAGAGTAATGATCAACAAGTTTTTAGTAACCACGACCACTTTGGTCTACCGACTGCGACAATCCATGACACGGTCATTGCGGTCGCATCGTTTAATTGCTTTCGTACCCGCGATTGTTGTCGCATCCATTGTTGCTGGCTGCGTCTTTGATCTTGAAAGAGAAAAAGACACTTGGGGCACTCGTAAATGGGTATATGTAGCCACCCAAGACTTGGCACCTGGTACTCAAGTTACAGAGAGGTCCGCTAAACGCGTGGAGGCACCGTTACACCTGATCCCGCCCGATGCAATCACAGCACAACCAAGGTCAGCCTTAGTGCGATCCGTCGCACACGGAACGATCCTCGTACAGGATCATTTCGGCAATTCCGACACAACTGCCAGCGCGCCATCTGGATGGGTGGTCGCGGGCGTCAAAGGTGTTGATCAGGTGATTGATCTACACCGAGGTGATTCAGTCGTATTGATGGCCGGCGGGCAAACAGTGTGTGACCGCGGCATGGTGACTTCACATGAAACTGACTCGCTAAGTGGAGATCTGAGTGTGGCGGTGGCGGTGCCGATTGAGTGTGCAGTACAGATGAGTGGTGTTACCAGCGACATCAGTTTGGCGGTGCGCGGTGAGCGTTAAGTTGCTGGAACGATTCTTGGTGTCCACGGGCGCGGCTCATCCCAATGGTGGCCGTACACGCGAGCCGACCGAAGAGAGTCCAAGAATGACTGCGCATCGGTGAAGTCTTCGAGCTCGACAAAAGCACCGCCGATTGCCAATGGCACATGAGCATCACTGCCCGCTCCCGCGAGCAAATCGTGATCTGCGGCAAAGCGTGCTGCGCGAGCATTGAGGCTCGACAGGCTTGTTTTTGAGTTGATGACCTCAATTGCATCAACCATCCCCGCATCGGTGAGCATGCGTAAGGAATCTTCTTGCAGGTTGCGCCTTAGTGGATCAAAGGGATGCGGAATGTAAACAATTCCACCTTGATCACGAATTGCCCTCGCGGTATCCATAGCTGACATCCCAAACGGAATGCGCTCGTTAATGAACAGTCCGATGATCTCACCCGTGTGGGAGCGAATCTCTTCTCCACAAATCACTCTGTGGCCAAACTCGCGTAGTGATTCGGCGAGCACCGATGCACCTCTCACGGCGTGATGATCCGTAAGGCAAAGCACATCGATTCCTGAAGAAGTAACCGCTGCCGCTAGCTCGTCAAAGGTGGTAGTGCTGTCACCACTGTGAAACGAATGAGTGTGCATGTCCACGCGGACACAACCCGGTGTCTGGGGCTCTGCCAAGTGCTGATGGCGTGCTACTGCTTCAACAGAAGGAGCCGCCAAGGCCCTACTCTCCGCTCATCATTACGTCATTGATGACGAGGCTCACACCAGCCGCACGCGATGGCAACCAATCAATGTCACCGCCCACTTCAACTACGTCCAGAAGCATTCTCTGCAGAGTTGATGCGATGGTGAACTCACGCACGGGTGCACCAATCTTTCCGTCTTTGATCAAAAGACCTGAGGCGCCGGTGGAGAAATCCCCGGAGATCGGGTTAACACCACTGTGGAGTCCTTGAACCATTTGAATGAGAACACCATCAGAAACATCAGCGATTAGTTGTTCTTGTGACCGCGTGCCAGGAGCCAACTGCATTGCCAAACACCCAGCCCCAGGAGTGCCGCCGGCGTAACCGCCACGCACAGCATTACCAGTGCTTGAAGTACCCGCACGGCGCGCGCTGTATGACGAATGCACAAACTGATTGAGGCGCCCAGACTCGATCAACATATTGCGACGCGCAGCCAACCCTTCACCATCAAGATCTGTAGCGGTATAAGCCAAAGGGTTGGTCGGATCATCAACCAGGGTTATGAGCGGACTCGCGACAACTTCACCTAGGCGATTAGCAAACAAGCTGCGACCTTTAATCACCGCTTCGCCTGAAAGTGTCGATGAAATGACTCCAAGAAATTGGGCGGTCACGTATGGGTCGAGCACAACCGTGACCTTCTTGGATGGCGGTTTGATAGCCCCAAGAAGGCGTGTTGCACGATCGGCAGCTTCGCGTGCAGCTTTCTGCAGATCAAACAATGCGGGATCTCGACCGACACTGAATCCAAATCCGGTTTGAGTGTCGTCACCATCTTCGGCAAGTGTGCCCACCGAAACATTTGCTGCATTCTCTCGCCCTGCGCGTCGAATACCAGTGGTTGTAGCAACGGCAACCTCACCCCAGCCGTCTTGATAATCCGCTTCATCCACTCGCACACGCGAATCTGCAGCAATAGCTAGACGTTCGAGTTCTTTGGCAAGATCAATTTTCTTTGCGGTTGGAAACTGCTCGAGGGCATCACTCCACAGAACTTGTGGCACTGGCTCAACACCATCGGGCTCTGCGAGCCCAGCCCATTCATCGGGAGTCCCAAATGCAACGTTGTCGCGGGCCTCACTCAAAACTTCGGCAATTGCTGATTCGTCAAGTGTCCCGGCATATGCAAATCCAGTGCGACCTTCTCTGATGACACGAATCCCGATGCCCTCACTTTGAGCCGAGACAAAGTGTTCGACTTCGCCTTCATAAACACGGATGCTTGTCTCGCCTCCGCGCGAAGCAAATGCTTCTACTTGTTCACCGGGTTTTGCTTGCCCAACCACACGGTCGACAATTTCCTGCAGCGAACTCATGCTGCTGTTCCACCGATCGTGAGACTCTTCACGCGAAGCGTTGGCTGACCGTCGCCCACCGGGACACCTTGTCCGTCTTTGCCACATGTGCCAGGGCTACCCATTGCAAAATCGTTGCCAAGGAGATCAATATCTTGCAGCACTTGTGGGCCATTGCCAATGAGATTTCCCTCACGAAGAGGCTCGGTGATCTGGCCATTCTCGATTAGGTAAGCCTCGGTCATACCGAACACAAAATCCCCAGTTGCGGTGTTGACACTTCCTCCACCGAGTTTGGCGACGTAAACACCATTAGGTGTGTCGCGAACAATTGCTTCAGGGTCCTCGGTGCCGTTCAAAACGTAAGTGTTGGTCATGCGAACCATTGGCAGGTAGGTGTAATTCTGACGCCGACCATTGCCACTCACCTTGTGACCCTCTTTGCGGGCACGCAAGTAATCCCACATGTAATCAGTGAGTACACCATCTTGAATCAAAACGTTGTATTGGCTCGGATTGCCTTCATCATCAATTCCGATTGCACCCCATTCACCGCTCATCGTTCCATCGTCAACAAGTGTCACGAGCGGTGATGCAACGAGTTGTCCTACACGGTCGCGGTAAACGCTTGCTCCTTTAGCGATGAGGTCGGCTTCCAATCCATGGCCGCACGCTTCATGAAATAGCACGCCGCCACTTCCACACTTGATCACCACCGGCATTGCGCCAGACGGAGCTGGCCTAGCACGAAGCTTTGTGATCGCCTGATTCGCCGCGGCGAGTCCCACATCTGCGACCTTGTGCCTGTCAAAAAGTTCGAAACCCATTGTGTGGCCGAGACTTTCGTAACCGGTTTGCATTCCTGAATCGCCATTGGCCACAACGCTGACCCGAAATGCAGTACGCACCTGCGCATCCGTTGCAAAGACACCTTCAGTATTGGCGACAAGAATTTCTCGACGCGCATCGGAATAGCCCGCAGACACCTGCACAATGGCGCCATCTACCGACCGTGCTGCTTCATTTGCTTCGAGCAAGAGTTCAACTTTGCGAGCTTTCGCCACGCTGGTCGGATCAATGTCGATGTTGTTCACGGGGTGTGACGAAGGCGAACCAAGGGCAACAACTTTCACACCCTTGCCGCCGCCTTTTGCCGCAGCTGCAGCTGCGCGCGCTGCGGTTTCCAATCCTCGCTCACTTAAATCCGAGGTGTAGGCATAACCAGTCGTCTCGCCCACCACGACTCGAATGCCCGCTCCACGATCACGGCCGCTCGTTACCTGCTCAACTCGACCATCATCGAGTCCCGCACTTGTCGATCGGCGATCTTCGGCGAAGATCTCGGCAAACTCACCCCCGTTTGCCATCGCTACGGCGAGAACGGACTCTGAAACTGAGGAATCAACCAACTGACTAGCCATTTCTTAACCCTACAACCGACCTAAATTATTGAGGCATGGCACACCGCTCGGAACACACATCGCCATCCGGGCATGTCCGCCACCATCGGACTTACTGGTGGAAAGAGGCCCTGATCATGGGTGTCTTCTATCTGATCTATAGCTGGGCTCGAAACCAGTTTGGAAGTGCGAATGTAAGCGATGATGCCGTTCCCCTGCAGGCGTTCAACAATGCGCTTCGGGTAATTCGACTCGAACGTGCCATTGGACTCTTCCACGAAGAAACGGTTCAGGAGTGGTTCTTGCCGTATGAGTGGTTCATTCAGTTCATGAACACTTACTACGGAACGATGCACTTTCTGATCACCGTTGGAGTGTTTGTAATTCTCTACAGACGACGCCCAGATGTATTCCCGCAATGGCGTAATACGTTGGCAGCAACCACCGCTGTGGCAATCGTTGGCTTTTCGCTGTTTCCCCTCATGCCACCGCGGTTGTTGGACGAGCCGTGCCCACCGAAGGCGTACGGCGGTGCATGCATCGAGTCCACCATGCGAAGTAACCCCCACGACGGTGAGCCGTCCTTTGGCTTTGTCGACACGTTAAAGGAATATGGCGGGCCTTGGTCTTTTGACTCAGGCACGATGGAAAAAATCAGCAACCAGTTCGCAGCAATGCCGAGTCTGCACATCGGTTGGGCTTCATGGTGCGCATTCGCACTTTGGCCGCTGGCGCGAAAACGGTGGGTGCGGGCCGCGTTTCTTTTGTATCCAGCCCTCACCCTGCTGTGCATCGTCGTCACCGCCAACCACTTTTGGCTTGATGGCGTGGGTGGTCAACTCGCGCTTGGTCTTGGATTTCTGATCGGAACCGGCATTCACCGGTTCAACCAGGCCCGTTTAGACCGCCAACTAGAACGGCTTTACGCCGAAACCTGAGTCACATAGGACTTGTAGGGGTCCCAGCGTTAGCGTTGAACCCGCAATGTTCCTCGAGCAGATCCACTCCCCCGCTGACCTTAAGCCACTCTCGTTCAGTGACCTTGACCTGCTCGCAGGTGAGATCCGCGACTTCATCGTGCAGGCAGTGAGTGAAACCGGTGGACACCTTGGTAGCAACCTCGGCGCAGTTGAACTGACACTTGCACTTCATCGGGTTTTTGAAAGCCCAAAGGATGCAATTCTTTGGGACACTGGACACCAGTCATATGTGCACAAGATCGTGACGGGTCGACGCCACAACTTTGCGTCACTTCGCCAGAGTGATGGTCTATCGGGATATCCAAGTCGCACTGAATCCGAACACGACTTCATTGAAAACAGCCACGCGTCTACGGTGCTCTCCTACGCCTTCGGGATGGCGATTGCACGTGACACCGGAGCGGACCCTGATCGTCGATTTATCGTTGCGGTACTCGGTGATGGTTCGATGACCGGTGGCATGGCCTACGAGGCTTTGAACAACCTCGGGCACTCAAAGCGTCGGGTGATAATTGTCCTCAATGACAACGGTCGCAGTTATGCACCAACAATTTCCAATCTCACAGCATCAAACACTGTGACAATGCCTGTTGATTTTGAAAAAGACCTCACCGATGAACTCAAGTTTCCTGAACGAATCGTTGAAAAGCTTGCACAGGGATTCAATACCATTCGAATGAATCCGGTTTATGTGCGCAGGCAACGGCGGATTGAGCAGTTCTTGCGTGACCTTCCGCTCGTTGGTCAACAAGCAGAGCGTGGAATGGAAGCCTTTAAAGCTGCGGTGCGCGAGTTTCTGCAGACAACTTCATTTTTTGAAGCGCTCGGTGTGCGTTACCTCGGACCATTTGATGGCCACAACATTCAAGAGATTGAACGCGCGCTGAACGCTGCGAAGGATCTGAACGCAGAAGGACCAATTGTGCTTCATCTGTTGACACAAAAGGGTCGCGGGTATCCACCTGCCGAGGACGACGATGAAAAGCATCTGCACGACGCGCCGGTGTTTGATCCAATGAAGGGCCCACCGAAGGCTTTGCCAACTGGATACACGCAGGCATTCGCTGAGGCATTAATGAAAGAAGCTGAACTCGATGATCGCATCGTTGCCATCACCGCCGCGATGCCTGGACCAACGGGATTAATTCCCTTCCAAGAGCGTTTCCCCTCGAGGTTTTTTGATGTTGGAATTGCGGAACAGCATGCGGTCACAGCCGCAGCCGGCATGGCACTTGGCGGCCTGCGCCCAGTAGTTGCTCTGTACTCCACTTTCATGTCACGCGCATGGGACCAGGTTGTATACGACGTCGCCTTGCACAAGTTGCCGGTCATTTTCTGCCTTGACCGTGCTGGCATTACAGGTGATGACGGCCCAAGCCACCATGGTGTGTATGACATGGCGCTGTTGAGCAAAGTTCCAGGCATGCGTGTGCTGGCACCTTCAAGTGTGCAAGAACTTCACCAAATGCTGCACGATGCAGTTGCGCTGTCTGAGACGGGCCCAGTGGTGGTTCGCTACCCCAAAGGGGTGGCACGCACTGTCGATGAGTCTGAAGTTGGCACCGGACTACAAGCACGAGTTGCATTCGAACCATCGCGGCCTGCAGAGGTGTGCATCCTTGCGGTAGGCAAACTCCTCGGCAACGCAATCAAAGCAGCGTCAAGTCTCAGTGAGTCGGGCACCCCAACCAAGGTTTGGGATGTGCGCAGCTGTGCTCCGCTTGACCCCGAGATGATTGTGGATGCGTCAAAATTCAAATTCGTTGTCACCGTGGAAGACGGCATCCGCGACGGTGGTATCGGCATGGCAATTGAAGATTCGATCATGAACGTCGCGGGCACAGCGGCACGTGTACACGTGCTTGGTGTCCCCACAACCTTCATTGCCCACAACAAGCCAGATCGAATTTTGGCTTCGCTAGGGCTTGATGCCGACGGAATTGTGACGACAGTGCGTTCTTTGATCGCCTAGCGTCAAAGCCGTGGATTTCGATCGTGAAAGCGAGCTCGCCCTCGCGCACACACTTTGTGATACCGCCGATGCGATCACATTGCCTGCTTTCCAATCTCGTTCCTTCGCAGTAGACCGTAAAGCGGATCGTTCAGAAGTCACCGAAATCGATCGAGGTTGTGAGTCAGCATTGCGCACGCTTATCGAAGCATCGCGGCCCGGGCATGGTGTCGTGGGCGAAGAATTCGGATCAAGTGGGCCGCAAGATGCTGATCTCGTCTGGATCATTGATCCGATTGACGGAACGTCGAATTTTGTGCGTGGTGTCCCCGTTTACGCAACCCTTGTTGCATTAGTAGACACCTCGAAAGGCAGTGACAACGTTCTTTTGGGTATGGTCTCAGCGCCTGCTCTCGGTACACGCTGGTGGGCTACTCGCGGCGGAGGTGCATTTCGCGATGGCCAAAGTTTGCAAGTGAGCGACACCGTCACACTTCCTGAAGCACACGTCAGCATCACCTTCAATAAGGGCTGGGAAAAACTTGGTCTCCACCATGCACTTGCCGAACTTGCCCACCTAGTGGCACGGCCTCGTGGCTTTGGCGATTTTTGGCAACACATGTTGGTCGCCGAAGGATCCATTGATGCTGCGGTGGACGCCATTGGTGTAGCTCGCTACGACCTCGCTGCACCAAAGATCATCGTTGAGGAAGCCGGTGGCCGATTCACCGACCGCCACGGAGCCGAAACCCTTACCAGTAAGAGTGCAATCAGCAGCAATCACCGGCTGCATGATTCGGTGCTAAAACACCTTCAGGTATGAGCCGACGCATCGTTATTAAAAATGGTCTAGTCGTAGACGGTCTTGGTGAGTCATCGCCTGCACGTCGCGCTGACGTTGCATTTGCCGACGGAAAAATCACTGAAGTTGGCAACATCGCAACTTCGAGCGCAGACCAAGTCGTTGATGCCGAGGGAACGATCGTTACACCAGGCTGGGTTGACATCCATACTCACTACGACGCACAGGTCAGCTGGGATGCTTACATGACGCCGAGTAGCTGGCACGGCGTCACCACTGCAGTGATGGGTAACTGTGGCGTGGGTTTCGCTCCTGTTCATTCAACCGATCACGATCTGCTGATCGAATTGATGGAAGGCGTGGAAGATATTCCCGGCAGTGCCATGTCTGAAGGCATCACCTGGGACTGGGAAAGTTTTCCCGAGTACTTGGATGCAATCGAGCGGCAGCAACGAGTGATGGATATTGGAACCCAGATCGCCCATGGCCCACTGCGCGCATTCGTGATGCGCGAACGTGGCGTAGCTAATGAACCAGCAACCGCTGACGACATTGTGCAAATGGCAGCACTTGTTGAAAGTGCTGTACGTGCAGGTGCACTTGGTTTCAGCACTAGCCGTACACCAATTCATCGAAGCAAGAGCGGTGAACTCGTACCTGGAACTACAGCGGATGCCGATGAACTGTTCGCCATTGGCGAAGCAATGGCTCGTGCGGGTCATGGACTGTTGCAGTTCGCGCCCGAACACGTCAATCTGCTGACACAGGAATGGGGATGGATGCGAGAGTTCGTGAACCGCACCAGACGACCAGTATTTGTAAACATGAATCAGTCCGATGCCGCGCCCGATCTTTGGCGCGATGTTCTAAAGCATCTTGATGCTGCTCATCGCGATGGCTTACCGATTTACGCAGCCGTTGCTGGACGCGCTATCGGAGTGATGATGTGTCTGCAGGGCAGCTTGCACCCGCTGCAATTTCATCCCGCCTATGCCGAAGTAGCTCACCTTCCGCTTCAGGACCGCGTCCAAGCTCTGATGGCCCCTGAACGTAGATCAAGGATTATCGATGAAGAGCCGCCTGGATTTGCTGAGATCATGATGGGTGTCTACGCCAAGAGTTTTCTAGTCCACGGAGCAGACATCAACTATGAACCCGACCCTCGCGAAAACATCAATGGAATCGCAACCAAACTCGGCGTAAAGCCAATTCAGATAGTTCTTGATCACATGTGCTCAGACCATGGCAACGGCATGATCTACATGCCGTTTTTTGGATACAACTATGGCGATCTTTCTTTTGTTGAAGCAGTCCAGCAGCATCCACACACACGCATTGGACTTGGCGACGCAGGTGCACATTGCGGGGCAATCTGCGACGGCGGTATCCCCACATTCATGCTCACCCATTGGGTTCGCGACCGTGCTCGTGGCTCGAAAATGTCGCTCGAGCATGTGGTCCACCGCCAAACCAGGCAGACTGCTACCACCTACGGGTTAATGGATCGAGGAGCAATCGTCCCTGGCCTGCGAGCTGACCTAAATGTCATTGATTTCGACAATCTCAGTTTCACGACACCGAAAATGGCGTTTGATTTCCCTGCCAACGGTAAGCGGTTGATTCAAAAAGCCAATGGCTATAAGGCCACCTTTGTAAATGGTGTGCAGACCGTCGCAAATGACGAGTTCACCGACCAATTCCCTGGGCGTTTAGTCCGTGGTCCACAATCTGCCTGATCGGATACGGTGAAGGTATGCCCAGATGGAGACACACTTTTGCCGCTGCTATTGGAATCCTTGGAGTGCTCATTGGTGCTCTTCTCGCAATCGCCGTCGGTGACCCCGCTGTGCTGATGGTTGTGGGTGGTGGTGCGTCCACTGGAATCGGGTACTGGCTCGGCGCAGTCCTTCATCGCCGCAAGTCGGCTTGATCACCTACTACGTAGCCAGACTCAACGAACGCTTCGTCTCCCCTGCCTTGCGCACGGATTTAATCAACCTTGCATCTGACTGGCTTGCTGACAACTATCCAATTGAAGATCGCGCAGATGGTGTGCGTGTTCGTGTTCGTGAAGCAGAAGATGATCCCGTTTGGCGAGTAGTTGTCGACGACAATCGGGACCCCACCAAGCCCGCTACCTCCACCACGGTCACTGTTGTACTGGATGATTCAGAGGAACTCACATTTGATGTGCGTTGTGTCGCCATTCCTTACGGGGATTCGGTGTCGCCTCGGAAATCATTACCACTACCCCCTTTGCACCTAACGAGGCTCGTTGCTACTGCTGCGTCAATGCTCGAATCTCGGGATGTGGGCTGGGAGATTGGCTCACATGCTGTGAGTCTTCACACCGAACTCGATGGTCAAAGTCTTGGTGCGATCGTTGGTTTACCAACACGAAAACTGCCATTGTTTGTGTTCGCCCCAAAGGATGGCTCTCCGGCTACACAGTTACCAAAACAAATTCCTGTGCTACTTGCGGCCAATGCCCATTGCGTGATCGTGGAGACCCGTAGCGCAGCCGATGGTCTCGCCGCCGTTTGGGGTTCGAACCTTGTACAACCAGGCACCATTGCCGTTATCTGGCCGGGCAACAAAGGCGTCAACTCATGGCAGACCGGTGGCGCAACACCAGAAGAGATCAACAACAAGATCTTCGCCGCTGCTCGTGCTGTTATCGATGGAGCAAGTGGATCACTGGGCCCCGTCAGATTGCCAATGATGCGACCCACTACAGAACTCGTCGCAAAAGCAGTCGAGGATGATGTTTCAGCATTGGCGCTGCAACTGGAAGCGTTGTATGACGAAATTGAAGAACTCCAAAGTGCACTCAGCAATGCCGAGCAACAACTCATCAACAAAGAAGACGAACTAGAAGAAAAACAGCGTTTGCTTGATGTACTAGTCCTGCAAAAGGTTGGTCTGGAGATTGAACTTGGCCGTGACAATGTGGGTATCCGTGCCTCGAGCATGCCTGACGTGCTGCGACAAGCAAAAGCCACTTGCACCGATCTGCAATTTCATCCCGATCTTGATGACACTATTCAGGAGTTTCAATACCCAGATCCAACCAAGGTGCTAATGGATCTTCTCAAGCTGAATGCGGTCGCAAAGAAGTGGATAACCAATCAAATTCCGATGTCGTCGTTCGGCATTGAGTGCAGTATCAAAGGGCTTGTCTACACACCTAATGTCTCACAAACAGCACGACAAAAATATGGTGAGGATTACACCTTCATGTGGAATGGAAAAGAACACCTGGCTGGTGATCACTTGTCACGCGGCAAACATGCGAACCATTGCCGTATCTATTTCTTCCGCGATCCTGAAAGCCGTGAAGTTGTGGTTTGCCACATCGGCCGCCACTTACGTGACAAAAAATCAAACTGAAGCGTCATTGGTCATGTTGCGCACCGTGAGTGCGCCTAGCACCAAAGAAACTGCCACCATACCCATGCCAACTGCTCCCCACACTTCTGCCCTACTCAACTGCTGAAGTGTCGGATTGTCGAGCTGCTCGGTCCCACCAAGTGCATAGCTAACAACAACACCACCGATGTACATCCACCACCAGAAGGGCAGCTTTGAATAGCGAGCCGGCGGGTAGCCGCGGCTCACTAGGTATCGGGCGATGTCATTGAAGTAGCGATATGGAATGAAGATGTTTGCAATCGGGATAAAGAATCCTCCGATTGCCATGCCATTTGAACCCCTTGCTGGATATCCAAGGTCGCGCATGTTGGCGACGTTTTTGTAGGTCCAGATGATGAGCAACACAAACACTGCAATGCCTGTAAACCCAAGAAACCCTGCGAAAGTTGCAACCATGTCGTCAGCATCAGCAACCGTGCTTGAGAATGAATCAACTTTTCCATCGATCACATCTTGCACGACCGAATAACGATTAAATCGTGCGAATGCTGCCAACGCGGCAAAGCCTGCGGCAATGAACATCATCACACTCAATGCCGTGCCAACACCCGCAACCCTGCGCAGTCCAAATGTGGGCTGGTAGGGCCAAGTTGGCGGGGGAAGTTCACTCATGAGAACAACTTAGGTGCCCAAGTTGCCCATCACGTGCAATCAGGTCAGGTAAGGATTGGTGCCACTTGCGTGGTCTGTCACGTCGACCACTTTTTCGACTTCGGGCACCATCTCAACAATCTTGGCTTCGACACCACCCATCATGGTCATCTTGCTCATCGCGCATCCTTGACAGCCGCCACCCATTGAGGTGAATACCACACCTTCACCGTTGTGTCCGACGTAAGTGACATACCCGCCGTGTGCTGCCAGCATCGGATTCACATCAACTGCGATCACTGCTTCAACTGCCGCTGAGAGCTCATCGCCCTTCACTAGCCCTTCAATGTTGACTTCGAGGGGTGCTGGCTTGTTTGGGTTGCGCATCACAAAGCCAGACGAATCAGCGAAGTCGAGTGTGGAGCCACTCAGCAATTCGATGTCCTTGATCGGCAGAATGATCTTTAAGCCGTTGATGGTCCGCACTTCTTCATTGAGCGCAGCTTTAGTCACGGTTTCAAAAGCCAAGTCATATCGAAACGGTTCACCGGGCCCAGAGATGATCTCGAGCCTGAGCCCAAGATCCGCAGAATCTGGCTCCTCATCACGAAGTGCAACAAGTTTTCCGTGTGCAAGCTCGGTGATCTCGATGATCTGGTTTGTGCTGTCGGTCGCAGCGGCGAATGGAGAAAGTGGACTCACGCCCTTAAGGCTAACCGCGCCTCAGTCCGATTGACAGGTCGCAGTTTGGCATCTGGCGATAGCATTGGTTTTTAACCGGGGAGCTCGTAATCGCGGGCTGAGAGGGTGGCGACAACCACCGACCCGAAAACCTGATCTGGGTAATGCCAGCGGAGGAAGCATGAA
>CAZXAX010000031.1:0-23113 GCA_964638795.1 uncultured Bifidobacterium sp. | reverse complement strand
AGCCCAGACATCGCTTTCAAGATGTCAATGAAGTCTTCTTTTTGCACCTTGCGCAACTCTTCGAGAGCCTTTGCTTCTTCATCTGGCGTGTCGGCAAGAATCATGCGTCGCACCACGGGCAAACGATCGGGTGCAAGGAACATGTGCTCGGTACGACACAGGCCGATTCCTTCTGCTCCGAGTTCACGTGCCTTGGTTGCATCTTCGCCAGTGTCGGCATTTGCGCGCACGGCAAGCTTCCCTTTGCGGACCTCGTCTGCCCACTTCAACACAGTGTTGAATTCCTTTGGTGGCTTTGATGCGGAGAGCTCCATCTTGCCGACGATGACTTCACCGGTAGTGCCGTCAAGCGAAATCCAATCGCCTTCTTTTACCACGGTGCCATTGACTTCGAATTGAGTGCCAGAAATCTTCACTGCCTCGGCACCCACGACCGCTGGCGTGCCCCAACCGCGAGCCACGACCGCGGCGTGCGATACCAGCCCACCACGCGATGTGAGAATGCCTTTCGCAACCATCATGCCGTGCACATCTTCGGGGCTCGTCTCATTGCGCACCAAGATCACGTCTTCTTTGCGCTCAACTGCTGATACGGCATCATCGGCCGTGAAATAAACACGACCAACAGCGGCACCTGGCGATGCGGCAAGACCTTTCGCGAGAGCCTTGCCCTTGCCGGCGAACTGCGGATGCAAGACCTGGTCAAGATGATCGGCAGAAAGACGCATCAAGGCTTCTTTTTGCGAAATCTTCCAAGCTGTCTTTCCAGAACCTGATCCCTTAACCATGTCTACAGCCATCTTCAAGGCTGCAGCACCTGTGCGCTTACCCACTCGGGTCTGCAGCATCCACAGCTTGCCCTGCTCAATTGTGAACTCTGTGTCACACATGTCCTTGTAGTGCTTCTCAAGGCGCGCGAAAATCTTCAGCAGCTCGGCATGAATTGCTGGGAACTTTTTCTTCAACGCGTTGAGATCCTCGGTGTTGCGGATTCCCGCAACAACATCCTCACCTTGGGCGTTCACAAGGAAGTCACCGTATGGCTTGTTCTCACCCGTTGCAGCGTTACGTGTGAAACCAACTCCCGTGCCTGAGTTGTCATCACGGTTTCCAAACACCATCGCCTGCACGTTCACAGCAGTTCCGAGTTCGTGGCTGATCTTTTCGCGAACTCGATAAGCGATAGCGCGAGGACCATTCCATGACTTGAACACAGCCTCAACAGCTCCGCGGAGTTGCTTCATTGGATCTTGTGGGAATGGCTTGCCAGTATGAGCCTGAACTGCTTTCTTGTACACCTCACAAAGTGCCTTTAGCTCGTTGGCAGGAATGTCAGCGTCGGTCTTGGCTCCGAGCCGCTCTTTGAGCGCTTCGAGTTCGTGGTCAAACACGTGTGCTTCAAGACCGAGAACAATGCGCCCGTACATCGAGATGAATCGACGGTAGGAGTCATAGGCAAAACGCTCGTCTTTATAAGTGGTGGCGAGTCCAGCAACACTCTTGTCATTCAGCCCCAGGTTCAAAACGGTATCCATCATGCCTGGCATTGAGAACTTCGCGCCTGAACGAACCGACACCAGCAGTGGATCCTTTGGATCGCCGAGCTTGCGCTTCATCTTTTTTTCAAGCGAGGCGACTTGGGTTTTGATTTCCTGATCAAGAGTCTTTGGCCAGCCACCGTGCATATACGCACGGCAAGCATCGGTTGAGATCGTGAACCCGTGTGGTACCGGCAATTTGAGCACGCTGATCATCTCAGCGAGGTTGGCTCCTTTGCCTCCCAAGAGATCCTTGAGCTCCATTGGGGGACGACGATGTTTGTGATCAAAGGCATATACGTAAGGCACGGGGGTAAATCCTAGGACTTCCGCCTTAAGATCAAGGATTCATGGATAACCAGCGTGCCCTACGCCTCTTTGGGTTTCCGGTGATGATCCGGCCAGGTTTTCTCATGTTTTTACTGCTAGTCGTTGCACTCTACGGCGGCACGCTCGGCCTGTGGACTGCTGGGGCACTGGCTGTGTTCACGCTTGTTCATGAACTCGGTCACGCATTCTGTGCGCGCGCATTCGGCTGCACTGCTCGAATATCGCTCGATTTCTTGGCCGGATACGCCTCATTTATTCCCCCACGCCCACTGAAGGCCATGGAGCGCGTAGCGATCGCCATCGCGGGCCCCGCGACACAATTCGTATTGGGGATCGTGGTCCTAGCTGCAATGGGAGTGTCCCCCATATCACGTGCGGACATTGTTTCATCTGATGCCGCAACTGCGATCTGGTGGGCGGGAGTTGCCCTTGCTGTGATCAATCTCTTCCCTGCCATCCCGCTTGACGGCGGTCTTGTGCTGGCCGGAATTCTGGAAGCACTAGTTGGTGAGCGTGGATACATCATTGCGATGCGGCTCAGTCTTGCGCTGACACTTGGTGCCACGGCCCTCTGCTCATTCACCGACAATGGGCGGCAGTTCCTGCCGTTCTTAGTGCTGTTGGTGTTCATCCAACTCCGAACCGGTCGCACCGTGCAGGTCACAGCCCCTGGCGAAGCACGGGTAAAAATCGCTGAGGTTGCACACCAGATCGAAGCCACCAATACCGAAGCGGTGATGCAAATAGCAGTTGCATATCTCGCTTCGGGAGCACCAGATGCGGCAGTGAATTGGGCCCTTAGCAATTACCGTCAGTATCCCCATCCGCAATATGCGCTGGCAATCGCAGAGGGTCTCGCGCAGTCTGGTAATCAACACGGGGCAATGCAATGGATTGAACGTGCCATTCATGAGTGTCACGATTTGCATGCGCTCAAGCACATGCTGCTGGAACTTCCCGCAATCGCTCAAATGGCGCGCGGCAACGAAGTCCAGTCCGCATTTTTGCGCGAACTAGAACAGCGCCGTATCTAAGCCAGCTGTGGGCCAACGGGCGTGGCATTGAGTGCATTGCGATCTGCACTTCTTTTGACAAAAGCAAGGGCGAACTCTGCACTGGATGAGGTGATCTCTACAGCATCATTGAACGCTGCATTGGCGGGGAGCCGACACAATGTCCGTGGGCTTGTTGCTTGGCGCGAATCCATGCGTTCAACGAGTTCTTGCCCTGGGTAGCAGCCCTTGCCGAAGTTCACTGCGATGTCGACCACACCAAGTTCAGCGGCCAGTTCCTTGCCCGTAATTTCCTTTCCCATAGAAGGCCATCCAGAGGCGATTCGCAGAGCGTCGTATTCGTCGGCGGTTACGTGTGGCAAATCAACGGGCGCTTCAGAGGTGAAGATATCGACCGCCTTGCCATTCATCCACCACGCTGGTCGCGATGCAGGATGTGTTGGATCGATATAGGGCATCGCTCCTGCACCGCGGATAGCGACAACTGGAACGCTCTGCAGGCCAAGTTCTGCATTCACACGGATTTTGAAACGCTTGAGTCTGGTAAGAAGTAATTCTCCCGATCCAGGATCAATATCGACTTCGAACTTGTTGAGTCCCAGATATGTAACTCGTACAAGTGCATCGACGCGCCCCGATGGGTCAAGCAGCAGTGCGGCTTGACACTTCAAACCGCCGATTGACGAGATGTCCTGGCTGAGTTGTGACTGCAGATACGAATGCGCATCAGCACCCTCAACCGTGACCACATCGCGGGTGGTTACAAATGCAACAGCGCTCATGCCCGGCGGCCGCTTGCCTCACGATTACGCGACATGCGTTCTGCTGCAGGCAGTGCCACTAGGAGCCCTCGTGCTTTATTAGCGCACTCCAAGTCTTCTTCTTCGGCGATTGAGTCAGCCACAATCCCCGCCCCTGCTTGCAATGATGCGCCAGATGGGCCCACGAACATTGTGCGAATGGCAATCGCCGTGTCAAGGTTTCCACTCCAGTCGATGTAGCCAACGACGCCTGCATAAGGCCCACGTTTCACGGGCTCCAACTCGTCGATGATCTCCATCGCTCGCACTTTCGGCGCTCCGCTAACGGTTCCTGCGGGCAGCGTTGCGCGCAAGACATCAACTGGGCCGAGCCCATCAAGGAGATCGCCTGATACTTGTGAGGTGAGATGCATCACGTGGCTGTAACGCTCAAGGGTCATGAGTTCATCTACATGTATTGAGCCAAACTTCGCTACACGACCGACATCGTTTCGCGCGAGGTCTACCAACATGATGTGCTCTGCCACTTCTTTAGGGTTCTCGCGCAACTCTCCCGCCAGTTTGCGATCGTGCTCGTCGTCTCGTCCCCGCTTGCGGGTGCCCGCAATAGGGCGCGAAATCACCTTGCCGTGAAGCAGTTGCACCATCGGCTCAGGGGAAGAACCAACAATCGTGACTTGTTCATGATGGAGGTAATACATGTAAGGGCTGGGATTTACTTGGCGCAGCACACGGTAGACATCAAATGAATTCGCATCGATTGCAACATCAAAGCGCTGCGACAACACGACCTGAAAGATGTCACCAGCTCTGATGTATTCCTTGGCAACTTCCACAGCTTGCTGAAAACTTCCTCCCGGCATTGACGAGCGCGCTTCTGGCAAGACATCTTCAGCACGTGGTGGCTCAACGGGCGTGTACTCAAGCGGCTGCGACAAGCGAGCTGCATTTGCCATCGCCATCTCGGTTGCTCGCTTATAGGCGGTATCAAGATCATCTATGCCCAGCAAGGGCACGCTCTCAATCATGTAGACACGCTGACGCCAGTGATCAAATGCGGCGAGCGATCCGATGACTGCCATAACTGAGTCGGGCAGCCCTCGGTCATCATTTGGAACATTCGGAAGATGCTCTATTTCACGCACGATGTCATATCCGAGATAACCCATCACACCGCCTTGTAGTGGCGGCAACTCGGGAAGATACGGCGATGTGTAGAGACGCGCTAGCTCCTCAACTGCGGCGAGCATTCCCTGATCAGTGGGAACCTCCGCTGGAAGTTGGCCCTCCACGTCAATTTTTCCATCGCGGGAAACAAGCGTTGCACGCGAGTTCCAACCAACGAATGAGTAACGACTCCAACGCTCACCGTGTTCAACGGATTCCAGCAAGAAACCGCGTTCATCTCCGACAAGCTTGAGATAGGCAGCGACCGGAGTTTCAAGATCGGCGAGCAACTCCACCCACACCGGAATCACAGTATGGGTTTTTGCCATCTCTTTGAATTCTTGGAGCGAAGGTCGCACTTCGAACTGAGGCATCACTACTCGCTCCCGAACGATCGGTAGAAGCAAGAAACTTCCCCGGTGTGACAAGCACCTTTGCCTTCTTGATCAACAAGAAACAGCAAAGTGTCACCATCACAGTCATAGAAACCTTGGCGAACGAACTGACGATCTCCGCTCGTGTCACCTTTGCGCCACAATTCCTGGCGGCTGCGGCTCCAATAAACCATGCGCCCTTCCGCAAGGGTCATCCGCAACGATTCTGCGTTCATCCAAGCCATCATCAACACCTGCTTGGTGTTCACATCCTGAGTTACAACTGGCACCAATCCATCTGAGTTGTACTTAACGGTGGCCAGCTGTTCGGGCGTTGCAATTATCACGCGTCCACGATTGTCAGCATTTTCGGAAGCCGGCATGCGTTCAAGCGTACGCCGACTAAAGGTAAAGACCCGTACCCGTTTCGATCCGTTCAGCAGCAACCGCGTGGATGTCGCGCTCACGCAGCATGATGAAGTCCTGCCCCTGCACCTCAACCTCGTATCGGTCCTCAGGGCTGAACAAAACTCGGTCCCCAATTTCTGCAGCCCTTACGTTTTGCCCCAAGGCAACAACTTCAGCCCAAACAAGACGTTTGGAAATCTGGGCTGTAGCCGGGATGAGAATGCCACCCGAAGAGCGACGCTCACCTTCACTCTGAGGGGTCTTTACCAGAAGTCGATCATTCAGCATCTTGATCGGAATCTTGTCTTCCGGAGTCTCAGTCTTTTTTGGCACGCCCTAACGGTAACGGGAATTACGTGTTCTAGAAAACCGGGCGCACCGGAATGCCCGCTGCATCCATTGCTAATTTCGCCTGCGCAATCGAATATTCACCGAAGTGAAAAATTGATGCCGCCAACACCGCTGATGCATGACCTTCGAGCACACCTTCAACCAGGTGATCCAGATTGCCAACACCACCACTAGCAATTACCGGCACCGAAACGGCGTCGCTGATGGCACGCGTAAGTTCAATATCAAACCCGTCTTTCGTGCCGTCACGATCCATGGATGTGAGAAGTATCTCGCCTGCGCCGTGTGCCACGGCGTCTTCCGCCCACGACAATGCATCAATTCCTGTTGGGGTTCGGCCTCCGTGAAGGAATACTTCCCACCCGCCATTCACTCGCCGCTTGGCGTCAATTGCAACGACCACACACTGGTTCCCGAACTCATACGCAATGTCACTGATCAAGGTGGGCCGCTCAACCGCAGAGGTGTTCACACTCACTTTGTCCGCGCCTGCCCGCAACATTGTGCGCGCGTTTTCCACCGAACGAATACCACCACCAACTGTGAATGGAATGAAAACCTCTTCCGCGGTTCGGCGCACCACATCCACCATCGTGTTTCGATTGTCAGATGATGCGGTGATATCCAAAAAAACCAGCTCATCAGCACCAGCCGCGTCATAAGTTGCAGCGAGTTCAACTGGATCGCCTGCATCTCGCAATGAAACGAAATTGACGCCTTTAACGACGCGACCGTCGGTTACGTCCAAACAGGGAATCACACGAGCGGTGATCATGCGAGGGCCCTCAATGCTTCAACCACACTGAATCGACCTTCATAGATAGCCCGACCCGTGATGACTCCACCGAGTCCACTTATCTGGGCGAGATCAACGATGTCTTGGATTGAAGAGACTCCACCACTGGCAATTACTGGAGTGGATGTCTGTGAAACGGCTGCTGCAAGACCCTCTAGGTCCGGGCCGGAAAGCATGCCGTCGCGAGCGATGTCAGTGATCACAAAGGCTTTCGCAGCCGGATACATCGCCAGCGCATCAACCAGTGTGAGGTCACTTGATTGGGTCCAACCCTCAACGGCAATCATTCCCCCACGATGATCAAGCCCCACCGCCACATCGACAACATCTGCGACCTTTTCTACCAACTGTGGATTCTTGACTGCCGCTGAACCCATCACTACGCGTGACACACCGTGGTCTCGCAGTTCGCGGGCGTCATCCTGTGTGCGCACCCCACCACCAGTTTGAATACGCACTGATTCACCCACTGCTTTCACAATGTTGCCGATTGTGGATCGATTGATTGGGCCGCCACCCCGCGCAGCGTCCAGATCGACCACATGTATCCATTTGGCTCCTGCTGCGGCAAAATCACTCGCTACTTGCACGGGGTCCTCGCCATAGACCTTCTCTTGCGTGTAGTCGCCCTGCGTTAGGCGGACAACTTTGCCATCTCTTAAGTCAATTGCTGGATACAACAGCGGCTTCATGAAGCTATCCCTGCTGCAATGCGGGCGAAATTTCGCAAGAGTCGAAGCCCAACCTCACCACTCTTTTCAGGATGGAACTGTGTTGCAAAGACATTTCCTTTACGGAAAGCGGCATTGATAGTGGAGCCGTATTCACATGTGGCCGCCACTTGGTCGGAATCGGCAGGCACACCGTGCAATGAATGCACGAAATAGACCCAGGTTTGACTTGGCAGGGTCTCAAACATTGGGTCGGGTCGTCGAATGTCAAGGATGTTCCATTGCATCTGGGGTCTCTTCACACCAACGGGAATCCACTCCACACGCCCAGGTATGACGCCGAGACCCACTGCGGATTCGTCTTCATCGCTGGCATCAAACAGCATTTGCATGCCCACGCAAATTCCAAGAAAGGGTTTATTGGAGTTCACAGAATCATGAACTGACTCTTCAAGACCCGCTTCGCGCAGTGCGGTCATGCAAGCACCAAAAGCTCCAACACCAGGTAGAACTACCCCAGCGGCATCACGCACAACAACAGGGTCACGGGTCAGGACTGCGTTAGCGCCGACACGTGCGAGCGCCTTTTGTGCTGACGCGAGATTGCCGATGCCGTAGTCAAGAACTGCAAGCAGGGGTGAATCGCTCAGAGCTTTCCCTTCGTGGAAGGAAGAGCATCCGATTCAATTTTCACAGCGTCCCGGAGGCACCTCGCCAAACCTTTGAATGACGCTTCGATGATGTGGTGAACGTTTTTGCCCCGTCGCAGAGTCACATGCAATGTGATGCCTGCAGCATTGGCAAACGAAGAGATCGCGTGCTCAGCGAGTTGTGGATCAAATGCGGGATCTCCAAGGGGCAGACACTCGGGCATTTCAACTTCCCAATGCACGAAGGCTCGACCGCTGAGATCAAGTGCGATTTCAACCAAAGATTCATCGAGCGGGAAAAGACCACTGGCAAAACGGCGCACACCCACTTTGCCCCCAAGAGCCTCAGCGAATGCTTCGCCGAGTGTGATCGCAACATCTTCAACCGTGTGATGCGTATCAATTTCAAGATCGCCCTTGGCTTGCACCTTGAGATTGAAGCCACCGTGCTTGCCGAGTTGGTCAAGCATGTGGTCGTAGAACGGTATGCCAGTCGAAATAGCCGTGGTGCCTTGACCATCGAGGTCAATGGAGACTTCAACTTGTGTCTCTTTGGTTGAGCGCTTGCGCTCAGCTTGACGGGTCATTTTGAAAGCACCTCCGACAACGACTTTAGGAACAAATCGTTCTCCTCGGGGGTACCAATTGTCACTCGCAGACAGTTGGTGAGGCCCGGCCAGGAGCTGCAATCCCTGATCAACACACCTTTTTCCACCAATTCTGACCACACCTTGCGTCCGTCCATGCTGCGAGGACGAAACAGGATGAAATTGGCGCCACTTGGCCAGAAATCAACCGGCAAAGTAGAAAAAGCGGACTCAATCTGATCGCGTGACGCGACTATTTCACGGACCCGGGAGTTCATGTCATTGGTGAATTCCAGCGCGAGCGCTCCGGCAATTTGCTTGGCCGCATCGAGGTGATACGGCAACACAACAGCATCTATTTCTTCAACCAACCATTTGGGTCCAACGAGATAACCGAGACGCGCTGCAGCCATTGACCAAGTTTTGGAATAGGTGCGGGTTACAACTAGCGCACGAGATTCGTCAACCAGATCGATAGCGCTCCACGACGCAAACTGCGCGTACGCCTCATCGACAATGACCAAGCCTGGTGCTGTCTCGATAATTGCACGAACAGTTTCTTCATCTTCAACAACGCCAGTTGGGTTGTTGGGAGAACAAACAAAAGTGACATCTGGTGAATATGTAGAAAAAACTTCGGCCAGTTTTGATTGGTCAATTCTGAAATCTGCTCCCCTTGGCGCACTCACAACTTCTGCTCCTGTGATGCGGGCAATGTGTGCATGCAACTGGTACGTGGGTTCAAAGGTCAGAACCTTGCGGCCTGCGCCGGCATAAGCAAGCAAGAGTGTCTGCAAAATTTCATTTGAACCGTTGCCTGCAAACACCTGGTCAACGCCAACTCCATGTGAACGAGCTATCGCTGCACGCAGAGCTGAGGCCGTGCGGTCGGGATAGCGATTCCAGGCGATGTCGGCAATTCGCCTAGCCAGTTCAGTGGTGAACTCGTCCGGCGGCGGGTAAGGCGATTCGTTCGTATTGAGACGCACGGGCACGGTCACTTGTGCAGAGTGGTAGCCCTCCATCTTTTGCAGATCATCGCGAATCGGAAGCCGTGCCACCACTACAAACTACTTTCGCCCCGAACGCCAAAACGGGCGATTAACAGAGGTTCCTTATTTATCAGCGAGTGCCGATGCCTTTGCAGCTCGCAGAACAAGACGATGTGCATTCAATAATCCACGCTCGGCTTCATAAACGGCAGCTTGCACATCTTCGCGAAGCTTGGTGTCACCAGTTGCAATCGCAGCCACTCGGTCCAGACACCGTTGTGTTGCTTCCGCTACTGCGGCGAGTTCAGAAGTGGCATACGACATGCACAGAAGTCTTGCCCATAAAGCACAACAGCCCCGCATCAAAGATGGGGGCTGTTGGCGCGACATCAGGCGGCGGATCCCAATGTCGCCATCAATCAGTGACGTGCACCGAATTGGTGAAGTTACTTTATCGGGACGAAGGGCATATGTCCGCAAGCAGACAGTCACCGCAACGCGGCTTGCGGGCATCGCAAACCCGGCGGCCGTGAAGAATCAAGCGCAGGCTGAAATGCCCCCATTCCTCAGGGGGCAAGAATTTGCCGAGCTCATGCTCGACCTTGACGGGGTCCTCGGCCGTAGTGAGGCCCAGCCGCCGCGACAAACGCCCGACGTGGGTGTCTACGGGCAGCCCAGGAAGATTGAATGCGACACTGCGAACCACATTGCCGGTCTTTCGCCCCACGCCAGCCAATTGTGTGAGGTCATCCAAGTCACGCGGCACTTCCCCACCAAATTGATGCACCAGCTTGGTTGCCATGCCAATCAAATTCTTGGCTTTGGACTGATAGAAGCCTGTTGAACGAATAATGCCTTCCAATTCAGAGATGTCGGCGTTGGCGAGATCCTGTGGTGTTGGATAGCGCGCAAAGAGATTGGGCGTCACCATGTTCACCCGCGCGTCAGTGCACTGAGCAGAAAGGATGGTCGCGGCCAGCAATTCAAAAGGGTTGCGATGAGTCAGTTCACATTCGGCACCCGGATACTCGCCTGCTAAACGACTAGCGACCTCAACAGCCCTGCCCTTTGGTGATCTCGGCTTTCCCACGTGGCGAGGCTACCCGTAGGTCGCGCAAGTACCCTCGGTATGTGCACAGGTTGGAGATCAAGCGACACATGGGCGCCGCTGAGATCGCAGTGGCCAAAGAACTCATCGCTGACGCTGAACGCGCCGACGGCCATCGGCCCATGAGCGACCACCTGTGGCTCGACCTCGCCGAGGGTGGGCGTCCGGGATTTGCAGGGCTGCTCGCTATGGAACAGGGGCACGAACACCCAGTTGCGTACTGCCAAGTTTCTAAAGGGTCATCGTCTTGGGCAATTGAACTTGTCGTGCATCCGCACCATCGATACGACATGACCATCATCGGCCCAGAAATGCTCCATGCCGCGACGAAGGTCATCGCCGAAGAAGGCGGTGGGCGCACCCATTGGTGGGTCTTTGAACCAACGGCAATTCAATATGACATTGCAACTTCGGCTGGCTTCAAACCCGGCCGTCGCCTTCTACAACTGCGCTGCCATCTTCCATTGTCTGATGCGATCATCAATTCAGCACGGCATGTGGAAACTCGTGATTTTGTTCCCGGCAAGGATGACGCTGAGTGGCTAGCTCTGAACAACGCGGCGTTTTCCACGCATCCAGAGCAGGGCGGCTGGGATCAATCAGTTCTTGACTCGCGAATGAAGCAGGCATGGTTTGATCCAACCGGCTTTCGAATCTTGGAAACCGACCACAAGATGACTGGATTTTGTTGGACGAAAATTCATCACGACACCGATCCAGTCATGGGTGAGATTTATGTGATTGGCATCGACCCAACAACCGCTGGCGCAGGGCTTGGGACAGCGCTAACCATCGCTGGGCTGCAGAGCATTGCTTCACGCGGTGTCGATGTGGGGATGCTTTATGTTGATGCTGACAACCACGCGGCTATGAAGATGTACAGAAAACTTGGTTTCGAGGTGCATCGGACTGATGTCGCCTTCGTAGGCGATTTCTGACTTAGCGTTGAGTCCACTCATGAATCGCCGCTCCATTGAATTACTGGCACCGACTTCGCTCTACGACGCATCTCGCGCAGCCATAAACGACGCTCTCGAAGGCGAGCCGTCTTATCGACAAAAACAGGTATGGACTGCACTTTATGAACAGTTTCTGCTTCCTGAAGCGATTACAACATTGCCAAAGAATCTTCGGGAGAAGTTTGCAAACACGTTTCCTGTGGCGCTTGAACTTGTCACAAAGAGCAGCGCGGACAATGGCGATACGGTCAAGTTTTTATGGCGCTTGAAAAACGGTGGCAACCTGATTGAAACAGTTCTCATGTTCTATACCGACCGCGCAACTGTGTGCGTTAGCACCCAAGCTGGCTGTGCCATGGGCTGCACCTTCTGCGCTACAGGGCAAGCCGGTTTTAATCGTCAGCTCACGTCGGGGGAAATTCTCGAACAAATTGCTCGTGCATCTCGCTACGCACTGGATCGTGATCGGCGTGTAAGCAATGTCGTGTACATGGGTATGGGTGAGCCACTCGCCAATGAACCCGCCGTACATGAATCAGTGGACCGACTGCACGACGACATGGGCCTTTCTGCTCGTCACATCACAATCAGCACAGTTGGCATAGTTCCTGGAATCAAACAACTAAAGGACTGGTCGCTGCCAGTGAATCTCGCAATATCTCTGCATGCGGCAAATGACCAACTCCGCGACGAACTGGTCCCGATCAACAAGCGCTACCCGATTGACCAACTCGTCGATGCTTGCAACGAATATCTGACCGTCAAGAACCGCCGCATCAGTTTTGAGTGGGCGATGATTAAAGGCACCAATGACCGCAGTAGCGACGCTCGCGAGCTCGCTGCAATCTGCAATCAATTGAGTCTTGCGCCCCATGTCAATCTGATCCCATTGAATCCAACACCGGGTTGGCCAACCGACGCATCACCAATGGGGCGGATCCGTGAATTCTGCGCGGAACTCGAATCATTTGGTGTCAACGCGACCATCAGACGCAACCGCGGTACCGACATTGACGCTGCTTGTGGTCAACTTGCAGCGGGTCAATTGAGCAGCTGACATGTCAGCAATCCTGCGGCTCTCGGAAGTCTCACATTGGTATTCCGAGCGGCGTGTCCTTGACGCACTGACCTGGCAAGTGAATTCCAACGAGCAGTGGGTAGTAATCGGTGAAAACGGTTGCGGTAAGTCAACCCTGCTGCAGGTTGCAGCGTTGTATCTGCACCCGTCGCTCGGCGAAGTTGAAGTTCTCGGCACAGTGCTCGGCACTGCAGACATTCGCAAACTTCGAAGTCGGATTGGATACATGGCAGCGGCATTCGCCGACCAACTGCGCCCCGCACTTACCGCCCGCGAAGTAGTCATCACCGCCAAATATGCAGCGCTCGAACCCTGGTGGCACGAATACTCAGAAACAGACCGCAATAAAGCCCAAGAATGTCTCAGCAAAATGGGTGTGGATTGGGCTACAGAACGACCCTGGGGAACTTTGTCATCCGGTGAACGCCAGCGAGTGCTACTGGCTAGAACGCTGATGAATGATCCTGCTCTGGTACTCCTCGATGAGCCCACTTCGCGACTCGACCTGCGAGGACGCGAAGAATTGGTCGCATCGCTAGAGCATTTCTCACGCGCCACCACCGATGCAGCCAGTGTCATCGTCACTCATCATGTTGAAGAAATCCCCCGAACGGCAACACATGCACTACTGCTACGACTCGGAAAAGTGGTTGCGAAGGGACCCATTGATGCGGCATTGACATCCGCTTCCTTGAGTGAGTGCTTCAACATGCCTTTCACACTTGAGCGACGCAACAACGGTCGCTTGGTCGCCTACTGCGAGTAGTTCTCAGGCGAAGTGCTGCTGGAGTCGGCGCGTGCCCTCATCAATGTTTTCATGCAAAATGCGTTCCAGTACACCTGCGGTCCAGAGGCGTCCCCCGTATTCCAGTTTGATCGTCACCTTTGCGCCGACACTTCCTGGTAACACAACGACTGACAGTACCCACGGCGCATGATCACGCTGGTCAGACTCGGCCCGAATGAAAACGACACTTGAGTATGGCTCACATTGGGACCGCACCATTCGCAAACGTTTTGACCGCGCAAAGGGTCCCACTTTTGCCCGTAGCTCCACTTCCCAAACACGTTCACCCTGCTCAATTGAAGGATCAATGGCGTGAATGATCGGAATCAACTCGCGAAAATTGCCGAGATCGCAGAGGTAATCAAACACACGTTCTTGTGATGCGTTTACATCAACGGAGAGTTCAGTTCTCATCGTCATCTCAAGGCCTGAATTGAGGGCTACGACTCCGGTTGGTCAAACTCAAATCCCTCAGTGTCATCACGCACGTTAAATGCGCGGCCCAGAAGCTTGTTGCTTGATGACAACATCTTCGTGAAGTCGCCATCTTTTTCCAACTCCGGCACCCACGGATGCGCTTTTGAATCGTCCACGGACAAGCCAAGCTCTTCGTCTTCTAGTGGCTCATATGAGTACTCATTCACATCTTCATCGGGCTCGACCCAGATGATCTCGCCTGTGGCGTCAACAGTGTCGGAGTCAGTTACTACGGACATCTCCAGTGCAGGCTGAGGAAGGTCCGCCTCGGGCTCCTCTGGATCGATCGGTGCATCAAACAAACTCGGCACCTCGGGCTCGACCACCTTGCGTCGCGGAGCGGGATTCGGCTTTACGCGTTGGGTCGGCTCGTCCCCAATCGGATCACGGAAGAGCTTTGGAATCGGCTGGCGGCGATCATCTACAAACCAGCCTCTTGGTACCACGAGTGCATCAGCATGGCGCTTGCACAACACTCCTGAGTCATGAGGGCCATCGACGTCGCCGGCTTCGAGCCACACCAGCTGCTCACCGAGCACAATGCCATACAGAACACTGGCAGGGTTGCTGCAGCCTGGGCGCTCACAGTGACGACTCATCACTTAGAAAGTACCGCCCATGGGCACCCAAAGACTGACTTGTGGGCGATACGGGACTCGAACCCATGACCTCCACGGTGTGAACGTGGCGCTCTAACCAACTGAGCTAAACGCCCTTACGGGGCGATTTCACGTTAGTGGCTCACCAAAAGCACCACCAATGCCTGGCCCGGATGAAAAGGGACGAAAAACTAAGCCTCTAGCCGACGGCGACGGCGGTTACCGGCCAAAGTTCCAATCACCAGTAGTGAAACGCTCACAATCAAGATCATTGTTGCCAACACGTTGATTTGGGGCGGAATCTTGCGTTGTTGTTCACCAAAAATCTGAAGCGGAAATGTGAGCAGCGAGCCAGCATTGAAATAAGTGATGATGAAGTCATCAATTGAGAGCGCAAATGACAACATCGCGGCTGCGGCGATGCCGGGCGCAATTAATGGCAGGGTCACTTTGCGAAATGCAGTTAGTGGCGAAGCACCCAGATCCATCGCTGCTTGCTCGAGGGTCCAGTCGAAACCTCGTATTCTCGCTCGCACTGTGAGGGCCACGAATGAAATCTGGAACATCACATGAGCGATGATCACTGTGGGATAACCAAAATCAACATCGTTATTGATGAACAGTGTGGCAAGTGACGAACCCAGGACTACTTCTGGCGATGTCAACGGCAGTACGAGGAACAAATCAACTACGGTGCCGCCACGGAATTTGTACTTGCTCAATGAGATCGCCATCAGCGCACCGAGCACAGTTGCGATCAGCGTGGAGGCAACGGCTATGCGCAAACTGACTAGTAACGCTTCCGTGAGTGCTTTTTCGGCGAAGGGATTCGCCCAGTTGTCAAGCGTGAAACGCTGCCAACGGATGTTGTACTTTCCGTTCGGTTTGTTGAAGGAAAACAGCACAACCACGAAAATCGGCAAAAAGATATAGAACAACGCGAGACCGGCATAGGCATTCAATGCCAGTGATCCAAACCGCGCACGACGCGACTTGACTGCTCCCTTGCCGAACCTGCTCATACGAGATCCTCAGTGCCGAGGAACTTGGTGTAAATCATTACTGCAACGGTGATGATCGCCATCAACACGAGAGACATTGCGCCAGCCACCGGCCAGTTGTTCTGTCGAATGAACTGATCTTGGATTGAGTTACCGATCATCGTTGTGTTCGGAGAACCAAGCAAGGCGGCATTGATGAAGTCGCCAGCGGCGGGGATGAAGGTCAACAGCGTGCCCGCAAAGATTCCGGGAAAGGTCAACGGCAGCACCACCTTGCGAAAAGCCCGACGCCCAGTTGAGTAGAGGTCATGAGCAGCATCGAGGAGTCGCACATCAATTTTTTCCATGCTCACGTAAATGGGAAGCACCATGAATGGAAGAAAGTTATAGGTCAATCCACCAATCACTGCGGCGGGGGTGTTCATCAACTTCCCGTTATCCATGATGTTCAACGACTCGAACACTCCAGTGAGGCGCAGATCATCGATGATCGAAACAATCGGACCAGAATCCGCGAGCAGGTTTTGCCAAGCCAGAGTACGAATCAGGTAAGAGGTGAAAAACGGCACCACCACCAAACCAAGCAGGATGGTTTTGTAGCGGCCGCCGCGAAACGCGATCACATACGCCAGCGGGAATCCGATAATCAGCGTTAGCAGTGTGGCGATGCCGGCGTAGCTGAAGCTGCGAATGAATTGCGGCCGGAATTCAGTCAGCGCGGTTCGGTAGTTGTCCCAATGCCAAGAAAAGTCGGGCCAAAAGTCAAAGCGGCTTTCCTTGGCTGACAAAGACATCACGAACAATGACCAGACCGGCGCCAAGAAAAACAGTGCCAACCACAAAATGCCCGGCTTCAAAAGGCCATACGGCGCAAGTTTGCGTCGCACTTCCCCGTTTCCCATCACCGCCATTGCGATGATGCCGATCAACACCACCACGAGGGCGATGATCACCACCCGCGCGGCATCACCGTTAACCCAACCGGCACCCACGGCCACAATGCCGAGGGCCAAAAGCAACATGGTGCCAAGGCCGACGAATTCGGCACGGTCAAAAAACTTTGCCAGCCGCGTGCGTCGGTCAACCACCAAGTTCATTCGGTTATCAAGCCCTATGCGCCGGTAATTTTGGCGAACGCCTCGTCAAACTTCGCTTCTTCTTCTTCCGACAATGACGCAAAAGTCCGCAAGCGCTTCTTTTCGTCTTCGCCCGGGAACAAGATTGGGCTTTCAGCCATCATCGCGGCATCTCCACCCATCTTCACGAGTTCGTCACGCACGCCTTCAACTGGCGAGATGTATCCCACTTCAGCGGCGATCTTTGCGGCATTTGCGGGGTCGTAGACGTAGTTGATCCACTCCGCAACCGAATCAGATTGCTCGGAGCCCTTCATCCAGATCATCGTGTCATACCAAGATGTAGCACCTTCTTCGGGGATGATGTAGCGAACACTCGGGTTGTCTCGTGACAACTGAACGACATCACCCGACCACGCTACGCATGCGGCAAAGTTTCCGGTATCCAGATCATCCATATAGTCGTTTCCAGTGAACTGGCGAATCTGACCGTCGGCTTTTGCCTTTTCCAACTTCTCAAATGCCACGGCTGCATCATCAAAGGTTGAGATGCTTGACGGATCTACGCCTTCGCTCAGAAGAATCAGACCGATAGTGTCGCGCATCTCAGTGAGCATGCCGATCTTGCCCTTGAAGGCCGGGTCAAAAAGGTCAGCAACCGAAGTCAGCTCGCGCCCAGTTGCATCGATGTTGTAGGCAACGCCAGCGGTTCCAGTCTGCCAAGGCATTGAGTACAGGTTGCCTGGGTCAAAGCCTGGGTCACGCAAGTCCGAGCGGAGATTCTTCGCATTTGGAATCTTGGACTTGTCGAGTTTCTGCGCCCAGCCGAGATTGATATAGCGCGAGGCCATCCAGAAAGTTGGCGCCAGCATGTCGGCTTCAATCGCCTTATCAGACGACAACCGAGTCTGGACTTTGGCGAAGTACTCATTGTTGTCGTTGTATCCCTCTTTGTAGGTCGTCTTGATACCAGTGGCGGCTTCAAAGTCGGCAACCGTCGAGCCGTCGATATAGGCGGGCCAGTTTTCGAAATACAGGGTCTTTGCGCCACCGCCGCTACCGCCGCTACCACCGTCACCGCCGCCGCAGGCTGCGATCAATGCGGGAAGTGATAACGCACCCGCTCCGACCAAACCTGAGCGAATGAAGAACTCGCGGCGTGAATAATTACGGCGTTGTGCATGATTGGACATCAGTTGCTCCTTGTTTCAGTTTGGTTAGAGATTTGCTTCGACATGATCAAGATTAGAAGTTGTTGAGCCCGCCATCTCGGGGTGCCCCTTAAGCACGAAGGATCCTTGAGCGTCCCACGACATGGTCACACTGTCGCCCGGCCTTGGAATGGTCAGATTTGTATGCGAGCCGACTACGGCTCCCACCTCTGTGCCATCGACCAGTCTTGCGATGAGTCGAACCGAGGGACCCTGGAACACGAGATCTGTGATCTCGCCGCTAATGGATCGTCCTGGGACTGCCTCTGCGCCAGGAGTAATTCTTTCGGGTCGAATCATCACCGTGACCGATTCACCAGCAACAAAATCCGTGCCACTCGAATCGACGACTGCGCCACAGCTAAGGCGCACTGTCACAGATGAGCCAGACGCCGATTCAACTACACCTGGCAACAGGTTCGCTGAGCCGATGAAGCTAGCGACAAAGACCGACGATGGGCGGTCGTAAATCTCTTCAGGAGTCCCCACCATCTCGATGTGGCCCTCGTTCATCACCGCAATGCGGTCACTCATCGTCAATGCCTCACCTTGATCGTGAGTCACGAACACGAATGTGATTCCTACTTCCCTTTGGATGCGCTTGAGTTCAAGTTGCATTGCTTCGCGAAGCTTCAAGTCAAGTGCTGCAAGTGGCTCATCAAGCAGCAGTGCACTGGGGTAGTTCACAAGTGCGCGGGCGAGAGCTACACGCTGTTGCTGCCCGCCCGACAATTGAGCGGGCCGACGCTGAGCAAAATCGGCAAGCCGAACAACTTCCAGCATCTCCATCACTCGCGATTTAATCGTTGATGAATCAAGTTTTTTGCTCCGTGGCCCGAACGCCACGTTGTCAAAAACGGTCATATGAGGAAACAACGCATATTGCTGAAAGACCGTGTTGACGTTGCGCTTGTAAGGAGGAACAGTCGACACATCGACACCCTCAAGCAGAATGCGTCCTTCGGTTGGTTGTTCAAAACCGGCGATCATCTTCAGCGTTGTGGTCTTGCCACAACCCGAGGGTCCGAGCATCGCAAAAAACTCACCTTGCCCGATCGATAGATTCGCGCCATCGACGGCCACGAAAGTGCCGTACTGCTTACGAATATTCTCGAGTGTGATTACGGGTACCCCCGCACCTCCCTGCACGAAAATGACCCTAACACTTGTCCTTATTGGGGCAAGTTAGTTTCGCTTTCGGCTCCCATCGTCAGGAGTCGATGTTCGCCATCACGTGCTTGATGCGGGTGTAGTCATCGAGGGCATATGCACTGAGGTCTTTGCCGTATCCCGACTTCTTGTAACCACCGTGGGGCATTTCAGCCACAAGCGGAATGTGGGTGTTAATCCAGACGCAGCCGAAATCCAAACTGCGTGACATCCGCATGGCGCGCCCGAAATCGCGTGTCCAAACCGAAGATGCGAGTCCATATTCCACCCCATTGGCATGGGCCAGCGCTTCGGCCTCATCGGCAAATTGCTGCACCGTGATGACCGGACCAAAGACCTCGCTCTGCACGAGTTCGTCACCTTGGCGTAACCCAGAGACCACGGTGGGCGCGAAGAAGAACCCAGCATTACCAACTCGCTCCCCGCCGGTGGCCACTTTGGCATGGCTTGGCACTCGGTCGATGAAGCCCGCAACTCGAGACAACTGATTTGAATTGTTCAATGGACCAAAGAGGACATCTTCATCGTCGGGCATTCCTGTCTTGGTAGCTGCTACTGCCGCAGTGAGAGCAGCTACAAACTCGTCGTGGATGTGACGGCTCACGATTACTCGGGTTGCTGCCGTGCAGTCCTGTCCGGCGTTAAACAACCCCGCAGTTGCAATCCCATTCGCTGCCGCTTCGATGTCGGCATCTTCGAACACCACGACTGGCGCCTTGCCTCCCAATTCAAGATGAACTCGCTTCAGTGACTTGGCAGCACCCTCGGCAACCTCCATGCCTGCCCGCACCGAACCCGTCACCGACACCATTGCAGGCGTGTCATGCAAAACCATGCCGCGACCAGTTTCTCGATCACCACAGATCACATTCAGGACCCCAGGCGGCAAAAATTCAGAAGCAATCTCTGCAAGCAAAAGCGATGTGGCTGGCGTGGTGTCACTTGGTTTAAGCACCACTGTGTTACCGGCAGCAATTGCTGGTGCAAATTTCCAGACAGCCATCATCATCGGATAATTCCAGGGCGCAACCTGAGCACACACGCCGATTGGTTCACGGCGGATGATTGAGGTCATACCACGCATGTACTCACCAGCACTCTTGCCTTCAAGCATGCGAGCAGCCCCCGCAAAAAAGCGAATCTGATCCACCATTGGCGGAATCTCTTCGGAACGAGTGAGGCCAATGGGTTTGCCCGTGTTTTCGACTTCAGCGGCGATCAACTCCTCAGCACGCTTTTCCACCGCATCCGCGATACGAATTAGGGCAAGCGAGCGCTCCGATGGCGTGGAGTTACGCCATTGGGCGAATGCGTTTTCTGCTGCTGACATCGCTGCATCGATATCGCGACCATCGGACAGCGCCGCCTCGGCAAATTGCTCTCCGTTTACCGGGTTGACCAATGCTGACCATTTGCCACTCTTTGGGGCGACTCTCTCGTTATTGATGAAGTTCTCAATCTGACGCATGACCCGAGAGTATCGGCTCCTAGCATTGGGACATGCTCGTGACGGAAATGGACATTCCCAAACTTCCGATCGTCGAGGAGGCCTCCAGGGAAGAACGGCTTCAGGCCGAACTCGACACAGCAAAAGACCACTGGCTGGCACAGGGCATGTTTGGCTACAGCGTCCTGCGCTACGAGGACGCCCAAGCAGTACTACGGGACAAGCGTTGGCAAAGTGCCGCGGGTCTAATCACCCAGATCGCGGGCGTTGAAATGCCCGAAGGTGCTCCTGGTACGCGCACGTCGATCCTGAATGCCGAAGGCGATGTCCACCTGCGGCTACGCCGTTTGGTTGCGCCAGCGTTTACTCCGCGAACCGCCGATCGTTTCCGGCCTGTGATGAGAGACGTCGTCAATTCGCTGGTCAACAATTTCTGTGAGCGTGGCGAGGCCGATGCAGTCACGGATCTGTGCGAGCCATACCCGATTCCAATAATTTGCGAACTGCTCGGCGCACCAAAACAGGACTGGCAGAAATTCAGTGTCTGGGCCACCGATATTCTTCGAATTTTTAACTTCAATCTTGCCGAAGACATGCCAAAAATCATCGCCGCCCAGACCGAGCTTGAGGCGTACTCAATCGGCTTGATCGAAGCTCGTCGTAACAAGCCTGCAGATGATCTACTTACGAACTTGATTGCTGCGGAAGAGTCTGGAGACAAACTCGATACAGAAGAACTCGTGATGATGGTCAACGCGGTGATAGTGGGTGGTACAGACACAACCCGCAATCAACTTGGCATGGCACTTTCGCTTTTTGCTGAACACCCAAAGCAGTGGGACCTGCTTGCCAGCGATCCTTCGTTGGCGGCTCGCGCGGTGGAAGAAGTCATGCGATACGCAGGAGCAGTGCGCGGCACGGGTCGGTTCGCATCCGAAGACATCGAATACAAAGGCGTGTTATTTCCTGCTGGCACACTCATGTTTCCAGCCTTGGCGGCTTCGAATCGTGATGGATCAATCTTTGAAGAGCCCGAAAAATTCGACATCACCCGCGAGCCAACATCAACCTCACACATGACTTTTGGGTCAGGTATCCACTACTGCCTCGGAGCCCCGCTTGCTCGCGCAGAACTCCAGGAAGCATTTGTCATCCTTTCTCAGCGTTTACGCAACCTGCGAATCAACGGACCCGTTCATTTCAAAACAGCAGGTGCTGGAATCTTTGGACCGGATTCGCTACCTATCGCATTTGACGCACACGAACCAAAAACAACAATCGCTGGCTAGGCGTTAATTCCCTACTGATGAGACCGCGAGCCAACAAGACCGAGCCAAGACCGGGCTCCGTGCGCTCGGCAATGCGGTCGCGTGACTTTCGGATCATCTTTGTTTGCTCGTTTTCGTCCCAAATCGGAACGTGGATGCAAAACGTCGTTTTGCCCGCGTATGTGTATGACCGCACTGATAGCGCCGCCACAGTTGCATACCTCGTCTTTGCTCAACTTGGTCCACAGCTGCTGTTTTCAATACCAGCGGGGGTGATGGCTGATAAGTACGACCGTCGTAGGTGGCTTTTCAATATGCAATACATCCAGATCGCGTGTTCGCTGGGTCTGGCGCCACTTGCAGCCACCGACTCTCCAATCTGGATGCTTTTTATGATGCAACTTGGAGTCGGTATCGGAAATGCTCTGAACGCTCCCGCATGGTCGGCGCTTTTACCTTCACTGGTTCCCAAAGAAGATCTACCGGGAGCGATATCACTCAACTCCACCGTGATCAATGGATCACGAGTGATCGGCCCGATCATTGTTGCCCTCCTAAGCGCTGTTGGTGTAACCACATCGGAGTTCTTTCTCATCAATGCAGCTACTTATCTGTTCGTTGTATTTGCACTCGCCCAGATAACAATTCCGCCGGTGGTACGCCACAACATGGAAGAGGGTTGGCGTCAATTCACATCCGGAATCAGGATCGCTCGCGCACGACCCGCTCTAACTCGCCTACTACTCACCATGTGCTCGTTTGCCCTGATATCCCTGCCCTATGTGGGATTGTTTCCTGCGGTAGCCCGCAACAACTTTGGAATTGATGAGAGCACCTCTCTTTATCGATGGCTGTATGCCACATGGGCGTTTGGCGCATTCGCAGGCGGGCTCTCTTTGGGAACGATTTTTGTCGGCTATGACAAGCGCAAACTCATACGTGCAGGCTTCGCACTATTCGCTATCGCGATGGTGAGTTTTGCAATGTCGCGCTCTGCGTTACCAGCGTTCATCACCGGCGCCGTGCTGGGATTTGCTTACTTTTTGACTACAACTTCAATGAATACTGTGCTCCAGAGTCGGCTTGAGAGCTCCGTGCGCGGTCGCGTGATGTCACTTTGGTTTCTCGCATTTGGGGGCACGATTCCAATCGGCAACTTGATCTTTGGTCCGGTTATTGACCAGTTTGGTGCCCAATCAATGCTGCTCATCAGCGCTGTTTGGTCACTTGTGTTGTTCTGGTGGTGCAACCTCGTGAAAGTTGACGAGAAGTTTCCAAAGGGAATGGAACTCCC
>CAZXAX010000030.1:12941-23199 GCA_964638795.1 uncultured Bifidobacterium sp. | reverse complement strand
CCTGCTCGTTACCCACATAAGTGAGCGCAAGAATCAGGGTGCCAATAAGGGTCAGAGATCCAGCCACAAGGAAGCCCTTGTTGATCGGGCGCAAAGCGTTGGTCTCACCCTCTTTTGCCTTCACTGCAAAGACGCCAGCGATTGATGCAACTACACCGATTGCGCGAGCGGCGAGCGGGAATACAAGACCAAGTGCTGGGTTGGCACCAATCGAGTTGAAAGCAGCTACACCGAGGATGATCGAGGCAACGAGTGTGACTTCGTATGACTCGAAAAGGTCAGCAGCCATACCGGCGCAGTCACCAACGTTGTCACCAACGTTGTCAGCGATGGTTGCGGGGTTACGCGGGTCGTCTTCTGGAATTCCAGCTTCGACCTTGCCCACGAGGTCTGCACCTACGTCAGCTGCCTTGGTGAAGATGCCGCCACCAACGCGAAGGAACAGTGCGAGCAATGAACCACCAAAGCCGAAGCCAACCAAGATCACGCTCGAGGTGTTCTGGAAGATCATGATGATCACGGTGGCGCCAAGAAGACCAAGGCCGACGGTGAACATTCCAGCGACACCACCGGTGCGGAAAGCAACCGTGAGCGCTCGGGGCATGGAGTTTGTGAGTGCGGCTGCGGCGGTGCGCACATTGCCACGTGTGGCAAGTGTCATACCGATGTAGCCAGTGAGTCCAGAAGCAACACATCCAAGGATGAAAGCGACTGTGCGCCAGAGTCCGGCTTGCGCGAAGTCAAGCGCTTCGGTGCCGTCTGGTTTTTTGATCGCAGTCGACGTGAGGAACACAATCGCGGCCAGTGGGACAAGAATTACCGCGATCGTCTTGAACTGACGCTTGAGGTAAGCCAAAGCACCCTCTTGAATCGCCGCGGCGATTTCCTTCATTTTCGGGGTTCCCTCATCAGCGGCCATTACGGACTTAACGAGGAAGAAGCCGACAGCAAGCGCAAGAAGGGCAGCGGCAACTGAGAGCAACAGAACTGCCCACTCGCCTCCCTTCAATACGAACTCCTGGTAGCCACCTTCAGCAGCAAATATTGAAAGCACGGGGTTGTTCTCCGTTGTCTTAGGGGGTGTCGCCGAGCCGTTATCTCATTGGCACCCTGATGTGTAATCGGCTACGAGTGTAGGAAATCTGACACGCCCCGTACGAAATACCCCAACAAGGGCCTTTCCCCGCTACCGTCAATTCTTGCTATGGCACAAGTCTTGAACAGCCGCGGACCCGTAACGGGCACCGCCACAAGGGCAAAGAAGCGCCGTCCATTCCTTTTGGACCTCTATTCCACGGCAGTGGGGAAGAAGTACGTGATGGCAATCACGGGCATTGGGATGATGGGCTTTGTCCTTTTCCACATGATCGGCAACCTGAAGATGTATCAGGGCGCTGATGACCTGAATAAGTACGCAGAGTTTCTGAAGAAGCTCCTTTACCCACTCGCGCCAAAAGAAGCAGTGCTGTGGATCTTGCGTGGTGGTCTAATCACAATGCTCGTGTTGCATCTTCATGCGGCGTTGACACTGACCCGACTCAATCGTCACGCGCGACCCGTCAAGTACCAGAGTGCCCGCGATTATCAAGTGGCAAGTTTCGCAAGTCGTTCGATGCGGTTGTCTGGTTTGGTGGTCATAGCGTTCTTGGTGTGGCACCTTTTGGACCTCACGTTCGGTGCGGTGAACACCGTGGGAGCAGATGGTGAGTTTGTTCGCGCTGAGGTTTACGACAACGTGGTCCGCAGTTTTGACCGCCCAGTTGTGGCGGTGTTTTACATCATCGCCAACGTGTTGCTTGGAATCCATTTGTTCCACGGATCGTGGAGCATCTTCCAGTCGCTTGGCTGGAACAATCCACGTTTTAACAAGTGGCGTCGCGCATTCGCTGGCGGCTTTGCCACCGTGGTTGTCGTTGGCAACATCTCGTTCCCCGTTGCCGTTATGGCAGGAATCGTCGGCTGAGGAAGAAGGAAACAGAAATGACCACTGACTCAAAACTCAACTCCAAGGCACCGCAAGGCCCGCTGGAAGACAAGTGGAACAACTACAAAGCTGACGTCAAGCTTGTTAACCCAAACAACAAGCGCAAGTTCAAAGTGATTGTTGTAGGCACCGGACTCGCAGGAGCGAGTGCTGCAGCCACGCTGGCAGAACTTGGATATCAAGTTGATGCGTTCACATTCCACGATTCACCTCGCCGTGCGCACTCAATCGCAGCTCAAGGTGGAATCAATGCCGCCAAGAACTATCGCGGCGACGGTGACTCCGTTCATCGTCTTTTCTACGACACCGTCAAAGGTGGCGACTTCCGCTCACGTGAAAGCAACGTGCATCGTCTCGCCGAAGTTTCAGTGAACATCATCGACCAGATGGTTGCTCAAGGTGTTCCATTTGCCCGTGAATACGGTGGTCTTTTGGACAACCGTTCGTTCGGTGGCGCACAGGTGAGCCGTACGTTTTACGCTCGTGGTCAGACTGGTCAGCAACTTCTGCTCGGCGCTTACCAGCAGTTGGCACGCCAGATCGGTCTTGGCGGTGTTCGCTTATTCAACCGCACCGAACTCGTCGACGTGGTTGTGATCGATGGCCGTGCTGCGGGAATCGTGGTGCGAGATCTGATGACCGGTGAGGTTTCTTCACATTCGGCACACGCAGTTGTGCTGGCCACTGGTGGCTACGGCAATGTGTTCTTCCTTAGTACAAACGCGATGGCTTGCAACGTGACCGCCACCTGGCGCGCACACCGCAAAGGCGCGTACTTCGCGAACCCGTGTTACACGCAGATTCACCCCACTTGCATTCCGCAAAGTGATGAGTCGCAGTCCAAGTTGACCCTCATGTCCGAGTCGCTTCGTAACGACGGTCGCGTGTGGGTGCCAAAGAAGCAGAACGAGACACGTCCGATTGATCAGATCCCCGAAGAAGATCGTGACTACTACCTCGAACGCCTCTATCCATCGTTTGGCAACCTCGCCCCACGTGACATCTCATCGCGTGCCGCAAAGCGAGCCGTTGATGATGGTCGTGGCGTCGGGCCGCTGAAAAACGGTGTGTATCTCGACTTCTCCGATTCGATCAAGCGCCTTGGAAAAGACGTCGTTGCTGAGCGCTATGGAAACTTGTTTGAGATGTACGAGCGCATCGCGGGCGAGAATCCATACGAAGTGCCAATGCGCATCTATCCGGCCTCGCACTACACAATGGGCGGCCTTTGGGTTGACTACGAGTTGATGACCACCATTCCTGGTTTGTATGCAGCGGGCGAAGCGAACTTCTCCGACCACGGTGCTAACCGGCTCGGAGCTTCTGCGTTGATGCAAGGTCTTGCCGATGGCTACTTCGTGTTGCCTTACACAATTGGCAACTACTTGGCGCCGATGCTCAACCAAGGCACTCCAGATACCAATCACCCAGAGTTCAAGAAGGCTGAAGAGGATGCGCGCAATCGCTTCCAGGGTTATTTGAACATCAAGGGCTCGCGCTCACCCGATTGGTTCCATCGCAAGTTCGGAAAGATCATTTGGGACTACTGCGGAATGGAGCGCACCGCTGAAGGTCTGCAGAAAGCTCTCAGTGATCTTGAGCCGTTGTACGAAGAATTCAAAACCGACCTTCGGGTCACAGGTGACGGCGAGTCGATGAACCAAACCCTTGAAAAGGCTGGTCGTGTCGATGACTTCATCCAGCTTGGAATGCTGATGTGTCGCGACGCACTCGAACGCAACGAAAGCTGCGGCGGTCATTTCCGTGCCGAGTACCAAACCGATGACGGCGAAGCACAGCGTGACGACGACAACTTCTGTCACGTAGCGGCCTGGGAATGGACCGGTGACCCGATGAAGGCGATCCGCAATGTCGAAGACCTGAATTACGAAACAGTCCACCTCGCAACGAGGAGCTACAAGTGAGCAATCATCTAAATGACATCACACTGAAAATTTGGCGCCAAGCTGGCCCAAATGAGCGCGGTCGCTTTGAGACCTATCTGATTGATCAGATAAGCGATGAAGCGTCTTTCCTTGAGATGCTCGACATTCTGAACGAGCGTCTGATCACCGAGGGTCGCGAGCCCGTCACGTTCGACCACGACTGCCGTGAAGGCATTTGCGGAACGTGTTCATTGATGATTAACGGTCAAGCACATGGCCCGCAGAAGTCAACTGCCACTTGCCAGTTGCACATGCGCAAGTTTCAAAGTGGTGACCAGATTGTGATCGAGCCTTGGAGGGCGTCTGCTTTTCCAATCATCAAAGACTTGATGGTCAATCGTTCAGCTTTTGACCGCATCATTGAAGCTGGCGGGTTCATCACCGCTCCAACCGGTGGAGCACCAGATGCGAACCTCATTCCAATTCCGAAGCCTGTGTCGGATGCGGCAATGGACTCCGCCGAATGCATCGGCTGTGGTGCTTGCGTTGCTGCTTGCCCCAACGGTGCGGCAAATCTTTTCACCGCCGCGAAGATCTCTCACCTCAACTTGCTCCCACAGGGACAGGCAGAGCGTTACTCGCGCGTTGAAGCGATGGTTGAGACCATGGATGATTACTTCGGATCATGCACCAATCACGGCGAGTGTGAAGCTGCGTGCCCGAAATCAATCTCTATCGATGTCATCGCTCTGATGAACAAGGACTATCGCAAGGCGAAGTTCAAAAATCGCAAAACTTCTGCACGCGCTGACTGATCTTTGCGCTCAGCGCACGACAAATTCGTAACTGTTTCGCACGTCTAAACCGTCACCCGTGAGGTGCAGGTCTAAGCGAGCATCACCAGCGGTGGAAATCGCCAGTGCGATTGAACCAACTTTTGCACACACGTCTGCCTCAATTGGGCCCTGCCACGCCCAAGACCGCGATCCGCTGGACCAGGTCAGAGTGGCAGTCACTGTGGCTTGCGTGATTGCATCAGGCAGGTCACTGACTACGTGAATGTCGGTAACAAACTCGGTACCAACGACATGCTCCATTGGTGCTTCAGCCGTGATGATCACTTCGGCACAAGCAGCCCGCACTACCTCCACTGCACGTTTTGGCACACGGTTGTGGTCAAAGATGCCGTATCCAATGCACGGTTGTGCATCGGCCAACATGAGGAAACAGAATCCGCCATTGGGTGAATACTTGATCTTGCGCAGTGCCTCAATGTGATGTTTCAAAAGGTCCGCTTGGTACTTCTGAGTGGCGGTTGCCCACGATGCATAGTTGGGGTGTTCTGAAGCTGGCACAAAGCGCTCGAATGCATCTCGCTGCATTCCAAAGCGTTCTGACGCAGTGTCCCAATCAAGCTGTGGCCACGACTTGATGTCGAGGAATGGCGCATCCGTTGGAGCTGATTGGGCTCCAAATCCGGATACAAACTTGGTCAACTTGGGGAGTCGTTCGGCTAGCGCGTTGATATCCCGATAACTTCCGTGCCGCCAACCAAAGCTCGCGTTCATATCTGTGCCGTCCAGTTTGGGAAAGTGCGGCAACACACCAGAGTGGGCAGTAACCGGACGCGAATCGTCAGCGTCACTTAATGCTTTGCGCACCCACGCATCAAGCACGCTGCGGGTCCATGTTGGCAGTTGCTGGTGCAATGGGTCGGGCTGGGTTGGCTGGTTGTGAGCGCACCAAAGAACAATTGACGGGTGATGCGCGAGTTGGTCCACCATCGCGCGTGCTTGGCGCACGGCTTGGCGCCGAACACTGCGCGCGTACGCACCATAGAGAGGCATGTCTTGCCATACGAGCATCCCAGCTGCATCGGCGGCATCGTAGAACTCGGGTCTCGCCACATGCGCTAGCGGTCGCAGCAAATTCATTCCGAGTTCGCGTGCGAGAGTGACATCGTTAGCGATCATCTCAGGGCTGCAGTCAGCCATCCGCAGCGCAGTTGGCCCTACTGCGCTGCCCCGGGTGTATAAGCGTTCACCATTGATTGTGAAGATCCAATTGTCGTGTGCCACCTGGCGCAACCCCGTGCGGCGCAAAACTGAGTCACTGGCAACACCGTCCACCTGCACTTCAACTGCAATGTCGGTGAGCGCGGCCTCACCTAGTTGCCATGGCCACCAAAGACGCGGATTATCGATGTCAATTGCCCAGTCAAGTGAGTTTGCGCCAGCGGCAAGTGTGTGTTCATCGGCGCGGACCAGAACACCATCGACGAACGTTCTTACCAGCGCGCTACGTGAAGCAAGTGAGTCAAGCTCTGCATGAAGGCGTACATGTGCTCGCGACTCACTTGCATCTCTGCACAAAACGCGAAGGTTTGCGATGCGAACTGGACCCGTGGAAAAGAGTTCAACCCCACGCCACAAACCGCCCATATTCCACAGTGGATCCAAGAAATCGTTTTGATCAAAGATGCCCGTGACATTGCGTTTTGATTTCTTGTCACTCGCACGTGGTGATGAAACCTCGACTGCAAGCACGTGGTCAGTGGCGAGCTTGCAGAGGTCAGTGACATCAAAGGAATGCTCGACAAAGTAACCCTCTGGGTCACCGAGGTAAGCACCGTCAAGCCATGCATCACCCTGGTAGTAGATGCCGTCAAACTTGATCCAGCGGCGCTCGCCACTTTGTGGTTCGGAGGCATTGAAGTGGTGGCGGTACAGAACGGGGCCGTTGGTGTCGGCGAACTCAGAATGTGAGCGCCAATGACCTGGCACATCGATATCTGGCCAACCAGAATCGTCGACCTCAAGGCCGACGCCGGAGCGTCGCAGATGGTCGTTGGCAATTCGTGCCTTCCAGTGACCATTAAGTGTCATTCTCATGTCCTAAGAAGGGTACTAAGCCTGTAAGTTTCTCAAATGAGCGCACAGAGATTCATGGCCGGCGACGAAGCACCTGAGGTCCCAAGTGATCTCCCGCGTACTCTTGGCGCGCTGCACAGCAGTGGTTGGGTTTCACGACCCGTCAAAGAGGAAATCCGCACCAATGCGGTTGCCCGAATTGCCGCTGGTGAACCCTTGTTTGCTGGTGTCCTTGGCTACGAAGACACAGTTATGCCGCAACTGGAGAACGCGCTCATCGCTGGTCACGACGTGGTGTTTCTCGGTGAGAGGGGCCAGGCCAAAACCAGAATGATCCGCTCCTTGGTGGGTCTGCTCGATGAGTGGATGCCGATAATCGCTGGAAGCGAAATCAATGACGATCCATACAACCCAGTTTCGCGGTATGCGCTGAATCAGATTGCCGAGCACGGTGAGAACACCCCGATTGATTGGGTGCATTGCGCCAAGCGTTACGGAGAAAAACTCGCCACCCCGGACACCGCAATCGCTGACTTAATCGGTGAAGTTGATCCAATCAAAGTCGCCGAGGGTCGTTATCTGTCTGACGAACTCACATTGCACTACGGGCTCGTGCCGCGCACAAACAGAGGCATCTTTGCGATCAATGAACTCCCAGACCTTGCAGAGCGAATTCAAGTTGGACTGTTGAATGTTCTTGAAGAGCGCGATGTACAAATTCGCGGTTACAAGATCCGATTGCCACTTGATGTGATTTTGATGGCTTCGGCCAACCCTGAGGATTACACGAATCGTGGTCGCCTAATCACACCACTTAAGGATCGATTCGGCAGCCAGATCCGCACTCACTATCCACTTGAAGTTGCTACTGAGATTGGGATCATGCGCCAAGAGGCCCGCGAACTATCTATTGGCAGTGTCAAAGTGCACATGCCTGAATACATGGAAGAAGTAATCGCTACCTTCAGTCATCTTGCGCGTCAAAGCAGTCACGTGAACCAGCGCAGCGGAGTTTCTGTGCGCCTTTCAGTGAGCAACTATGAGGTGCTTGGCGCGAATGCTGTTCGACGTGCTTTGCGGTTAGGTGAAAACGAGGTCACGCCGCGAATCTGTGACCTTGATTCTCTGGCTGCATCAAGTAGTGGAAAGATCGAAGTGGAGTCGCTTGACGATCGTGGTGGTGACTCTGTGCTTGAGCAGATTGTGCGAGCGTCGTGTCTTCAAGTGTTCAAATTGCGGGTCGATCAGACCACTTTGCCTGAAGTTGTTGCTGCGTTTGAAGAAGGCACGATTGCGCACACGGGTGAGGAAGTTTCGTCAGCGGAACTCGCAAAACTGGTTGAGCAAGTACCCGCATTGCGCACTGCCGTCTCGAATCTCACAGCGGGCGCGGAATCGCCCTCCGCAGTTGCGGCAGCCGTTGAATTCATCCTTGAAGGTCTCCATCTGTCAAAGCGACTGAACAAAGATGCGCTTGGAACAAATGCGACTTATCGGGGTAAAGCGCGACCCGCCACCTGAATTTCAGAGCGCAAATGGTGTGCGAGTCCAGAGCTCGCCAGTGTCGTTTCGTGACACCGAATGTGGGTCGCCACTGAGAGCTACTACCTGGATCGGCTCTGGGAACCCACGGAGATCCAATTCTGAATGTGGTTGAGCCGTGACCCCGGCTGGAAGATCGACAGCCTGTTCGGCAGGGACAAGAACTTCATCGCGACCCGCCGCGTCACATATGCGCGCCGCCAGATTGACTGTGGTGCCGATGTAGTCGTCGCCCTCGAATAGGAGGGCGTAGCCGGTAGAGATCCCCGCACGCATGCTGAGGGGCTCACAGACGGCCGTAGCGCGTCGTTGGAGCTCGAGGGAAAAGACCACGGCATCGTTGTGGTCCATGGCCACCACCATGCAGCCATCGCCAAGCCACTTGGCGATTCTGACCCCACGATCGCTGGCCACTTCGCGCGCAACCGCCCGAAAAGCTGAAAGGACATCGCCTGCGGCAAGGTCGCCTTTTTCCTCTGCGTATCTGGTGAAACCCGAAAGGTCGACGAAAACGAATGTTCTGGGGACGCGCATGTCCCTTTAAGGCTACGGCAGTAGCGTGCGGGTATGGGCAACCGATTCACATATTCCCGCTGGGATGGAACCCAAAAGGGCTTCGATGTGGACGCCGACTCGCTCTTTGAGCAGATCAACGATGACCTGATCTATCACGGCGATGTGAATGCCGCCCTGCGCCGGCTCATGAACCAAGGGTTCCGTGACCGCAATGGTGAGCAAGTCAAGGGCCTCCAGGAGATGTTGAAAAAACTCCGCGAGCAGCGCAAGGAGAAGCTTGACCGTTTTGATCTCGGTGGGATTTATAACGAGATTGCTGAAGAGTTAAACGACATCGTTGATGAAGAGCGACTCGGTATCGAACAGGCGTTGCGAGATGCCAACAACTCTGACGACCCGCGTCGCCGTGACAATGCCGAAGCCGCTGCAATGGATCGAAACTTCCGCCTCGACACTTTGCCTGATGATCTAGCAGGCAAAGTACGTGAACTGCAGTCCTATGACTTTGCGTCAAAAGATGCTCAACAGCGGTTCGACAATCTGATGGACCGGCTCCGTGAGCAGTTGATGAAGCAGACCTTCGAAAACGTCTCGGAATCAATGCGCAACATGACTCCTGAAGACATGCAGCGGATGAAAGAAATGATGGCTGCACTCAACGAGATGATCGAGAAGCGCAATCGCGGCGAGGATCCCGGCTTCGAAGAGTTCATGGAGAATTACGGAGACTTCTTTCCGGATAATCCACAGTCGCTCGATGAGCTTCTCGAAAATCTTGCTCAACAGATGGCTGCTGCTCAGCAGGTGTTCAATTCGATGACCCCAGAACAACGTGATCAGTTGCGCCAGCTTTCCGAGCAACTTCTTGGAGATATGGATCTCGCCAACGAGATGCAGCAACTCTCGCAAAACATGCAAGCGATGTTTCCTCAGATGGGATGGGAGCAGGGTCGTGACTTCAACGGCTCTGAACCAGCGAACTTCGAGCAGGCGATGGATGCGATGAAAGAGATCTCTGATCTCGACGCGATGGAGCAAATGATGCGCCAAGCAAGCACCCCGTCGCAACTGGACGAGGTGGATCTTGACCGTGTTCGCGATTTGCTCGGTGACGATGCAGCAGCATCACTTGAGCGCCTGGCACAGCTGACCAAAACCCTTAAGGAACAGGGGCTAATCGAGCAGCGCGATGGGCGCCTTGAACTAACCCCTAAGGGCATGCGCCGCATCGGCGCGGATGCATTGCGGGATTTGTTCGCAAAACTGCAAAAGGACAAAGCGGGCCAGCATCAGATGGAACGCAATGGATCTGGTCACGACCGGAATTTTGAGACCAAGCAGTACGAATATGGTGATCCGTTTCGAATCGATCTTCAGCGCACAATCATGAATGCTTTGCGGCGTGAGACTGGTACTCCGGTGCGGCTCCAACAGGATGATTTCGAGATTGAACGCACGGA
>CAZXAX010000030.1:0-12841 GCA_964638795.1 uncultured Bifidobacterium sp. | reverse complement strand
AGACTGGTACTCCGGTGCGGCTCCAACAGGATGATTTCGAGATTGAACGCACGGAACATCTGACTCAAACCTCAACCGTGTTGCTTCTTGATCTCTCAATGTCAATGGAATTGAACGATCGCTTGCTCCCTGCAAAAAAGGTGGCGATTGCACTGCAGTCGTTGATTACATCCCAATTCCCACGGGACTACTTGGGCATCATCGGTTTCAGTTACACCGCGTATCCGCTGAAACCAGACGAGCTCATCGCCGCAAAATGTGATTACTACCAAGGCACCAACATGCATCACGCCTTGACTATGGCGCGCAAACTCCTCGCCCGCGAGACCGGCACGAAGCAGATCATCATGGTTACTGACGGTGAACCAACTGCACACGTGATGGACAACGCCGGCATCTATTTCAATTGGCCACCTGTACCAGCAACCCTCGAGGCAACAATGAAAGAAGTGCTGCGGTGCACCAAAGAGGGAATCACGATCAACACATTCATGATCGATGCCGATCATGGTCTCATCCGATTTGTAGAACAGCTCACGCGAGTTAATCGAGGCCGCGCATTCTTCACCGATTCAGCAAACCTTGGTGACTACGTCTTGGTGGATTTTCTTGAGGGTCGTCGCCAAACAAGTTCGCGCCGGAGGGCCAGTTAAGGCGATTTTTAAAGGGCATTTGCTACCCATTTGTCCCGATTACCGCCAATTTCGGACCCAAATCCCTATGAAACAAGGGTTTTCCTTGGGGAATTTCGACATTTAAGCAAGTTTCACCTTGCACAATTCGTACAAACTTTGGCAGAATGACATCGCTGTAATTACAGCGGTGTCACCGCACCAGGTGGGGGGTCCTAGCAATCGGGCTGGACGCTGGCTGGTGGATGGCGCATTGGAGGTCAAAGTGGAGCAGTCAGAGAGCGGTTCAGAGTTAGGTTTCGAAACCCTCAGCCCAGATCGGGGCTGGCAAGACGAAGCCAACTGCCTAGGTGTCGATCCGGATCTTTTCTTCCCTGAGAGAGGCGCGTCAACACGCGAAGCCAAGGAAGTATGCCGTGGATGTGTGGTTCGTGGGCAATGCCTCGAGTACGCACTCGTGAACGGTGAGAAGTTCGGAATTTGGGGCGGGCTTTCAGAGCGTGAGAGGCGACGTCTGCGTCGCCAGCGCGCGATGTCAGGCCGCCGAAGCGCCACCGCCTGAGTTTTATTTTCCGGTGAGCCTGCGATTGCGGGCCGCTAATTGCCACTCAATCGTTTTTTCAGCGGTTAAGTCGAGATAACTCCAGCGATCTTTTGGTATTTGTTGCAACACATTTGCTGGTATGAGTCCCACTAATTCGCATTGATCTATCTGTGCCATTGCGCTGATCATGTCGACAACATCCGCTGGCCCAACTTGTGTTGGTGCGATCAAGTTCATACTGACCTGCGCTCCTGCACCGATCTCCATTCCCAATGCTCTTACGTGCTGTGAGCGCAGTCTGCTGGCAATCTCGCGCGCCGTCTTCACCTCGGAATCGGCCAAAATCACGTTGTAGGCAACCAGCACCTCTCGGGCTCCGACACAGATTGCTCCAGCGGTTGGATGTGGGGCATGCGGTCCGACATCGGGCTGAAGATGGGTGAAGGCATCTTTGCGGAGCTGGGGCAGAGTGCGCCCTGTTCCGTAAAGAAAGCAAGGGACGTTGAATTCATCGGCGACAAACTCAGCGAACTCGTTGCGAGCAGCTACAGCATCGGCAAACTTGGAACCGTCCAAGGGGACAAAGGGCACAACATCAACAACGCCAAGGCGTGGATGCACGCCGTAGTGGTCGTTGATGTCCAGTGCGGTAATCGCACCTCGAGCGATATCGCGCGGTGCGGTGGTACCGACGGTTGTAATCACGCTGCGGTTGTGGTCTGGATCCGAATGAACATCGAGAAGGTCGGGACCAGCCAGCATTGCGATTGCAGCCACAACCTCAAGGGTGCGACCCTCGCTGATGTTCACCACGCACTCCAGCACATCTATTGCCTAGCGCACCCCGCCTGCCAAAACCACTAATGAAGGTGGTACGGTCAAATCATGATTTCATTCTTGGACGGACCAGAACTCATCATCGTGGCGGTCGTAGTGCTCGTTCTTTTCGGTGGTGCTCAACTCCCGAAGCTGGCCCGCAACATCGGACAAGCGCAGAAGGAATTCAAAAAAGGTCTCGCCGATGGCGCAGCTGAAGGTTCCGACAGCGAAAAAAAGTAGTCCGCTGAATTAATTGAATTAATCAGCGCACTGCGCGGCGGCGCTTGGCGATGCGGCGACGCTCGCGTTCGCTACAGCCACCCCAAACACCGTGATCGATCTTCTCGGTGATGGCGTATTCGAGACACTGGTTGGTCACTTCGCACCCGGCACAAATACGACGGGCGTGATCGACACCGACACCGTCGCTTGGGAAAAACATCGCTGGCGGAAAATTCCGGCAGTTCCCCTTGGCCATCCAACTCGTGTCGGCATCCAAACCCGTGGGGATGGATTCGACTGTTTGGTCTTCTCTGATTACTGCTACTGACTTACGCATTTGGCTCCTTCCATGTTGCTGATCAATTCGGATTGAATTGCTCGGCAGCGTGTTTGTTGCCTCTTGTGCGGGACTTGGCTCCCGTTGCTTGATAGTCAAGCACGGGTCGACCAATTGGGGGGTCTGATTTCGTCTAAGAATTGTCTAAGAAATCGAAAATCGCCTGAAAACGGTACAAAAAGGGGCGGATAGACCGTTTTTTGGCCCCTTCGCTAGTATTGGAAATTCCACTAGGAGGAAAAATGTCGGAAGTCACCACTACAGAGGCACCGCGCGCCCACGCCCGGATCGTGTATCTCGGTCCCGTCTCGCCCCATTGGGAGGTCTATGGGGACTACGGCGACGAGAACCTGGTTGATGAATTCCGCACCCGCGTGCTCGCACGTTTGGTGCTTCTCACTCGCGACGATCCACAGTTCCGCCGCAATAGCGAGCGCATTGCTCGCGATGCGGAGCGCGAGCGCATCACGATCGAGTGGGATCTCGGTCGACCAGACGAGCAATAGTTCTATTGGTCTGTAGTTGACGCAGAGTCAAACTGCAGATGAACATTCGATGTTCCGCTCGCCCTTTAAACGCCCGAAAGTTATCTTCGGGGGCATAAGCGACAGATTTCTCAATCGTGAGCTCTCTTGGCTCGACTTCAATGAACGGGTCCTCACTATGGCAGAGGATCCAGCTCTGCCGTTGCTTGAGCGCACAAAATTTGCATCAATTTTTTCTTCCAACCTTGATGAGTTCTATCAAGTACGCATAGCGGCACTTATCGAACAGATTGAAGCGGGAATTACCACTCCAACCACGGATGGTCGCACTCCCAAAGCGCAACTTTCAGAGATCTATAAGCGGATCCATGCACTCCTGCGGCGACACGAAGATTTGGTAGCAGATGTTCTGCTGCCTGCGCTCGCGTCAGAGGGAATAAGGATTTTGCGGTGGGAGCAACTCACTTTTGATCAACGAGATGCGCTGACACGTCATTTTGACGACAACATTTTCCCGGTTCTCACTCCACTGGCGGTAGATCCTGCGCACCCTTTTCCGTACATCTCGAATCTCGCGCTCAGTATTGGCGCACTTGTGGTGGATCCAAAGTCTGGCGAGCAGAAGTTTTCTCGCGTCAAAGTTCCGAACCGACTGGAGCGCTTGATCAGTGTCGGAGGGGACTCCTATGTGCCAATTGAAGAAGTAATCGGCGCACACCTGAACAGCCTTTATCGAGGGATGTCAATCAAGTCTTGGTTCACGTTCCGTGTCACTCGCAACGCGGACCTCGACCTCGAAGAGGAAGAAGCTGAAGATTTGCTTGCGGCCGTTGAAATGGAGTTGCGGCGACGGCGATTTGGTCAAGCAATCCGTTTGGAAATCCAAGACCAGGTTCCGGCGGAAGCTATTGAACTGCTCAAAGAGGAACTTGAACTTCGCGACGAGAACATCACAAAGCATGCGTTGCCATTGGATTTGACGATGCTCAGCTCTTTGCTTGGCGCTAATCGCCCCGATCTAAAGGATCCAAGCTGGCCACCGGTGATTGCAGGCCGTTTGAGTAGCGCCGATGAAACAGATTCAAGTTTCTTTTCTGTGATCCGTGACCGCGACATTTTGGTTCACCACCCTTACGAATCATTTGTTTCAAGCACTGAAGAATTCATTGCTCAAGCAGCTGACGATCCAAAAGTGTTGTCAATCAAGATGACTCTCTACCGAACATCTGTGGAGAGTCCGATTGCAAGAAGTTTGATTCGTGCCGCTGAGCGAGGTGTGCAGGTAGTCGTTCTAGTTGAGTTGAAAGCTCGATTTGATGAAGCAACGAACGTTGGTTGGGCAAAGGAATTTGAGCGTGCAGGTGTGCATGTTGTTTACGGGCTTGTCGGATTGAAGACACACAGCAAATGTGTGCTGGTGGTTCGCGCCGAAGATGAAGGCACCCGCAGATACGTTCACATCGGTACCGGCAATTACAACTCAAAAACTGCGCGTCTATATGAGGACATCGGGTATTTCTCATGTGATCCTGTTATTGGTACTGACGTTGCTCAGCTGTTCAATCATCTGACCGGTTTCAGCCGAGGTGAGTATTACGAAAAGTTGTTGGTGGCCCCAGAACATCTAAGAGCGCAGATGTTGGAATTAATTGCTAACGAGACTGATTACGGTCCTGCTGGTGGGATCGTGATGAAGATCAATGCGCTGGCAGATCAAAAGATCGTTGAAGCGCTTTATGAGGCAAGCAATGTTGGGGTCAAAGTTGACCTCATTGTGCGGGGAATCTGTTGTTTAGTTCCTGGCGTGTCAGGGATGAGTGAAAACATCCGAGTGCGATCCATCCTTGGTCGTTATTTGGAGCACTCCCGGATATACCGCTTCGCGAATGGGCGTGCGCCAGGGGACCCTGAGTACTTGATTGGCTCGGCTGACATGATGCCCAGAAACCTCGACCTGCGGGTCGAAGTGCTGGCGCCAGTTGAGCACCCGAAACACCGGGCCTGGCTGGAGACGGTTTTTGCCACTTTGTTACGCCCGGACGTGAATCGATTCGATCTTGGCGCCGATGCCATTTGGCGTCGGGAAACCCTTGATGGACAAGGACTTGATGCCCAGCAGTTGATCCACGAGTGGGTGTCAGAAGTGCAGGTACGTAAGTCCCGTTCATCTTAAGTACAACAGTTTCGTTGTAGTTAACCTTTTGTTCACCTAAAAGGAAACGAAGGTTAACAGCGGCTATCTAAGTTCTGTATCGGCTCCTCAACGGAGCAACGGATAGACGTTTTCTCAAAGGAGACCGTAAATGACCCGAAAGTTCCCCCTCGGCCGCAAAGCCACCTTGGGTTTAGCCCTAGCAACAGTTGCAGTGCTTGGTGCGTGTAGCTCAGATGATTCGACAGACGGTGGTTCTGATCTGTCAGGCAGCATCTTGATTGACGGTTCCAGCACTGTGGCACCTTTGCTCACTCTTGCTGCTGAAGATTTTCAAACCGAGAACAGTGGCGTGAACGTAACTGTTGGTACCTCGGGTACGGGCGGTGGCTTTGAGAAGTTCTGTGCCGGTGAGACTGATATTTCGAATGCATCGCGACCAATCAAGGACGAAGAAGTCCAACTGTGTGCTGACGCTGGTGTTGAATACTTCGAAATGATTGTTGCCAACGATGCACTCACAGTTGTGGTGAACAACGAGAATGACTGGGCCACGTGTCTCACTGTTGAACAGTTGAACAAAATGTGGGCTCCAGAGGCTGAAGGAACTGTTGACAACTGGAACGACGTAGATCCTTCATTCCCGGATCAGGCCCTGTCACTATTTGGCGCAGGTACGGACTCTGGAACCTTTGACTACTTCACCAAAGAGATCAATGGCGAAGAGGGTGCGAGCCGCACTGACTACAGCCCAAGCGAAGATGACAACGTAACCATCACCGGTGTTGAAGGTGACAAAGGTGCACTTGGTTACTTTGGCTACTCCTACTTCGAGGAAAATGCTGACAAGCTGACTGCTGTTGAAATTGACGGTGGTGAAGGATGTGTCGCCCCCTCGGCTGAGACCGTGCAGGACGGTACCTACACACCACTCGCTCGTCCGTTGTACATCTACATCGCCAAAGAGGCTGCAGCGCGCGAAGAGGTAAAAGCTTTCGCCCGCTACTTCTATGACAACCAGGACTCGATCACTGAAGAAGCCCTGTTCGTCGCACTAGACGACGAGCAGAAGGCCATTGAAGAAGAGAATCTCGCCGCTATTGAGGGTGCTTAGTCTCTAGCTCGTGAGTAGTTCGATAGACAACGTTGGCGCCGTGCCGGTGAGCCTGCAACCTGCAGGTCGCGCACGGCGCCAACTGTGTATAGAGCGGATAGCAAAGGGTCTGTTGGGCACTGCCGCGGCACTAACGGTGCTGATTTCCGTATTGATCGTGTTGGCTCTATTTCGCCCAGCGATCAATTTCTTTCAAGATGTGAGTTTCACAGAATTCATCGGCGGCATTGATTGGAAGCCACTATTTAAGCCTCCACGTTATGGAGTGTGGTCCATCGTCACTGGCACACTCTGGGTGGCGGCCATCGCATTGCTTGTGTCAGTTCCACTTGGGCTCGGTGCTGCTTTTTACCTCAGTGAATATGCAGGTGAGCGCACACGTTCAATCATCAAACCAATACTTGAAATTCTGGCGGGCATACCAACAGTTGTGTTTGGTTTCTTTGCGCTCAACTTCATAAATCCAAATCTGGTGCAGAAGCTCTGGCCCGTGGGCGATGTTGGCACGTACAGCGTGCTGGCTGCAGGTCTAGTCACTGGAATAATGATTCTTCCAACAGTGGCGTCGCTCTCAGAAGATGCAATGACCGCGGTGCCACAGGCACTACGTCAGGGAGCTTTTGCTCTTGGCAGTAATCGGCGCGAAGTTTCGACATCCGTCGTGTTTCCTGCCGCACTTTCCGGCATTGTGGCAGCAATCGTGTTGGCAACTGCTCGCGCTATCGGTGAAACCACGATTGCTGTGCTCGCCGCTGGTAGCCGCGCTCAGTTAACTGGTAACCCCGGTGAAGAAGCACAAACGATGGCAGGATTCATCGGGTTTGCTGGCATTGGTGATCAACCAACGGGCAGCGTTGGATATCAATCAATCTTTGCTGTTGGCGCAATGCTGTTCGTGGTGACAATGCTCCTCAATATTGCGAGCATTCGTATTGTTAGGCGATTCCGTGAGGTGTACGAATGACCGTTGACTTTTCACTGAAGGCTCGCAAATCAACCGAGCGCACGGTCAAGGACTGGATTTTCCGCATGTTTCTTGCCGCTGGCATCGGGATTGCGCTCGGTGCCCTCGCGACCTTGCTCTTGAACATCGTCGTTCAGGGTCACAGTCGATTCAACATGGACCTGATCAACAACATGCCATCAGCGCGCCCATTGCGTGCTGGCATTCAATCAGCAATCTTTGGTTCGCTGTGGGTTGTAGGTATCACGGCATTAGTCAGCTTGCCGTTAGGGGTGGCCGCGGCTGTTTATCTTGAGGAGTTTGCCCGGAAAGAGCGCTGGTACAACCGCCTGATTGAACTCAACGTGCAGAACCTTGCCGCAGTTCCATCAGTGGTTTTTGGCATTTTGGGGCTGGCGTTCATCAAGCGTGGCGCCTTGAGTTTTGGCTCAACAGTGTTGACGGCATCGTTAGTTCTTGCGATGTTGGTACTGCCGACTGTGGTGATTGTGTCGCGTGAAGCAATACGTGCAGTGCCCGATTCACTGCGTCAAGGGAGCCTCGCCCTTGGTGCTACCCAATGGCAGACGGTAAGCAAGCAGGTTCTCCCAAATGCGTTTCCGGGGATTCTTACCGGAAGCATTCTGTCGGTGTCGCGTGCACTTGGTGAATCCGCACCGTTGCTCATGCTCGGCGCCCTCACGTTCATCACGTTTAACCCCGATGGTTTGGATAGTCAGTACACGGTGTTGCCGATTCAGATTTTCTCCTACATCAGCAATGCCAAGAGTGATTTTGAACCACTTGCGGCAGCGTCCATCATGGTGTTGTTGATAATGCTCTTGGTTCTTAATTCGGCAGCAATTTTGCTGCGCAACAAATTTCAGAAGCGGTGGTAGTGATGGCAGAAGTACAGCAATCGTCAGATGCAGCTCAACCAGCCTCGGTGGTGCTGTCATCGAATCAACTGAGTGTTTTCTATGGCGACTTCTGCGCAGTTCGTGATGTGGACCTTGAAGTGCGGCGTGGTGAAATCACTGCATTCATCGGCCCATCTGGGTGTGGAAAATCCACCGTCCTGCGCTGCTTCAACCGCATGAATGATCTGATCCCTGGTGCAAGGGTTGAGGGACGCGTTGACTATCACGGAATCGATCTCTATGGCCCCGATGCCGATGCGGGAGAGGTTCGCCGTCGCATTGGAATGGTGTTTCAAAAGCCGAACCCTTTCCCAAAGAGCATCTATGACAACGTGGCTTATGGTGCGCGGGTAACTGGGATTAAAAAACATTCAGAGTTAGATGCGATTGTTGAGAAATCACTTCGCGGCGCCGCCCTATGGGATGAAGTCAAAGACCGCCTGAAGACTTCTGCGATGGGGTTGTCGGGTGGGCAACAGCAGCGTTTGTGCATCGCGCGATCAATTGCAATCGAGCCCGAGGTTTTGTTGATGGACGAACCGTGCTCTGCATTGGATCCGATTGCAACCGCGCGCATCGAGGATTTGATGGACGAGATCAAACAGGACTACACGATTGTGATCGTTACACACAACATGCAACAAGCCGCTCGAGTGAGTGACCGAACTGCATTTTTCACAACTGAGGTCAATTCAGAAAGTGATCGCCGTACTGGCGTGTTAGTTGAATTTGATCGAACTCAAAAAATGTTCTCGACACCCGTCGACGAAAGAACCGAAGCATACGTAACAGGAAGGTTCGGCTGATGGCAGAACTACGCAAAGGCTTTCACCACGAGTTGGATGAGGTCAAACAAGAGGTGCTGCGGCTTGCCGCCTCCACCACAGAGTCAATTGCCCGGGCAACAAATGTGATCCTAAGCGGCGACCTTGAAGGCGCTGACTACCTGATCCAGTTTGACGACGAAATTGATGCACGGTCAGTTGATCTTGAGGATCGGTGCTATCAGATACTCGCGCTACAAGCGCCAGTAGCCGGAGATCTACGCCAGGTTGTAGCGCTAGTGAAAATGGTTGCTGAGATTGAACGCTCCTCGGACTTGACAGTGAACATCTGTAAAGCGGCTCGACGGATATATGGTCACGAACTCGATCCCAAGCTCCGAGGAATCATCGCCAAGATGGGCGATCAAGCGCAACAGCTGTTCGCCGCAGCTATTGAAGCCTTTGAAACAGGTGATGTGGCGAAGGCGTCTGCCTTGGACGACATGGACTCTTATCTAGATGGACTGCAACGCCAATTTGTCCAGGCAATCCTGGAGTCGCATTCCGCTGGCCACATTGAACTCCAAGTAGCAATCCAACTTGCGGTTGTTGCCCGGTTCTATGAGCGCATTGGTGACCACGCCGTGAACATGGCAGAGCGCGTGTTGTACATGATCACCGGCTGGTTACCTGAGCACAAAGGTGCCGCACGTTTCAAAGAACGCACCGGTGAAATCCCGAGACCCCCTGAGGTGGAGTAGCGAGCATGTGGTTCATCCTTGGCGCTCTAGTTGGGGCTGCAGGTGCTGTGGCTGTGATTCGAATCGTCAACGGCCAAAAAGAGTTGCAAGACATTGTTGCCAGGCCAGAGCCCGAAGTTTTGAACGCTGACTCTCAAGAGGCAGAACTCTTAAAAGTGATTGAAAACTTACCTATTGGTGTCTATTTAAAGCGCGTTGATGGTTCCGTGTGGATGAGTGATGCTTTCCACGATGTGGTTGAGACCAAGCATGGGCAAGTTTTGGTAGAAGAGGTAGTAGATCGACTCTTGGCGGGCATCAGTGTCGGTGAATCACGTGCGGAGAGAATCTCGCTCGTTGGGCCACCACCACGGCACATCATGGTCGTGGCCCGCGGACTCCCAAATGAAGTTGGTGTTGCGGCCATTGAAAATGTCTCCGAACAGGTGCGATTGGATTCGGTTCGCACGGACTTCGTAGCCAATATCAGTCATGAATTGAAGACCCCAATTGGTGCGGTATCACTTCTTGCTGAGACTCTTGCCGGTGAAGACGATCTTGCAACTGTGAGCCGCCTTGCGGGCAAGATCGTGACCGAAACAACGCGACTTTCATCGACGATTGATGACCTGATGGAGTTATCGCGGATTGAGCTTGGGGGCAGTGCCGTTAAAGACCCAGTGAGTCTGCGCAGCGTGGCGGAGCAGGCACTTGCACGCGTGAGTGGATCAGCGGAGCAATGCGGCGTGAGCATTGTTATTTCAGGCAAGCAAGTTGTTGACGTGTGCGGCGATATTCGTCAACTTGTATCGGCGACCTCCAACTTGCTCGACAACGCAATCAAATACAGCGATGAGGGAAGCCATGTAGAGATCACTCTCGACAGCGATGCGACACACGGGATTCTCTGTGTGGTTGACCATGGTGTTGGCATCCCCGCTAACGACCAAAACCGCATCTTTGAACGTTTCTACCGTGTTGATCGTGCACGAAGCCGCAATACCGGCGGCACTGGTCTTGGTCTAGCGATTGTCAACCATGTGGTCACTAACCATGGAGGCACAGTAAGTGTGAAGTCCGTTGAAGGTGAGGGGTCCACCTTTTGTTTGATGATTCCCTTGATGTCCAAACTTTCACCAACCGAGGAAGGAACGCGATGAGTACCCCCACCGTTCTGATAGTTGAAGATGAAGAATCATTTATTGAAGCCCTGCAAATTGGCTTGCGCCGTGAGGGATTTCGAGTGGAGGTTGCACGCGATGGTGCCGAAGCGCTCGAACAGTTTGACCTGGTGCGCCCTGATCTAGTCCTGTTGGATGTGATGCTGCCAAAGGTGTCGGGCATAGATGTGTGTCGGCAACTTCGTAAGCGCACCCAGACCCCGATCATCATGGTCACTGCTAAGGGCGCCGAAATCGACACCGTAGTCGGGCTTGAAGTTGGTGCCGATGATTATGTGACTAAGCCGTACCGACTCCGTGAGCTTGTTGCGCGAATGCGTGCCGTTTTGCGCAGAGTCAGTGTCGATTCTGCAGGCGAGCTTGATCAGGATGCCATTGCTGTTGGTGACGTTGCGCTAGATCCCGAGCAGCATCAAGTTGTGGTTCGTGGTGAATCGCTGGCCTTACCGCTCAAGGAATTTGAGTTGTTGCACCTGTTGCTCGCCAACGTTGGTCGGGTGCTCACACGCGACACTCTGATTGATCGTGTGTGGGGGAGTGACTATGTCGGAGACACCAAGACACTCGATGTTCACATCAAACGACTGCGGTCAAAAATTGAGTCTGATCCGTCTAATCCGACTCGAATCGTCACGATCCGCGGGCTCGGCTACAAGTATGAAAAGCCAGCCAGCTAGACCATGGCTGATTACTCGTAGCATTGAACGGTGGCTGAAAACAACGAGATGAACGTGCGCCGAGCAAACCTGCTCGTGCCACCGACACCTTTTCAGCGCATGGCGCGTACTCACGGGCTGATGGTGGCTGGTGATGCAGTGATGATGCTGGCCCTGGCTGATTCCTTGTTTTTGTCGATCAGCCCCGACGCTGCTCGCGGCAAGGTGCTGTTATTTCTGATCGTTAGCTTTGCCCCGTTCACGGTGATCTCATCGTTGATTGGGCCAACACTGGATCGGATGCGGGGGGGTCGGCGTCTTGCGATCATTCTTGTGGCACTTGGTCGAATCGCTGTGACCGCTCTAATGATTTGGTACATCGACTCTTTGGCTCTATTTCCACTTGCGTTCATCTCTCTGGTTCTGCAAAAGAGTTATGCAATTTCTAAGTCCGCTCTTGTTCCTCTGGTGGTGCGAAACGACAAGGAGTTTGTAGAAGCGAACTCCAAGCTGGGCTTGATTGCAGGAATATCAGGTGCTCTTGTTGTGCCGATCGCATTTATTTTTCAATGGATTAGTGCCGAGTTGACCCTTATCTTCGCGGTCTGTGTGTTTGTCACCGCTCTGATATCGGCGGTCAAGCTTCCACGTGACACCGTGGTGGCTGCTAACGACCCAGTCGCTGCCGAAGTTGCAGCTTTGCGTTCAGTCCATGTTGTAAAGGCCGCAAGCGCAATGGGTCTCTTGCGCGCAAGTTCCGGATTTCTCTTTTTTCATCTTGCATTTTGGCTCCGCGGTGAAACGGCTGGCGCTTTCTGGTTCGGCGTCGGTGTCATGTTCAGCACGCTCGGCACATTCGCTGCCAATGCAATCGGGCCATACATGCGCAACCGTGCGCGAGAAGAAACAATGCTTCTTATTGCCAGTGTGCTTCTGGCGGCAATGGGGATCCTTGGAGCACTTCAGGCCGGCCCGCTGTGGGCGGTGTTGCTAGCAGCTTCAGTGAGTTTTGCAACCGGTACCGGTCGTGTTGCATTTGAAGCGGTGTTGCAACGCGATGCATCGGAAGCTAATCGAGCCCGGACCTTTGCACGTTTTGAGACTCGGTTTCAGTTGCAATGGGCTCTTGCAGCCTTGGTGCCAGTGTTGATCCCGTTGAGTGGCGAGATTGGCTTTTTGGCGATTGCTGGAATGGGTGTTGTCGCTGTGCTGCAGTTGAGGGGGCGCCACCCTGACTGGACCCGCGGGCAAATGCGGCCAGAGCGCGGTTAGTTCGTAATCTCGAGTCGAGCCAACCAAAGACCCGGTGCATCAATTTCAGCCGGTGTTGGA
>CAZXAX010000029.1:11834-23320 GCA_964638795.1 uncultured Bifidobacterium sp. | reverse complement strand
CGACCGCGATGGACGGCGTTGCATCATTCATGACGGCCGCGTTGTGACACCGGCTTCGCTGCAAGTTCGTTCCATTGTTGCCGCGAATGATCATGGCATCGTTTTCTCAGCAAATGAACTCACTGAGCCAACCCAATTGCATGTTTACGTGCTTGCCGCTGACACAATCACAAAACTCTCAGACAACGAAGGTGTCAACAGCGTCGCCGTAGGAGGTGCCACTCGGGTACTTAGGTCAACCTCGATCCACTCAACTCGGCCAACTACGCGAGTCATTGGTGGTTCTGAGTTGGCCAGTAATGCTGAAAAACCACTGCTACTCCCGAACGTCACGCTCCACACCGTTGGTGAGCGCGGACTTCGGTGCGCACTTGTTCTTCCTGCGAATTACGCAGGTGGCACATTGCCCGTTCTTTGTGACCCTTACGGAGGACCACACGCGCAACGCGTGGTCTCATCACATCACTCTTACCTCACTTCGCAATGGTTCGCCAACCAAGGATTTGCGGTAGTGATCACTGACGGTCGTGGCACACCTGGACGCGGCACCGAATGGGAACGGTCGATCAAGGGTGATGTTGCCTCAATAGTTCTGCAGGATCAAGTTGACGCATTGCAGGCACTCGCGAAATCTACGGGGGCACTCGATCTCACAAAGGTTGGTATTCGTGGTTGGTCATTCGGCGGTTATCTCGCCGCCTTGGCGGTGCTGCGACGTCCCGATGTCTTCCACTGCGGAATTGCAGGAGCACCTGTTACCGATTGGCGTTTGTACGACACGTGTTACACCGAGCGGTACCTGGGCAATCCCGCCACCGACCCGGCACCGTATGAATCAACTTCGTTAATCAGCGATGCTGCAAAGCTCGAAAAACCATTACTACTTATCCACGGACTGGCTGATGACAATGTTCTGCCTGCCCACACCCTTCAGTTCTCGAATGCGCTGCTTACTCATGGCCGATTGCACGAGGTACTTCCACTGTCTGGTGTCTCACATATGACACCGCAAGAAGTTGTGGCAGAAAACTTGCTGCTACACGAACTCGAATTTCTGCGCAGATCACTCAGCCTTTGAGTCGGGCGGTTAAGAACCGATCCTTGCCTGCAAGATCTTGATGAATCGTTACGTCTTCAAAACCAGCTTCAGTGGCAAGACGTTTTGCGTCAGTGCCCTGGCGATGACCAATCTCAACCACAAGTGCACCGTTAGAACTCAACCAATCACGCGATCCGTTGATGATCACTGTGAGGTCTTCGAGTCCTGTTGATCCGGCAAATAGTGCACCGTGTGGTTCATAGTCGCTCACTATTTGCTCTACCTCGGAATCGCCAGCGGCGATGTATGGCGGGTTTGAAACTATCAAGGCAACACGACCACGAATCATGTGCGGCAATGCTTCATACCAATCACCTAATGCAACGTGTACATTGTTGCCACGCACCCCTGTTCCAGCAAGATTCGCACTTGCGACTTCCAACGCATCACTACTTGAATCAGTGATCCAGATCTCAGCAGAGCCACGCGGTAATTCCATTGCAAGTGCAAGACCAATTGCACCACTGCCAGTCCCAAGATCAACCGCAATCGCCCCATGCGCTTCTGAACTAATTGCCTTCTTTGCGAGGTCCACAATGAGTTCTGTTTCGGGCCGCGGAATCAATACGCGTGGGTCAACCATCAGGTCCAGCCCTCGGAATGACCAATGGCCGAGTACATACTGCAATGGCTCACCAGCACGCACTCGCGCAACCATCGCATCAAGATGCGCCACACTTCTCTTGGTCGCTGCTTCATCAAGCACTTCGTGAAATTCGCTTCCGAAATACCCGCTCGCCTCTTCACATAGCCAACGAGCCTCGTTGCGCGCACCGACCACAGCGGCGGTTTCGTCCAGCAGTTCGCGCCACGTAACTGTGCCTTCGGCACCCATGCTCTTTACTCCCCGCCGGCGAGCAGTCGATTTCGTTCATCCTCTGCGAGAGCATCGACTACTTCATCAAGGTTGCCCGCGAGCACTTCTCCAAGCCGATAGATCGTGAAACCAATTCGGTGATCGGTGAGTCGGTTTTCTTTGAAGTTGTAGGTGCGGATTTTTTCGCCGCGGCCACCGCCGCCAACCTGAGCTTTGCGTTCGGCTGATTGCCTTGCCGCCTCTTCGTCCTGCTTCATCTTCAACAACCGTGAGCGCAACACCTGCATCGCTTTCGCCCGGTTTTGTAATTGGCTGCGCTCATCCTGCATCGTGACCACGACCCCAGTCGGCTTATGCGTGATGCGCACTGCAGAGTCAGTTGTGTTGACACCTTGGCCACCTGGACCGCTGGCTCGATACACGTCAACATCCAAATCCTTTTCATCAATTTGGATGTCAACTTCCTCGGCTTCAGGCATCACCAAAACGGTTGCCGACGATGTATGAATGCGTCCTTGGCTCTCGGTAACAGGAACACGTTGAACTCGATGCGGACCGCCTTCAAATTTGAGTCGAGTCCACGCGGTGTCGCCAACCACCGACAAAGTCACCTGATTGATGCCGCCCAGATCCGACTCATCCATTGACAAAACTTCGGTCTTCCAGTTCTTGTTTGCCGCATATGCCAGATACATGTCAAAGAGATCTCGTGCGAAAAGGTTCGCCTCTTCTCCACCTTCTGCTCCGCGTACTTCCATAATCACTGACTTGCCCTCATTTGGGTCTGGTGGCAAGAGAAGTACACGCAATCTTTCGGCAAGCGTCTCAAGCTTCTGCTCACCGTCTTGGATTTCCTCTTTCATGAGGTCATGCTCATCACCAGTGGAAATCTCAAGTAATTCGCGAGCAGCTTCAATGTTCCCCGCGGTCATTTTGTATTCGCGGATGCATTCGACCAATGGGGTCAGTTGCTTGTAGCGGCGCGATGCTTCACGCAGACGTGATTGATCACCGAGCACTTCGGCACTGCCGAGGCTTGTTTCAAGTTCCACGAACTCAGCCTCAATGGCGTCTAAACGGTCAATCACGGCTACGAAGGCTAGACGGCAACGCCGATAACTGAGCATCCCCCGAGAACCGACGCTGCGATCTTCACGAGTAATGAGTGCCGGTCACGCTCTGGAACCACGACAACCAGTTCCGCGGTCGGGTCAATCCACGACCGTGCATCAACCGCGAACGGAACGGTTTCGAGATCTATGCCGTAGGCGAATACAGCAACCAAGGACTTGCCGGTTTCGGTCTTGCCCTTGGCAACGCATGGAACTTCGTCCTTCAGACTGATTCGAGGAATCGGTGGTTCAGCCACATCTAGCTGGCTCGCACCAATTAGCGCAGGATTGGCAATTACTCGGTCACGTACGAGTCGAGAAGCGGCCAACCGGTTGAGCGGATGTGTCCCGATCGCAGATTGGCGATGCGGCTGCACTGCATTTACATGCTGACGCACAGCATCCACAGTGGGCAGATGTCCATGGAGCAACGTGAATGCCTCTCGGTCGTGTGCACCAACACCAACTTCCAGCCGCGGTTCGCTATCGGCATCAAGCACTCGGCACACTTCGAGCCCGTGAACTTCGCCAACAACTACACCGTGCTCAATAACGACTTGTGCGCCGCCACTTTCAATCAACTCACGCAGCGCAAGATGTGAACCTTTTGCTTCGATCGGCGCAGGAAATTCAGATGGGATTGCTTCAAGAAGGTTCGTTCCATCAACCAACCGAACATTTATACGACGACTGAATTGGCGAGCACGACGAGCAACAACGCCACCATCTGAATCAACAACGATGTTCACCTCACGAGCGTCAGGCAATCGTGACTCCACCCATGCGAGGCACGCACCAAGTGCGCGAGCAGGATCATGTGTTACGTAAATCCAGGCTGAACCGTTCAACGCAAATGCGACACCACGATTGAAGTTGGGGTCGGGTTCACTAGATGTTGCATCGACACCGAGTGACGATTTGAGCAACGCCCGAAACTTGGCGGCGTTTAGTTGCTGACGCTGACCGGCTTCCACAGCCGAGGCGTTCAGCCGTTGTCGGCAGACTTGGACTTGCGTGTGCCGTAGCGCTTGTTGAAGCGGTCGACACGACCACCGGTGTCGACAAGCTTCTGCTTGCCGGTGAAGTACGGGTGGCACTCGTTGCAGAGTTCGACGGTCAAATCTCCACCCTTGGTGCTGCGGGTGGTGAAGGTGTTCCCACACGAGCAACGGACGTTCGTATCTGTGTACTGGGGGTGAATTTCGGTCTTCATGGCAATCTCCGTAATAGGGGCTTGAAAAGTGTAGCGAACGACTAGCGCGTGGGCTCTTTCGCAATTTCGTTTAGGAATTCATCGTTGTTTCTGAAGGTCTTCAGGCGATCAATGAGAAGCTCTAGGCCAGGGGCGGCATTGCCTTCCGCGGCAAGCCCAGAGAGGACCCGGCGCAGTTTCCAGACCTGTTGGAGCTGCTTGCGGTCAAAGAGGAGTTCCTCATGGCGGGTGCTTGAAGCGTCAACATCGATGGCTGGGAACACGCGGCGTTCGGCGAGTTTGCGGTCAAGGCGCAGTTCCATGTTGCCCGTACCTTTGAACTCTTCGAAGATCGCTTCGTCCATGCGGCTGTTGGTCTCAACAAGGGCAGTAGCCAAAATCGTGAGGCTTCCACCTTCTTCAGTATTACGTGCAGCACCGAAAAACTTCTTTGGCGGGTACAACGCACCAGCGTCGATACCACCGGACATGATTCGACCACTCGCCGGTGCAGCAAGGTTGTAAGCACGAGACAGTCGCGTGATGCCATCGAGAATGATCACGACATCATCACCCATTTCAACCATGCGCTTTGCTTTTTCAATTGCGATCTCAGCGACGTGAGTGTGCTCATCGGATGGGCGATCAAACGTGGAGGCGATTACTTCACCCTTGACAGTGCGGCGCATATCGGTGACTTCTTCTGGACGCTCGTCAATCAAAAGAACAATCATTTTCACTTCGGGATTGTTGCGTTCAATTGATGTTGCAATGGTTTTCATCACTGTTGTCTTGCCGGCTTTTGGCGGAGACACGATGATTCCGCGCTGACCTTTGCCGATTGGTGCAATCAAGTCAACGATTCGCGCGGTCATGTTGGTTGGATCACTTGGATTCTCAAGCGCAAGTTTCTCGTCGGGGAACAACGGGGTTAGATCCTCAAACCGCGGACGACCCTTGGCTTTCTCGGGATCCATTCCGTTGATCTTGTAGACCTCCATTAACGCGGGGTTCTTTTCGTTGCGGCCTGCCGGGCGTGCAAGACCAGCAATGTGGTCACCTTTGCGGAGGCTGAACTGACGTGTCTGGCGCACGGGGATGTACACGTCTTCGCGGCTGGGCAGATACCCATTCACACGCAAAAAGCCATAGCCCTCATCACGTAGATCGAGATACCCCTCAACCACTACTGGCTCAGTTGAAACTGGTTCGTCACGTGGCTCGTCGTAGCGATCTTCGCCCTGAGGGCCTTCGTCGCGTCCACCTTTGCGGCGACGGTTACGGTTGCGGTTGCGGTTGCGACCGCCACCTTCGCCGTCTCGGTCACGGTCACGCTGACCTTGATGCTGGCCATAATTCTGACGATCACGATTTTGGTTATCGCGTCCGCCTTGACGGTCGCGTTGCCCACCGTCACGGGACGACTCTTGACCACTGGCGCTTACCGGTTCGCCGAGTGTTCCCTCGGCTTGGGCGAGTTCGATCTCCCAGTCAGCCAGAGGTTCGCCGTCAGGGCCAAGATAAATCTTCTTTTCCGCAGCTGGCGAAGGAGTCGGATCGGCAGCCTTCTTCACAGGCGCCTTTTTCTCCGCTTCAGCAGGACCCGCGGTCTGCTCAAGAATTTTCTCCACGAGGTCGGCCTTTTTCAGCTTCGCCCCCGATTTGATACCCAGCGCACTTGCGATCGCCAGTAACTGGTCTTTGTCCTTTGATTCGAGAACTGATTTTTCCAAAGCCTCAGCAGCCACTTGGACCCTCTTTCTGATTGAGGCACGTCGAAACTTTGCGACGCATTTAGATGAGAAACACCCAGCGGAATTCGCGCGATAATCGCGACCGGATTCGCACTTGGGGACTGCGTCTCGCAGCAGGACGGCGGTAAGGCCGTGAACGAACCTTACCCGCTGGTGCCCACTGATGCAACAAAGGACTGCACCGCTGCAAGGTCATTGGGTAACTGAACTGTGCGTTCGGGGAGCTGGAAAAGGTCCGCTAGATGGTCTGGCAACTGGGGATGCTCCCCGGTGGCTTTGCGGACCGCGTCGGGGAACTTGGCTGGATGAGCGGTCGCCAAGGTGACCACAGTTTCGCCTTCACGCCGGCATTTTTCCGTGGCGCCGATACCTACCGCGGTGTGCGGATCAACCAACATGTCGCACTCTTTATGCATGCGCGCCATCACATCCAAAGTGCCCGCATCATCGACGCTGGCTGCGGCAAAAACTGGTGCTATCCATTTCGCGTACTGATCTGGCTCGACAGCCATGGTTCCGGTTTGACGGAATCGCGCAAGCTGTTCAGCGGTTGCCCCACCATCACGATTGTTCATTTCAAACAGCAGTCGTTCAAAATTCGACGACACTTGGATGTCCATGCTTGGGCTGAGTGTTGGTGTCACGGAAGTGGCAGTCATCTTTTGAGTGTCGAAGAATCGCGTGAGAATGTCATTTGAATTTGATCCGACAATGAGGCGATCAATCGGCGCACCCATCTGCTTTGCGATCCATCCCGCCAGCACATTGCCAAAGTTTCCAGTTGGCACGCTGAATGAAACGGGTTGTCCACCGAGGGAATCGCAAGCGTGAATGTAATAAACCACCTGGGCCATCACACGAACCCAGTTGATCGAATTAACAGCCGACAGATTGTGGCGCTCACGGAACGGGGCATCGTTAAACATGGCCTTCACAAGGTCTTGGCAGTCATCAAACGTGCCATCAACTGCCACGGTGTGCACATTTGGTGATTCCACGGTGGTCATCTGTCGGCGCTGCACATCACTAACGCGACCATGCGGATAGAGAATCACGATGTCAATGTTTGAACAGTTCCGTACGCCATCAATAGCAGCGCTGCCGGTGTCACCACTTGTTGCGCCAACAATTGTCAACCGCTGCGATTTCTTGGCAAGAACGAGGTCAAACATTTGACCCAGCAACTGCAAGGCAACGTCCTTAAATGCGAGTGTTGGCCCGTGGAAAAGTTCAAGCAACCACGCGTCTTCGTCGTATTGAACGAGAGGAACTACTGCGCCGTGCCGAAACGTTGAATATGCCTGGTTACATAACCTACGAATCTCTTCTTCACTGAGTTCACCACCGGCGTACAGCGAAACAATCTCAGCAGCGAGAGCGGCGTAATTGGATGAGCGCTCTGCGGGCAATGGGGCCCACGATTTCGGCACATAAAGGCCACCGTCTGTTGCTAAACCTGCGAGCATCGCGTCTGTAAAACCAATCGTGGGCGATGCCCCACGTGTACTTTCGTACTTCATTGGGGGTCAATCCCCCAGTACGCGAAGCAAGCCGCTCGACTTCTTCACCGCCGGCAGTTCGCGGAACTCGCGCAAGCACGCCTGCACATCTGCTTCGCGGGCCGAGTGCGTGATGAACATCAGCCTCGCATTGTCAGCAAGGCCGACTTGTTCCGCAGCACGAATACTCACGCCATGCTTGGCAAAGACTCCGGTGACTGCATGCAGAACACCCGGCTGATCAGCCACCTCAAGTGGGATCAGATATTCCGATGAAGTCTCATCAATCGGGCGAATCTTCGCTCGGGCAAAAGCGCCCAACGAACCATGGGTTTTGTTCTTGAGATTGACCGCAGCATCGATTACATCACCAAGCACTGCGCTGGCAGTGGGGAATCCACCCGCACCACGGCCGTAGAACATCAGTGAGCCAACTGCCTCGCCCTCAACGAACACGGCGTTGTAACTTTCGCGCACACTGGCAAGTGGATGGTGTTTGGCAACCATGGCTGGATGCACACGCACTGCAATTTCTCCAGATGCTGCGTCCTTCTCGGCGATTGCGAGAAGCTTGATTACATAACCGAGCCGGTTAGCAACATCAATGTCAGCTTTGGTGATCTTGCTGATTCCTTCGTGATACACATCGCCTGCCACCACACGTGCACCGAATGCAACTGAAGCGATGATCGCAGCTTTAGCACCCGCATCAAATCCTTCGACATCTGCCGTTGGGTCACGTTCGGCAAAGCCAAGATCCTGCGCTTCGCGCAGTGCCTCGCTGTAGTCCGCGCCATTCTCAGACATCTTGGTCAAGATGTAGTTAGTTGTTCCATTAACGATGCCAATCACTCGACGGATGGGCTCGCCTCGAAGCGATTCTCGAAGCGCGCGAATCAGAGGTATGCCACCGGCTACCGCGGCTTCAAACAACAAATCAGTTCCTGCGGCATCAGCGGCAGCGAATAATTCTGTACCAACATTGGCAAGCAGTTCTTTGTTGGCGGTTACCACTGGCTTGCCGCGCACGAGTGCGGCCGTGATCAATTCACGTGCCGGCTCGATTCCACCTATCACCTCAACTACGAGGTCAATGGTTGGGTCTTCGATGACGCCGAGTGCGTCGCGTGTGAGCATCCCATCAGGAAGATTCAAGTTGCGGTCACGAGAGATGTTGCGCACGGCCACCCGCGCCACTTGAAGTCGCACCCCAGTGCGCGCCTCAATCGCATCGGCTTGGCGCTCAACGAGCTGAACGAACGCAGCACCGACGTTGCCACAGCCCAAAACACCAATTCGAACAACATTTGCCATGTTCTGAGGCTATCCGTCACACGCGTACGGGCTCTAGCCAATATCCAGCCGCACCAGATCTTCGTATTCTTCACGGCGTACGACCAATCGTGCGTTTCCGTTGCTGACAAATACAACCGCGGGTCGGCCGATCTTGTTGTAGTTGGATGCCATTGAATATCCATAGGCGCCAGTCACCGGGGTGACCAGTAAGTCACCCACTTTGACGTTGGCAGGAATTGACGCATCGAGAATCACAATGTCTCCCGACTCGCAATGTTTGCCGACAATGCGGGCGTTGTCCGGGCGATCTGCTTCAACACGCATTGGGTCAAAAGCTTCATAACCACTCCCGTACATGATGGGTCGTGGATTGTCGCTCATTCCACCATCAACTGAGATGTACTTGCGGATCCCAGAAATGTTCTTGACCGTGCCGACGCTGTAAACCGTCATCGCAGTTGCTGCTACGAGCGAACGGCCCGGTTCGACAATCACACGTGCGCTGCTTGGCAGACTTCGCGTTGCTTCTTTCAGTGCACTGCCCCACTGCGAATAGGTGGGTGTTGGTTCGTTATTCAGATACGCAACTCCGAGACCACCACCAAGTGTTAGCTCTTCTAATCCCAGAGGAGCGAAGAACTCAACCATTGCCTTAGCGGCGGCAGTGAAATTGTCGGCGGCAAAAACTTGGGATCCGATATGACAGTGAAGCCCGAGCAATTCAACTGACTTGGACTCCTTGCAAAGCGCAACCGCACGCGCTGCGTCACCGTTGTTGAGATTAAATCCAAACTTCGAGTCATCCTGACCAGTTGCCACAAATTCATGTGTGTGCACATGCACTCCAGGTGTCACACGAAGTTGTATGCGAGCAACCGGCAGACCGGTGGAGTGGATTGCTTCTAGCCGAGCAAGTTCATCAAAGCTGTCAACGACAATGTGATGAACGCCAGCTTCAATCGCTTCGATGAGTTCGCGATCGCTCTTGTTGTTGCCATGAAGTACACAACGATTCGCTGGCACACCTGCGGCAAGTGCCACAAACAATTCTCCACCGCTTGCAACATCAAGCATGAGCCCTTCTTCATGAACAAGCCCAGCCATCGCCTTACAGAGGAATGCCTTTGATGCATAGACAACGTTGTCAATACCGAATTCTGCAACCAACGCACGACAGTTTGACCGGATGTGGTCCTCGTCGTAAACAAAAAGTGGAGTGCCGTATTCTGCTGCGAGGTCGTCAATTCGTACTCCCGCAATTCGAAGTGCGCCGTCAGGATCCACACTTGAATTTGTCGGTAGCAGATGCTTGGAAATCGGAGCCATCACATCACCTCAGGCGATTCGATTCCGAGCAAACCAAGTGCACGATTTATTACGAGAGCCGTGGTGTCAGCAAGGCGTAGTCGTGACTCGCGCAATTGATCGGTATCGGCTTTCAGCACTGGGCAGTTCTCATAGAAAGCGGTGAAGTCGGTAGCGAGGTCGTAGATATAGGTGCAGAGCCGATGTGGAGAGTAACGCTCAATGGTCTCAGCCACCGCGGTATCAAATTGCAGAAGTCGAATCACTAACGCGCGTTCAGCTGGATGAGTGATCGCGATATCCCCACCGCGCAACGCCCCACGGTCAACACCTGCCCGCCTGAAGATGCTGCAGATTCGGGCATGCGCATATTGCAAATACGGCGCAGTGTTGCCCTCAAATGCAAGCATGCGATCCCAATCAAAGATGTAGTCCTTTACCCGATCAGTGGACAGATCCGAGTACTTGATCGCGCCGATGCCAACCATGCGCGCAACGTTGGCCCGCTCCGATTCAGAAAGGTCGGGGTTTTTGTTGGCAACTGCAGCGGCAGCGCGTTCGATTGCTTCATCAATGAGTTCAACCAACTTCACCGTGTCGCCGTCACGACTCTTCAACATCTTGCGATCAGACCCAAGGACACTTCCGAACGACACGTGGACGGCTTCGTCTGTTTCGCCCATCCACCCCGCCATGCGGCACACCGCGTCCAGCATCTGAAAGTGCTGTGCCTGAGGTGCTCCGACGACATAAAGCATCAACGAAACTTGAAGGCGCTCAATTCGATCAAGCACACACGCCAGATCGGTGGTTGCATAGTTATAACCACCGTCTCCCTTGCGGATGATCATTGGCAAGGGTTCATTGTCGCGGTTTAAAAATCCAGGCGGAAAGACAACTTCAGCGCCATCACTTTCTTCCAAGATTCCCTTGTCACGCAGACGCTCCACAACTTGTGGCAGCAGGTCGTTGTATTTGCTTTCACCAGCTAGATCATCGTCAGTAAGTAACACACCAAGACGCTGGTAAACGGTGTTGAAGTAACGCGTGCTTTCAGCCACCAGAATCCGCCACAACCTCAATGTTTCGGAATCTCCGCCTTGCAGACTCACGACTCTTAGACGTGCCCGCTCCTTAAATGTGTCATCGGCATCGAACTTGGCGCGCGCCGCTTTGTAGAAACCGTTGAGATCACCCAGTGACAACTCGTCGGCTGCTGAGGTCTCTCCAACATCAAGCATGTGTTCGATGAGCATCCCAAATGGCGTGCCCCAATCTCCGATGTGATTTTCGCGAATAACCGTATGCCCAACAAACTGGAGCATTCGCACCAACGCATCACCGATCACGGTGCCACGTAGGTGACCAACGTGCATTTCCTTTGCCACATTTGGTGCCGAATAGTCGACAAC
>CAZXAX010000029.1:0-11734 GCA_964638795.1 uncultured Bifidobacterium sp. | reverse complement strand
TGGGCATCAGCGCGGTCACTCGGGCGCACGATCGGGTCAGCGTTCTTACCCGCAACCGCAACAAATGCGGTTGCCGCCAGCGAAGAGACAATTGATACGGGATCGGACATGACCGTTCCATTGTTGCCGAAGGGATCGCAAGACCAACGGACTATTGTTTGGGACATAAGGCCCGCGTAGCTCAGTGGATAGAGCGTCTGCCTCCGGAGCAGAAGGTCGCAAGTTCGATTCTTGCCGCGGGCGCCATCCCTAGTCGCTTGGCCACACCGCGAGTATCAGTCGCTTGGCCACTCCGCGAGTATCAGTCGCTCGGCCACTCCTTGGACGCCGCGATGAGTTCGTCGCGAAAGTCAGGGTGACCAATCTTGGCCAGTGCCACCGAACGCTCGTTGATCGTCAAGTCCTGCAGTTCAGCTACGCCGTATTCAGTGATCACCACATCAACATGGTGCCGCGGAGTGGTCACAACCGAACCCGTGGGCAGCTGGGGCAAAATTCTTGACACCAACTTGCCGTCGACAACTGTGGTCGATGGCAGACAAATCAAACTGCGACCACGCTGGGAGAGTCCAGGGCCCGAGACAAAATCCTCGTGCCCGCCGATGCCTGAAAACTGATGGCCATTCACACTGTCAGCAACAATCTGACCAGAGAGATCCACCGCCATTGCGCCGTTGATAGTTGTTATCAACCTTTGGCGACTAATCACATCTGGCGAATTGACAATTCGCACCGGCAAAAACCGAACAAGGTCGTTGTAATGCAACCACTCGTAAAGTTCGGGGATCCCTGCAGAGAAAGTTGTTACGGAGAATCCATCAAATTCATTGCCCTTGTTATTGCTTACTTTGCCCGCTTGGTGCAGTCGCATCAAACCCGTTGTGAACATCTCTGAGTGAATTCCATAATCACCGCCAGTTCCATTGGCTAAGGCGGTTGCTACTTGGCTAGGGATTCCACCGATTCCTGTCTGCAATGTGCAACCGTCGTGAATGAACTGCATAGCCAGCTCTGCAATTTTCCTTTCAGCTTCACTTGGTTCGGGCTCGGCGAGATTCAACGGACGCGCATCACTTTGAATCAAGATGTTCACTTGATCGATATGAATTCTGTGATCGTGAAGCGGCGCAACACCCTGTGTGTACGGAAAGTGTGGACTGCATTCAACAATTAACACGCGCCCTGGATCTTTTGCTGCGAGATGAATCTCGTCAACAGTGGCTCCTGCGTGCACCGACAAACTCACCCAACCATCAACGGGCATTGATGCCGCAGTAGCCATTACTCGCGGTCTCAACCGCCTGAGTGCGGGCTCAAACCGCCTGAAATCTGCCGGCACGTAGTCAATTGATGCCCCCGCATCACGCAGGAAACGCTCAGCGGGACCAAAAAATCCACTGCGATAGTGCACGCCTTTGCGCGTGAAAAACTGATACAGATCAGGAAGCAGTGCACCAAAAACTTCGAGCCTTGTGAAGTCGTCGCGCACACCTAGTGCGTGCACAAATCCACCAGGGATTCCAGGGCCAAGTGGTAAGCCAAGTGTGTCGCTAGGACGTATTTCAGCAACTGCCCGTTCTATGGGATCGAAACCACGCATCAAATAATCACTTTGCGATGATCGAGATCACGAAAGTTGAAAGTGACAAAACCAACAAGAACGCTGCTGGTGCCGTGTCTTTAAACGAGTCTTTAGCCTTGCGGTGATAAGCGACCGCAACGAAGAAATAGCCGGCCAAGCAAATCGCCGCGATTGATCCGAGCCACTCCAACCAAACACCAATTATCAATCCGCCAGCAGCCGCAGCCTTGATGCGACCTAAAAGCTCGGGCGGATAGGGGCTCTGGATCCGCGCCATCGACTCCAGTATCGAAGGATGGCGGCGAAAATCCATCAAGGCTGATGCAACGCAGATGAACGCCAAGATGAGCGATAAAATCGTGGTGGCGGATTCCATAACTCTCAGGTTACGGCCATTCAGCGCGACTCAAGTTGCAGCAGAATGCGTTTGCGATCAAGCCCCGCTGAGTAGCCACCGAGCCCACCGCCAGAGGCAACAACTCGATGGCATGGAACAATTATCGGAACAGGATTGCGTCCATTGGCATTACCAACTGCACGGAAGGCACGTGGTTGACCAAGCATTGCGGCTTCTTCGGCATAAGAGATTGTTGAGCCAAATTCAATTCCACACAGAACTCGCCACACCCGTAGTTGAAACTCCGTCCCTTGAAGATCCAACGGAACCGTGAACTTCGTGAGTTCGCCGGCAAAGTATGCAGCAAGCTGCGACACCGCATTGCTTTCATGTGCGCGTGCATCGCTGGAAGTCGAATCTGCGATTTGCGGCGACTCAAAATCCACTCGACACACTCCGAGTGATGAGGCAGTGACATGCAGTTTGCCGATCGGAGTTTGCAAAATCTGCATACTTAAATGTGGCTCAATCGGTACTAAAGTATTAGATGCTTGCATTGTGCAAGCATTGTTTGGGGGACGCCAATGACCATTGCCACGCCGACGGTGGAGGACGGAAACCTCGACCATCGCAGCCGGATGATCATTCTCGTTGGAGTGATGTCAGGCATGTTCCTTGCATCGCTTGAAGGCACCATCATCAACACCGCTTTGGTGACAATTACCACCGATCTGGGCGGACTCGACAAATACACATGGGTCGGTACCGCCTACATGCTCACGTCGACAGCTGCCACTCCCCTCTACGGGAAACTGAGCGACATCTACGGGCGCAAGTTGATGTACCAAGTGTCGATCAGCATTTTTATTTTCGCCTCGATTCTCTGCAGCATGTCCCAATCGATGGAATTCCTCGTGTTTTCCCGCGCCCTCCAAGGCATCGGTGGTGGCGGCCTTACGGCAATGGCATTCATTGTGGTTGGTGACATCATTCCTCCGCGTGTGCGTGGTCGATACACGGGATATCTAACAACTCTCTATGCGATCTCAAGTGTGATTGGTCCCTTGATCGGTGGAGTAATTGTCGACAACTTCAGTTGGCGATGGATCTTCTGGGTGAATGTGCCAATTGGGATCGCCGCATTCCTGATCACGTCAGCAACGATGAACATTCCAGTAGACAAGGTCAAGCGCTCAATTGACTACCTCGGAATCTTCTTGCTCGTCGGTGCAGTAACTTCGCTGATTCTCGTGCTCTCATGGGCCGGTGAAGAATATGGCTGGACCTCAAATACCGCGATTTTGCTCTTCTTGCTCGCAGCTTTGTTGACCATTGGATTTATCTATTGGGAGCCACGCGCGAACGAACCTCTCGTGCCACCGAGACTCATCAAGATTCCAACTCTGCGCATCATGATCCCTCTGTTGATGCTGTTTGGCGTCGGCATGCTGGGCACAAACGCGTTCATCCCCCTGTTCCTACAAGCGGTCACTGGAGTCACACCAACACAATCAGGGTTGTTGTTGTTGCCAATGATCTTTGGCGTGCTCACTGCCGCGCTGATAGCTGGCCGCGTTATTGAACGCACCGGTCGCTACCGAAAGTGGTTGTTAAGCGGCTCGGCTTTGATGGCAGTGGGTATGACCATCCTTTCGTTAATGAGCCAGACCAATGCAGGGCTAACAGCAGGACTAATTGGAATGTTCGTGATGGGATTTGGAACTGGGTCACTTGGTCCGGTGAGTACCACCGTGATTCAGAACTCGGTTGAACATCCCGATCTTGGTATCACCACATCAATGATCACTTTCTTCCGCTCTTTAGGCGGCGCAATTGGTCTTGCGACTTGTGGAGCGCTGTTCAACGTTTTTGCCCGCGACAAAGTAGAGCCACAATTTCTTCACGATCCGCGTCTGGTCAAGGAGTTACCAGAGCCACAAAAGACAACTGTGCTTGATGCTCTTTCGGACTCGATTACTGGCACTTTCAAATGGACAATTCCAGCGATGGTCCTCATCTTCGTTTTGGCAGCGATGGTTAAAGAGGTTCCATTACGCCAGACAATTGGCCCCAGCTCAGGAACGTCAGACTAGGTAATCAGCAGTCAGGGTCGTCGACGTTTGCCGCCGAAGTGACATGAACGTAAGTACGCTCGGTGGCGAAACGCTTTGCATCATGCTCAGCGAGTGCGACGTTGTGCGAATCAACATGAACAATGCGAGGCTGGAAACCTTCGAGCTCTGATTCTTCGTATGAGGCGTAAGCAACAATGATTACGAGGTCGCCAACTTGTACCAGTCGCGCAGCCGCGCCATTCAGGCAGATTTCACCAGGTTGCCCTTCCATCGCATAAGTAACGAGGCGTGCTCCGTTGTCCACGTCCAACACGTGCACCTGTTCAAAGGGACGGATATCTGACCGACGCAGCAAATCGGGGCAGATTGAAACTGAACCGACATAGCCCAACTCAGCACGTGTAACACGTGCACGGTGGATCTTCGCTCGCATCATTTCTCGCCGCATGGGGGTTCTACTTTGGCATCTACTTGGGTTCTTTGGGAAGCCCGAGGACTCTTTCACCCACAATATTGCGCTGGATCTGGCTGGTGCCGCCCCAAATTGTCTCAGATCGCGAGAAGAAGAAGGCCGACATCATTGCGCTGACCGGATATCCAGGGCGACGCTTCTCGCGGGCGGTACCTGGCCACGAGCCGTCTCCCCCACAGTCAACGAGCATCGCTTCAGGACCATAGATATCAAGTGCAAGCTCCATCGCTTCTTTGTGCATCTCGGACCAGTACATCTTGTTGAATGCACCTATTGCCGCAACACTCAAGTCGCGAGAGTTATTAAGCGTGGCGCTAAGACTGCGCAAACCATGGAATCGAAGAATGTGAATCTTCGCGTAGAACTTCATGAGGCGCTGACGAATCACCGGATCGTTGATCGCTCCGTTGCGCTTTGCAGCAGCGACGATGATGTTGTATTCCTCTTCGAAACGGCGGTAGCCAGTGGTGGCGCTTGTGCCACGTTCAAAAGCAAGCGTGCTGTTTGCAACTTGCCATCCGTTGTTCACGCCACCGACAACATTGTCCTTCGGGCAGCGCGCGTTAGTGAAGAACACCTCGCAGAATTCTGCGGTGCCGTCGGGCTGCACGATTCCTCGTACTTCAACCCCTGGCTGGTCCATCGGCACGAGTAGGTACGAAATGCCTTTGTGCTTTGGCGCATCAGGATCGGTGCGCGTTAGCAAGAAGCAGTAGTTCGCGTGATGACCCTGAGTGGTCCAAACTTTCTGACCATTGATCACCCATTCGTCGCCGTCGAGAATCGCACTGGTCTTCAAACTCGCGAGGTCGCTACCACTGTTCGGCTCACTGAAGCCCTGACACCAGCGCATCTGCCCGCTCAGAATCTTGGGCAAGAATTCCTTCTTTTGCTCCTCAGTGCCCCATTGCAAAATTGTTGGTCCAACCAAAGTGTCGCCGAAGAAATCGGCTCGCATAGGCGCCCTCGCATTTGCGAACTCTTCCGAGAGAACCACACCTTGCATGGTGGTCAAACCCTTGCCGCCGTATTCCTTTGGCCAGGTAGCGCAGATCCACCCACCCTTGAATAGTTTTTCAGGCCATTCGTCATTGAACTTCTTGCGCTCTTCAGCACTCATCTCGAAGTTCGGATCAAACCAGCCTTTTGGCAAGTTCTCCTTCAACCAGGCACGGATCTCCGCGCGAAAGGCTTCGTCTTGGGGGGCGTATGCAAGTTCCACGTTCCCAAGTCTTACTTGGGAAAAGCGGAAAACCTAAACCCAGAGGTGACATTTTGTGGGTAAACGACAAATTTTTGACCTCTAAATGCCCACAAATTTGGCTACCACATAGATTGGAGTGCTCAGAGCACTTGCAAAGTGCGCAACCCGAGGAGGCGTGGCGATGAAGTTGATCACCGCAATTGTGAAGCCATTCAAGCTCGACGATGTGAAAGATGCTCTACGTGATGCTGGCGTTACGGGAATGACCGTTTCTGAAGTTCGTGGCTTTGGCCGCCAAGGGGGCCACACCGAGACCTACCGCGGCGCCGAGTACTCAATTGATTTCATTCCAAAAGTGCGTCTCGAATTGGTAGTGGATGACTCAGTTGTCGAATCCACGGTGAATGCAATCCGCCAAGCTGCCGCTACTGGCAAAATCGGTGATGGAAAAATTTGGATCACTTCCGTGGAGCGCATTGTGCGTATCCGCACGGGCGAAGAGGGCACCGACGCAATATGAGTAACACTGAAACGCCTGTTAAAGCTGAGCGCTGGACCGCACAGTGGAAAGAACTGTACGAAGAAGTCATCAACTCCGGGCTTTGTACTGGCTGTGCAGGATGTGTGGTCGCGTGCCCGCACGATGTAATCGGCTACAAACATGAAGAGGGCGAGTACAAGCCTTTTCATCTCGAAGAAGATCTAGGTCTTACCAACTGTGGGCATGGTGAGAAAGGCTGCACTTCATGCACGCGGGCATGTCCTCGCTTCCGTGAATGGGAGCCACAAGCAGACACTCATCTGTTTGGCAAGATTCGCGAGCCAGAGCAGATGTACGGCCAGTATCAGCAGTTGCTCCTCTGCCGCGCCAGCGACGACACCGTGCACAAGATTGGACAAGACGGTGGCTTCGTTAGCGCAATGCTTATCTGGCTATTTGAACACGACTACATAGATGGTGCTTTGGCAAGTTTCCTCGATGGAGATGGATCCAATTGGAAAGCTGTGCCCGGGATTGCGCACAACAAGGAAGAAATCCTCGCTTCAGCAGGAAGTAGATATACCTATTCTGCAAACACACTTGCTTTCAAACAAGCAGAAGAAGAGGGTCTGAAGCGTCTCGCGTTCGTTGGCATGGGTTGCCAGACCTCTGTGCCGCCGGTGATGTGGGCGCGCAAGATCGGCAAAGTTTCTAAGCCGTTTTTGTTCAACATTGGATTGCTCTGCTCGAAGACCTTTGATGATGCAATTTTTGAAGAACTCTTCTGGGCCAAGTACGGCCTCAAGAAAGAAGAGATGGCCAAGATGAACATCAAAGGTGCATTCCAGATCTGGATGAAGGATGGATCGTTCCACGAAATTGATCTGAAGGAATGCCATAAGTGGACCCGCGAGGGTTGCAAGACGTGTCCTGATTTCGCCGCCGAACACGCAGACATCTCAACGGGTGGAATCGGTGAAGACAACGACTGGACACTCTGTGTGGTGCGTACCGATCTAGGCCGTGAAGTTATGGATCGGATGATCAAGTCGGGCGCAATCATTGCTAGGCCAGCTGAGACCGATGAGAAAGCTATGAAACTCCTACGACTGCTTTCAATTACATCTCGTCGTCGCTGGCCAGAGTTCGCAAATCGGGCACCGGCAGTTGGCGTGCCACCGCCAAAGCCGAAGGCTCCCCCAGCACCGGCGCCAGCAGCAACCTGAAAATCCAGTACCCCTAGGCGTCATCGTGGACTCTGGACTACTTCGAGATGCATTAACTGCACTTGCCGGTGTGGCAACTGGTGTCATGTCTGGAAGTTTTGGAGTCGGCGGTGCAGTGATATCTACGCCTGCCATTCGGGCACTCGGATGTTCAGCAGCAATTGCGGTTGGAACCACATTGCCGTCAATTCTTCCTGGCGCGATCATGGGCTCGCTCAAGTACCGCACTTCACAATTAGTTCGGTGGCGAACAGTGCTTTACACAGTCCCTGCCGGCATCGTTGCCGCGGTGATCGGAGCGCGCCTCGCAGATGTGCTCCCAGGCGATGGTCATCCACTAATGATTCTCACCGCCTTGATGCTGTTCTGGTCGTCGTGGAATCTGATTCGTGGCGACAAGTCAACGCCCGAAGTTGACCAATCCAGTGACACGGGTGCCGAAGTGATCAACCAACGTTCGAAGTCTGCGGTAATCGGCGCAATGGCTGGCGGGCTGTCTGGATTATTGGGCGTTGGTGGCGGAATTGTGATGGTCCCGATGTTTCGTGATGTGTTGAAAGTGCCGATGAAAACCGCTATCGCTACTTCGCTTGTTTGTGTTGGCTTCTTTGCTGTGCCTGGCACGATCACTCACACCATTCAAGGTGGCGTCGATTGGCGATATGCACTTCTGTTAACTCTCGGGGTCATTCCTGGGGCACCAATAGGCGCACGAATTGCACTCTCGCTTCGCGACGAACACCTCCGAAGAATTTTTGGAGTCTTTCTTGCATGTATTGCGGTGATCTACGCCGCTGGGGAAATAATTGCTCTAGCTGGCTAGTTTGACCGCGCGAGCGAAGACGGCATCAATCATCGGCTCAGTGAGCTTTCCCGTGAATGTGTTTTGCTGGCTTGGATGAAAGCTGCAGATCAGGGATATTTTTCGCCCTGAACGTGTAGTTCCATCGGCCTCGACACCATGACCAAATTTTGGTTTTGCTGCGACCGCGAATTCGCGACAGGCATTCTCATATGCAAATGCCCCAAGACACACCACGACCGAAATCTCGGTAAGTAATTGCAATTCGACTTCGAGATGTCGATGACAGTTCTTACGCTCATCAATTGTCGGTTTATTGTCTGGTGGCGCACATTTGACGACTGAGGTAACCCACGTTGAATTGAGCACGAGCCCGTCAGCCTTACTTGTCGACTCTGGCTGGTTTGCCAACCCCGCTTTATGCATTGCGCGATATAGCCAATCGCCGCTGCGATCACCAGTGAACATTCGCCCAGTGCGATTGGCTCCATGTGCTGCCGGGGCCAAACCAAGCACGAGAATTCGAGCGCCAGGATCACCGAATCCTGGAACTCCACGACCCCAATACTCATCGTTTTTGAATGCCGCACGTTTGTCGCGGGCGACGGACTCGCGCCATTCCACCAAACGGGGGCAATCACGGCAATTAGCCACTTCCAATCCCACTTGTTTCAGTGTTGTCACGCTGACAGATTACGTGGATACGCCGATAGTTTTAGTGGAGTATGAAATCCAAGCCGACTCTCGTGTTATTCGTACGTCACGGGCAGACCCCAACCACTGGCAAAACTCTCCCTGGTCGAGCTCCTGGACTCCACTTATCAACAGACGGCATCGCACAAGCAAAAGTCGCCGCAGAACGAATCAGTGCAGTTAAAAAAATTGCCGCGATCTACGCAAGTCCGCTGGAGCGCACACGGGAGACGGCGGCTCCGATTGCAAAGGCGCTGAATCTGAAGGTCAAGGCCAATTCTGGATTGCTCGAGTGCGACTTCGGCACATGGACGGGTAAACAACTCGACAAGTTACGCAAATTGCCCGAATGGGAAACCGTGCAGCGTTCACCGAGCACGTTTCGATTTCCAAAAGGTGAGAGCTTCACTGAGATGCAAAATCGAATTGTGAATGCAGTTGATGCAATCTGCAAGAACCATCCTGGCCAGACTGTGGTCTGCGTGTCCCATGCAGATCCAATCAAGGCAGCTCTTGCACATGCCACTGGCACACACATCGATCTTTTCCAACGTCTCGTAGTGTCGCCTTGTTCAGTCAGCGCTGTTGCGTACACCGCTTCTGGTCCGATAGTGCTTACCGTCAACTCCACGGGTGGGTCGCTCGGTGAATTAGTTCCGAGTTGAAATCTGATGGGTGTCTATTTCGATTTTGATGACGTGGATGCATTCACGGCCGGCGCGGTGGGCATACCTGGTCAAAGAACCTTTTTCATTCAAGTTCGGCGAATGGGTGAACGCGTCACTTTGAAGTGCGAGAAGCAGCACACCGCAGCATTGGCTGATTTTTTGCGTCAGCTCATCGCGCAGCAACCACCACCGGTTGATCGCCCACTCGGAGTGGCAATGGAGTTGGCAGATGTGTCAGACGTGGCCTTTGACCTTGGCGGAATCAGTCTTGGATATGACCGCGATCTTGGCCGAGTAATCGTGCAGTTTGATGAAATCGTTCCAGTAGATGAAGAAGGTGACGAGTTGCCTGACTTCGATGCTGGCAAGGTTCGCGTTGCTATCACCGTGGGGCAAGCCGTTGCATTTATCGAGGTAGCAGAAGCAGCCGTGGCTGCGGGTCGACCCAGTTGTTTATTCTGTGGACGTCCGATTGACCCCAACGGCCACATGTGCCCACGAATGAATTGAAACAACTTTGGATGTGTTGAGCCTGCTTAAGGATGCTGATGTGCATGTTGAAGGGCGCATGCCTTATTCGAGCAACATGACCTACCGCGTGCAGCTCATCTCTGGAGACGAATCAGTTCGCGCGATTTACAAACCAAAAGATGGTGAGCGACCCCTGTGGGATTTCCCTCCCGGCCTGCACAAGCGTGAGGCAGCCGCATACGAGCTTGCTTTGGCGATGGGTATTCCATTCATTCCCCCAACCATCATTCGCAACGGACCATTTGGGGAAGGTTCCTTCCAGCTCTACATTGACGCCATTCACGAAGAGCACTACTTCACTCTTTTCGAAAAACGGCCGGAACTCCATGATCGATTTCGTGAGATAGCGGTTTTTGACTTTGTTGCAAACAACACCGATCGCAAGAGTGGTCACGTTTTAATTGACAAACAGGACGCCATCTGGGGAATCGATCAAGGGCTTTGTTTCTCATCGCAGTTCAAATTACGAACCGTAATCTGGGAGTTCGGCGGCGAGCAGATCAATACCAACTTGGTGTCTGCCATAACAGCGATTCGTGACAATCCGCCCTGTGCAATCACGAACCTTCTTTCCGAAGCCGAAGCGGAAGCATTGGTGGAGCGGTGTAATTGGGTATGCGACCGAGGTGTTCTTCCCATTGATGCCTCTGGACATCGCTATCCATGGCCGTTGGTGTGAGCGAACTAGACACACTGATCAATAGCCTCGATCACGACGGTCTGGTTCGATACGTTGACGGCTGTTGTTCATCACGCGACTGGACTGAGTTGCTCCGAGTTCGCGACACATGTCGTCTGGCGAATGATTCGGGTCGGCAGATGTGGCCTATCACCACGCTTGCCAACTACCGACTCGCACTGCATTCACCAGCGGAGTTCGCAGTCCAAGCTCTGGATGAGACAAACACAAACTTCTTGTTTGGGCCCCTCTCGGAAGTAATTGCACAACATCACAGTTGGGATGACCTCAAAGAACATTTAAGTGATGTCCATATCGCCGATGTTGTCGCCCATGAATGCGGAATTCGCGGTGCAGACATCATTTACACCCCAACTTTGCAAATGTTTGATATTCCACACACACTGCAGAGATGGGAGCCCAAGTATCAGCCACCCGTCTACACGGACTCCGGCGTGCAACACGACCCACCCGAATTCAACGGTGAACTGCGATCGCTTGAAATAGCAGCGAAAGCAAATGTGGTCGAAGATCGGGATACGAATAGCGCACTTCGTGCCGTGATTGAACCCTGGGTCAGTGCATCAAATGGTCGGGCCGAGATTCGTGGTGCTGAAGGAGGAGTCTCTGAAGCGCTCGCATCAATTGGTGTTGTAAGTGCGCGCGGACATCAACTCTCCCCCGCTGATGCAATTTCACTGATCACTTGGGCGGGTTCCAGCGGAGGTGCACACGGTCGCCGCCGTGGGATGGCCAGTGGCCGCTACAGCATGTGGTGGTGCGTGGTCGCACTTGCTGGCCTCACAGACGAGTGGCCGATCAAGGCCGATGAGATCGGCGACATCACGAGCGAGTTCACCTGGTGGCAGTGGGATTCCTACGAACCAAGTTCAGGTTGGCGTTTACAGATTGCAGCAGAGGATCCAACGGACGGCGTCACATGGATCATCAACGCGGTTGACACCGCTATTTGATTCAGCGCGG
>CAZXAX010000028.1:22144-23496 GCA_964638795.1 uncultured Bifidobacterium sp. | reverse complement strand
AGTGAAAGTTGTTGTTGACTTCGATCTCTGTGCATCAACAGGTGGCTGCGCGCGTATTTGCCCAGAGGTTTTTGAAGTACGCACCGATGGCTATCTCTACGTGTTGCAGGAGAACCCAGATGGTGAACTCCGAGACAAAGTTGTGGAAGCCGCCGAGAACTGCCCCACTGGCGCAATTACCATTGAGGATTGATGGGTTTTCTCGCCACTCTGAATAAAGCGTGGGCGACGACCAATTCGATGCTCTGCGTGGGGCTTGATCCCGATCTTGATCGACTCCCTGACGGGATTCGGCGCGATAACAACGGAATCGAAGATTTCTGTCGCGCGATTGTTGAATCCACGGCAGATGCCGCCTGTGCCTTCAAACCACAGATCGCGCACTTTGCCGCTCGTGGAGCGGAAGCGCAACTCGAACGCATCTGCAAATTGATTCGTGAGAGCCACCCGAACACCACACTGATTTTGGATGCTAAACGTGGTGATATTGGCTCAACAGCCGAGTACTACGCGCGGGAAGCATTTGATCGTTACGGCGCACACGCGGTCACCGTGAACCCGTACATGGGCACAGACAGCATCGAGCCATTCTTGAAGCGTGGCGCTGCGATCGTGTTGTGTCGCACCTCGAATCTTGGTGGCAGCGAATTGCAAAACAAGTTGATTGATGGTGTGCCCGTTTATCAACACATCGCCCGCACTGCCGCCGAGTCGTGGTCAACGCTTGGCGAAGTTGGGCTCGTTGTTGGCGCCACGTTCCCTGGGGAACTCGCCGAGGTGCGCGCCATTGCTCAATCGCTCCCCTTGCTAGTTCCCGGTGTCGGAGCCCAAGGCGGAGATGTTGAAGCAACCGTGCGCGCGGGGCGCGACTCGAATGGGCTGGGCATGATGATCAACTCTTCACGAGCAATTATCTACGCAAGCAACGGCAAGGACTTCGCCTCCCAGGCACGCGAGGTAGCGCTTGCTACTCGCGATGCCATCAATGCTGTGAGCTGATACTCGAATCAGAGGTGAAGCCGAGCGACCTGGATGATTCCGGGTTCAGCGGCGAGTTTGCTCACGACTTCATCGGGCACATGAATGTTTGTGGCCATCACCATCATCGCGGTGCCAGCAGCATCTGCACGGCCCACATCCATGTCCTCGATGTTCACGTTGGCCGCACCAAGGGTGACACCAACAAGACCAATTACACCTGGGCGGTCGTCGTTGCGAACGATCAACATGTTCTCAGATGGTGGCACACGCATGACATGGTCATCGATCATCACGATTCGCGCGTGCCGGCTTTGACTCGTGAGAGTTGCAGCAATTGAGTGCCCACCGCCACGAATTGTCACGAGGTTCTT
>CAZXAX010000028.1:0-22044 GCA_964638795.1 uncultured Bifidobacterium sp. | reverse complement strand
TCGTGAGAGTTGCAGCAATTGAGTGCCCACCGCCACGAATTGTCACGAGGTTCTTGTACTCAGTGCCATCTTTAGAAGTTGAGTTCTTAACTTCGACACCACGCTGCTTAGCGATCTGTGGCGCATTCACGTACGTGACCTGCTCATCTCCGTTCGCGCCGAAATAACCCTTTTGCGCACTGAGCGAAAGCAGACCAATGTCATATCCACCGATTTCGCCAGCTGCGTTGATCTCAAGCGTTGTGACTTTTGAACCATCAGATTCGATGAGGCTTGCGAATAGTCGACCGAGGCGCTCAGCGAGAGGCAAGAAGGGCTTGATGGTTTCGTTTGCCTCTGCCGCGTTCACGTTCACTGCAAACGGCACGAAATCACCTGCAAGTGCGAGCAACATCATGTCAGCAATCGTGTCGCCGGCTTTGTCTTGTGCTTCGCGTGTACTCGCACCGAGGTGCGGCGCTACGACAATGTTTGGCAGTGTGAACAGTGGTGACTCGGTTGTCGGCTCTTTATTGAACACGTCAAGTGCTGCACCAGCAATCACACCGTTCTTCAATGCTTCATAGAGCGCTTCTTCATCCACAATGCCACCGCGGGCCACGTTGATCACTCGGAGCTCTGGCTTGGCCTTCTTCAATAACTCGCGTCCGATGAGACCGATGGTTTCCTTGGTCTTTGGTAGGTGCACCGTGAGGAAATCAGCGCGCGCTACTAGTTCGTCGAGGCTTACCGCCTCGACTCCCATTTCACGAGCCCGTTCTTCAGAGATGTACGGGTCGTATGCAATGACTCGCATCGCAAAACCAGCTGCGCGTTCGGCCACCAATTTGCCGATTCGGCCAAGGCCCACAATTCCGAGGGTTTTTTCGGCAAGCTCGACACCCTCCCACTTGCTGCGTTCCCATCGACCAGCAACCAACGCGGCGTGTGCCTGTGGCACATTGCGTGCAATTGACAACAACAAGGCCATTGTTTGCTCGGCCGCCGAAATGATGTTGGAGGTCGGCGCATTTACCACCATGACACCACGGTTTGTTGCCGCTTCAACGTCTACGTTGTCAAGCCCCACTCCAGCGCGGCCAACTACCTGAAGATCAGGTGCGGCGGCAATGGCTTCGGCATCCACATTCGTGGCTGAGCGAATGATCAGTGCATTCACCCCAGGTAGTGCGGCAAGGAATTGCTCGCGGGAAAGATCCGTTTGCACATCCACTTCGTGACCCGCCAAGCGCAGCCGGTCAAGTCCGCCTTGGGCAATTTCTTCGGTTACCAGGATGCGCGCCATAGGTCTTTAATCATTGTGGGTCTCGGCCCCTAAACAGAAACGGAATAGACAATTCGCTAAGCGATGGACTCTGATGGAGCCATGGCATTTCAGTTTCTATCCCCAGAATGGGTCGCAGCAGCCCAGGAGATACGTGGGCGCTTTGAATCGCGACTGGGTCGAATCGATACTCCAGTTCGGATTAACCACGTGATAACGGGCACACCATTTGGGGATGATGGCACAGTGCTAGCCCACATGGACACCGCAGATGGCACGTTGCTCCTGGACCTTGGCGCCATTGACGACGCAGACGCCACTGTCACGGCCGATTACGAAACGGCAAAAAACATTCTGCTCTCAAGTGACCCTCAGTTGACTCTGCACGCGATGCTTACGGGCAAGCTGAAAATCGAGGGTGACTCCCAGAAGGTTTTGTCACTTCAAACCCACATTGGGCAGTTTGACGGTGGTCAAGAAATCGCAGATGAATTACTAAGCGAGTTGAGAGCAATTACTGACTAGACCGTCTCATGGCCGGGCTGGCGCTGCGCCACTGGTGTCGATCGTGTGAAACTTGCAATGAACACCCCGATGGCGGCCGCCACTGCTCCAGATGCGAGAGCATATGCATAGCTGGGAATTGCACCGTGGCTGAGAGTGGATTCGTGAATTGCAATCATCACTGTGGAGCCCATAACGGCACCAATTTGCACGATCAACTGCTGCATCGCCCCAGCCACACCAAGATCATCGTCAGGAACTGAGTTAGCAACGAGAGATGTCAATGCTGGTGATGAAATCCCGGTTCCAATTCCGGTGAGCATTAGCCCAACAATTACGTACCAGTTGGAAACTCCCTTGTCGATGAAAGCCATCCAAGAAAGTGAAAGCACGACAAGACTGATTCCCATCATCCCAGCGATACGTTCGCCAATTCTCATGGTGACACGACTCATAATTGGCGCGGCAAAACCGAAACTCAGCGGGCGAGAAATAATGAGCAGTGAAATGTGGCCCGCAGTCATCCCTACACCTGTTGAGCCAAGCATTTGGGGAATCAATACGAATCCGCCCATGTACGCATAGTTGGAGAATGTTTGTGCGCCCATCGCACACATCAGATTTCTCTTGCGCAACCAACTAAGGGGCATCAACGGCGACTCGGCATGAGCCTCAACCCTGAAGAACAGGGCCAAACTGAGAACACCGGCGAGGAAACCTCCGATGATCACCGGACTTGTCCAACCCCAACCATTTCCACGGTTGATAGCGAGCAAGATGAGCATCGCCCCGAAGCCGAGCGTCAATGATCCCTTGATATCGAATTTCACTACTTGCGCTCGCGGTGTTTCTGGCAACAGTTTGAATGACACCAACGTGCCGATGATCAGAAGTGGCGACTGCACTGCAAAAATCACACGCCAACCCACCGAATCAACCAATGGACCACCCAGAACTACGCCAACAACAGGCGCCATTGTTGTGGCAAAACTCCAGTAACTGAGTGGCTTCACACGTTCATTGGGCCCGAACAACCTGTTGATGTAAGCCATTGCTGATGGACCAGTAGCTGCACCGGCTGTTGCCGCCAATGTGCGGAACAAGATGAGCGACCATGCGTTCCAAGACACGACCGACAGCAGCGAGAAAAACGTTGCAAAGGTCATACCCAAAACAAACACTCGCTTGTGTCCCCAAAGATCTCCGGCTTTTCCATATGCCGGCCCAACCACACCGAAAGCGAGCATCGGTGCAGTGATCACCCAGCTCAAAGTGATCGCTGTGGTGCTTAAGTCCTTTGCGATTGTGTCAAGTGAGACCACCAGCAGTGTCATCGGAAACGACACAGTAAAGAGACAAGTGAGAATCACGATGAGCGTTGCCCATGATCGCGTGATACCAACTTTGCGGGCTACCCGGTGCGCAAAAAGAGTTGGCCAAGGAACTACGCCGACTTCATCAACTCCGGCTGCCAGGATCGTCGAACTTTCGAGGTGTTCGTGTTCCTCGCGCTGCTCATTCATGCCGAGATGACTCTAGGCGAAGGTCAGATCAACCGTCGCTCCACGCAAGACTTCGTCACCAACAAAAACTTCTTTGCCGTTGATGAACGCACGAAGCAGGGCACGCGACTCATTACCTGTTATTTCTCCGATTTTCAGCCCCTGTGAATTAAGACCGAACTTGACGAAATCGAACGTCTTGCCAAACACATCTGGCATCTCAACGAGGTCCTGCCCTGTCGATACCGACACGATTACTTCAGAGCCTCTCGGAAGCGTTACTCCCGGTGCGGGGATTTGGGCGATCACGCGGCCGATGGCGATGAAGTTCGATACACCGTCAGGGCCCGCGACAAATTTCAGCCCACGCTCTGCCAGCACGGCCTTCGCCTCATCGAGGGTGAGCGCTACGAGCTGGGGCACCTTACGAGGCTTCGGGCCAAGCGATACAACGATTCGAACCTTGGTGCCGCGCTCCACCTCGGCACCGGCCTTCAAACTGGGCTGGTCGACCACGTTCCAGCGCACGACATTGCCCTTCTTGACCTTTTCGCTGTAGGCACCGCCACCATCGACATATGAAAGGCCCGAATCGGCCAACGCGGCCTTGACCTCCTCAACGGGCTGGCCTGTGTAGTTATCCAGTTCCCGTAAACGGGGTCCCAGTGACACAATCAAGACCAATTTGCGGTTCTCTTTGAGCGATGTGCCTGCTTCTGGCTCAGTTCCAATTACTGACCCCGCCTCGATGTCGTCGCTGCGCTCAGATCTGATCTCAATTTCCCATTTCAATGAGGCGAGTGTGTTTAGCGCTTCGGCTTCGGTGTTGCCTTTAACCAATGGAACAGCGTGCGCCGGAATGAGCCAAGTGTTCCAAGTGAAGAGTCCTGCAGCAATCACTGCAGCCACTGCTGCGAGTGCCATCAAGGTCTTGAGTGCCAATCGCCGTTTTTCAGGAACGGGCGCAACTGATGCCGCCGGTGTTTCGGAAACGTTTGCATTCGCGCCACCAATTACAAGTGGACCACTTGGATCACGAACAACTCGTGTGGCATCACCGACGGTAACGCGACTCCCACCGCGCTCAATCTCTCCGGTACCACCGATGACAATCGGTTTTGCATCTGTAATTGAAACAACCGGCGCTAATGGTTCACTTGGTGTTGCAGGTGTTGAGACTGCCAGCGTTTCAGGAGCGACTGCTTGCCCAGCTACATCGATTGGTGTTGGCTTCGGCAGTGAAGATGCAACTTGAACCAATGCCTCACCAAACTCGCGTGCGGTGTAACGATCGTCTGCTTCGGGTCGTGCGGCGCGTTCAAGCACAGATGCAAGAGGCCCAAGATCTGCGTTGACTGGAAGAAGACGATCGGTCTTGTTCGCCATCGTTGCGGTTATCGATTCACTAGCGAAGGGAACTTCGCCAGTGATCGCCTCGACGAGCATCACAGCAAGGCTGTAGACATCAGACTTCTCAGAGGCGGGTTCATCCCGCCCGATCTCGGGCGCCGCGTAGCGAGCACGCTCCAAGTTGAGATTGCCCGAGGCAGTTGGGATAGCAAGACCAATCCCGCTGAGTCGAGCGCGCCGATCCGGGCCGAATTGGAGCCCTGAGGGCCGCAAATCACCGTGAATCGACCCTTGGGCATGGGCATACGACAGGGCTCGGCACGCATCCAAACCAACAACCAGAGCCTGGGAGGGGGTCAGGCGCCTTCCGCGGTCCAGCATGTCTCGCAGACTCCCACCTGAGAGGTGCTCAAGCACGATAAAGAAGACTCGTTCGCCTTCGACCACATCAAGGCCAGCATCAAAAACTTTCACCATCGCTGGGTGATCAAACGATCGCGCCTTTTCGGTTGCTTCTCGAAAGGCGAGCACGGTTGCAGCGTCAGCAACTCCAACCGGTCGCACTTGAATTGCAACTGGCTCTGATGTGCGCACATCTGTGGCGAGATACATTGAGCTTTCACCGGAGCCAATCTCTTCGGTGAGCTTGTATCTACCCGCAACTGTTATCGCCGTGGGAGTGAGGTCAAACCCGCTCATGGGCTTACGACGCTAGTCCGAATCAGGCAAATCTCGCCTGTCGTTGGATAAAACCTTGGAATGACAAGGATTTCACAAATTCAGCCGTGAGAATAGAGAGCGATGGTTTCATTCCAAAAACTCTCCCGCCCACGCATAGTCACGAGTGCCGCAATTGCAATTGGTGTTGTGCTCATCTACTTCGGTTTCTCTGTTGCACAAACTGGTGACGAAGGAACCAATCTTCCATCAGCGATTGAACGCTTATCACCCGCCGATGATGATCGTGTTTTGCGACAGAGTGAAATCGTGATCGACTTCATTGATGGTTTCACTGGAGAGTTAACGATCGACGGAATTGAAATTGAAACTTCTCGTCTTGATGAACTCATGAGCAATGGCAACACACCTGACCCCGGTGAACAAGTTGAACTGCCTCCGAATGCGATTTTCGATCCGGGTAATTACACCCTCAAGTTTCTACCCACCGATGGTGCCGTAATCGAGGAGTTCGATCAGGGTGTTCATCGGGCCACTGTGCGCTATTGGCCACTTGTGGAGGGCGAAACCAAGGCCAGGACCTACACCTGGGAATTCTCGGTGGACTGAGCCCCAAACCCTTATGGTTTGGGCAATTCCCCGGTCTCAAGAAGGTACGCAAACCCCTCCTCGTCCAGGATTGGCACCTTGAGTTCAGTGGCCTTGGTGAGCTTTGACGCCCCTGGCTCGGCGCCCACAACTAGTGCAAAAGTTTTTGCACTAACACTGCCCGGGCTCTTGCCGCCACGATCCTTGATCGCTTCTTCAGCCTCAACACGATTCCAACGCGTAAGAGTTCCTGAAACCACCACTGCCTTGCCTTTGAGTACCTGAGGCGCATCGCTAATTATCACTTGACCAAAGTCAACGCCAGCGTCACGCAGCTTTCCGATGATCGTGCGGTTTGATTCAACGGCGAACCAATTCGTGATTGATGTAGCAACAATTTCACCAATGCCATCGATGCTCGACAACTCTTCGACATTTGCGTTCATGATTGCATCAAGCGAACCAAACGCACGTGCAAGAGAATCAGAAGCAGTAGGCCCAAGATGTTTCACACCAAGTGCAGTCAACAACTTGGGCAGGGGTCTCGACTTACTTGCCGAGATTGCCGCCACAAGATTCGTTGCACTGATTTCAGCAAAGCCATCCAACTGCAAAAGTTGTTCAACAGTTAATGAGTACAAGTCGGCGAAGTCCGAAACAAATTCGGCATCAGTAAGTGCAAACACTGTTTTCTCACCTAGACCTTCAATGTCCATTCCGCCACGCGATGCAAAGTGAATAATTCTTTGGTCGCGCTGGTATGGACACGATGGTTCAACACACCGCGTATCAGCTTCGCCTTCGGCTTGAACCAATGGTGTGTTCAATGGGCAAGGACAGAAATCAGGAAAGTCCCACTGTTTTGCGCCCTTTTTTCTGAGGGCTAGCACTGGACCAACCACTTCTGGGATGACATCGCCCGCTTTGCGCACCACCACCGTGTCGCCAGGTCGCACATCCTTTAGCCGCACCTGCTCTCGGTTGTGCAGAGTCGCCATACTGACGGTCGAACCCCCGACAAAAACCGGCTCCAGAACAGCAAAGGGTGTGGCGCGCCCAGTTCTGCCGATAGATACCTGGATGTCTTTGAGGATTGTGTTCTTCTCCTCGGGCGGGAACTTGAATGCAATCGCCCACCGCGGTGCTCGGGAGGTGAATCCAAGTCGCTCGCGCTGCGCCAGATCGTCAATTTTGACCACTACACCATCAATTTCATAAGGCAAGTCGTGACGTTGTTCTTGCCATTTTCGGCAATATGCGATTACAGCCTCAATTCCATCCACGCGCTCGATGGCCGGATTCACTGGAAATCCAAAACTGCGCAACGTGTCAAGTGTCTGATGATGGAATTGGTCAGCGCCACCACCGACCACTTCACCTAACTGATATGCCCAAAACGAAAGTTCCCGCTCAGCGGTTACCTGCGCATTTTTTTGGCGGAGACTTCCAGCACCAGCATTACGTGGGTTGACTGGAACCGAATCGGGTTTCTTACCTTCAGCAACACGTATTTCATTTTCGCGCAGCTTTTGGTCACGCAACTTTTCGAATGCGGCGATGCTCATGTAGACCTCGCCGCGCACTTCAAAAACAGCGGGCGCCCCACTTGGCAATTGTTTTGGCACACCTTTGATGGTGCGAACATTTGCTGTCACATCTTCGCCCGTAACTCCATCGCCACGTGTTGCGGCTTGCGTGAGTTTTCCAGTCTCGTAGCGAATAGAGAGTGCGAGTCCATCGATCTTGAGTTCGCATACAAAGTGCAATGTCTCATTCGGAAGACTTCGGGCCATGCGTTCACCCCAGCTGAGCAACTCCGATTCGTCCATCGCATTATCGAGGCTCGTCATCGGAATCCGATGCGTCACAGGATCAAAGGTCGCCGCCACGACCCCACCAACGTTGAGAGTTGGAGAATCCGAACTCGCAAGCTCTGGGTACTTTTCTTCAAGCTGGATCAGCTCACGTTTTAACTGGTCGTACTCAGCGTCACTTATCTGTGGCGCATCCTGACCGAAATACAGCGAATCGTGGCGGATCAGTTCATCACGCAAAAACTCTGCGCGGTCTCGATCTTTCTTGGGAATTGCCACGCAGGCACGATACCGAATTTCTTTAGGACCGTAATGCCAACTGCATAGAAGCCGTGCCGTCTGCGACACGGACTCCCAGAGCCCGTAATTGGTCCATGCCGCGCAATGTGCTTCCTTCGCTGTGTAAACCAAACCCGCATGCTGGGGTGACTATGCATTGGTCGAGAAGTCGGCCGGCATCCGCTCCTGCGTCGACCAACTCGCACCATCTGGCAGTTAGTGAACGCCATGCTCGCTCAGGACTAAGTGGCTGCGGCCCATCGGTACGCACAGCACCCCATGCGATTACGCCACCAGACTCAACAAAGTTTGCAAGCCGTGCTTGATGACCACTCAAGTCAACACTGACCGGAAATGACACCAGCGACGGTCCCGCATCCAAGATCAATCCCCAGTCAGCATTTCCGCAACAATGAACACCGGCAACCGCACGTTGCTCGACCAGCGCGAGTGCAGCCGAAAGCATGTCAACGCCATGAGCAAGCCGTATCGGTGAATCATCGGTGCTCAACATCCCAAACGATGGTTCATCAAGCAGAACAACCTGTTGCACACCTGGAAGAGCCTTCGCAACAGCATCGAGCATCGCACTTGTGTGCTCACGCACTGCGCGCACAGCAATCGAAAATGCGGTCTCGGGATCGAGTCCAGCTCGCACAAGTGCAACACCTAACGAGATTGGGCCAACAAACTGCCACTTAACCATTTTGGGAGCTGATTGTTTCGCAAATTCAGGCTGCGCAACTCGGAGAAATTCACGAAAACCCGTGAATGCATCTGAGCCAAGATCCGTTGTTACGTGTTCGCGCAAATCAACTGCATGCGTGTCAATTGCAATGCTTCCGTATTGGCCAAGAGAAATGCCACTGATGCCGAGCACTGCTTGGCTGATCATTCCTTCAGCTGGCGAGCGCTTCGGGAGTGTCGGAATTGCTGGCAACATCGGTGTGGCCTGCAAAGCAAATTCGGCGGCAACAGTGGCATTGCGAAAAGGGAGACTTCCAATGGCGGTGGTAACGCCCTCTTGCGCAATCTCTATTTGCCCCAATTGCATCCACTTTTCGTATCACTTTGCAGTCGTCTTGGCGAAACCCGATATCAAGTACAAGGCTTAGTGTCGTGAACCCAAAGCTTGCCCATCGTTTTGCCAATGCAACTTGGATTCTCAGTGGTGCGTGTCTTTTTGGAATTACTGACCTAATTAGTCATTTCGGTGATTCTGCACGTGTCGTTTGGTCCGTCTATGCATGGACAATTTGGGTCTTAGGCGTATTTTTGATGCTCATTCCCTCAACCATCGGACTTGTGATTGTGCGAGCAATTGCGCCACTTGCCGTGGTAGGCGCATCCGCTGGCTTTTTCATAGATTCTGTTCCGGGGATTTGGCTAATCGGATTTGTGTTTACCGTGGCCAGTCTCATTGTCATTTTTTCGGCAGAATTTGGTCATGTATTCGTGAATGGCTCTGCTTATGGCGATGAAATTCGGTTTCTTCTGCGTCCGCCAGTTCAGTACTTACTCCCAGTCGCCATTGCATGGCTGCTGCTGGTAGCACCCATTGCTGCCGTTGGAGCGTGTCTGGCTTCTCAACAATGGTGGCTTGCTGTTGTTGTGGGTCTCTTTGCGATCCCCCTTGCTCCACTTATGACCGCACGGCTCGGCAAACTTGCAGCAAGATGGCTGGTTCTCGTACCAGCGGGATTGGTGATTCACGACAAGATGGTCCTGGCTGAAACTGTCATGTTTCGACGCTTGAAAGTGCGCGACATCCAACTGGCTCCCGCCAACACCGATGCCGCAGATCTCACCGGAGTCACTTGGGGCATACCTCTCCAAGTGAACGTGAGCGACGGCGACAAAATCATTTTTCGCCCAGACAAAGAACACCCGAATGGTCGCGCAATCCATGTTTATGGAATGCTCGTCGCGCCGAGCAGGCCTGGACTCTTTATTTCGTCCTGGAAGCGCTGACGATTCCGCCACCGACCACGTAAGTGTCGGTGGGGTCGTAGAAAACCACACTTTGGCCCGGTGACACCCTGAGATGTGGCTCGAACCAATTGAGGTGCAATCGACCCTCATTTATTTGCAAAGTTGCCGAAGCGGTTTCCCCATGCGCACTGCACTGCACCATCACCGCAAGACCCGCACCCACAACTTCATCTGGCTGCCCATCTGGCCACACGATGTTGTCAATTACCTCAAACTGGGTCATCAGCATCTCGCGAGGTCCAACCACCACAGTGGCTTCTTCGCCGTCACGTTTGATGTCGACCACAAATTTCTTTGGGCCACCGCCTGGTCCTCCAAGGCCTCTGCGCTGCCCGAGGGTTACGAGTTCAACGGACTCAACTTCGCCTTCTGGTTGACCGTCGGTTCCAACAACACGCGCACGTCGCAGCGGAATGCGATTTCCAAGAAAACTCTCGCGTCCACCTTGGCGTGAAATGAAGCAGACATCTTGACTGTCAGGCTTGGTGGCAGTGCGCAGTCCCAGTGCAACGGCTTTTTCACGCACAACATCCTTGGTCATTGAACCAACAGGGAACAATGTGCGATCCAATTCATCACGATCACACGTGTAAAGCACATAGCTCTGGTCTTTTGCGCGATCGTGTGCTCGTGCCAGACGAGGCGTGCCGTCATCAAGATGAATGATTCGCGCATGGTGACCAGTTGCAACGGCTTCAAATCCGAGAACGCGTGCGCGCTCAGACAAACGTTCGAACTTGAGGTGTCGGTTGCACTCAATGCACGGGTTAGGTGTGACACCTATGCGGTGCGCATCAACATATGGATCAACCACATGACGGTTGAAGTCTTCAGTGAAGTTGAACACCACGTGGTCAATACCCAACTGCTGAGCAACCCGACGAGCATCTTCGACATCCGAAACCGAACAGCATCCCGTGTCACTCTCGCCACCCCAGAGCCGCATGGTTACTCCAACCACATCATGGCCCGCAGCGAGTAACTCGGCTGCGGCTACTGAGGAGTCAACTCCTCCAGACATCGCCATTAACACCCGCATAGCTACGACCGCCTCAGGTGGGTGATCGATTCAGTGAGTGCACTGATGGCGAGATCGATATCGGCATCAGCTGTGGTGTGTCCAAGGGTCATGCGTAAAGCGCCCCGCGCGAGGTTTGGATCAACGCCCATGGCATGAAGCACGTGCGAGGGTTCCATGGCACCACTGGCACAAGCCGACGCTGCAGATGCGCATACGTTGGCCTGATCAAGGAGAAATAAGAGCGCCTCATTCTCCACACCTTCAACGCATATATGAGCAGAACCCGGTACGCGATTTGATCGCGGTGCAACTTCATGAATTCCACCAACCGTTGCAGTAACCGTGTCCACCAAACGATCGCGCATCACACCCACGCGGCGAACCACCGTGTCCATCTCCGCCCGTGTCTCCGCTAGCGCGGCTGCTGTACCAACAATTCCTGCAACGTTGTGAGTTCCACTTCTGCGCTCGCGTTCTTGTCCGCCGCCGAACATAAGTGGCTCAACGGAAATACCTTGCCGCAGCCACAAAATTCCAACTCCCTTTGGCCCACCGAATTTGTGCGCCGATAGTGATATCGAGTCAACAACTGCGGTTATTGGCGAGAGATCCATCCATGGTGCGGCCTGCACAGCATCTGAATGAATGATCGCTTTCGGTGCATGCTCGCGTACCACACGCGAAACACTTTTCATGTCAGTGATTACACCTGTTTCGTTGTTTACAGCCATCACCGAGACCACAGCAACATTGGGGGTCTGGCGGAGAACTTCTTCGAGAGCCGCAAGGTCGATAACACCACCGGCATCAACTGGAACAACTATTCCATTCACATGCTCCACTGGATGAAGCACTGCATGGTGCTCGGCGTTGCTGGTAACTGCGACGCCACCTGTGCGCCGTACCGCTCCGAACACGACTGTGTTGTCACTTTCGGTACCACCACTTGTGAAGATGATCTCACCAGGTAGCACTCCGAGCAACGACGCGATCTGGTCACGAGACTCATCAATTGCCTGGCGCGCCTCACGTGATGCACGATGGCTCCCAGTTGGGTTGGCGAATGAATCACGTGCAAATCGTTCCATCGCAGCCGACGCCGACACCCGCAGTGGCGATGACGCCGCGTGGTCAAGGTAGGCAAAACGGTTGGATGGCACCTATCAAGGGTAACCACGCCCCTTGGCGCGGGCACGTCCGGGCGTGGTCAACTGGTGATGTGCCTGAGCCAATTGACTCCAACTACGGAGAAACATTCGCAGATGTCTATGACGATTGGTACGGCTCGGTGTCCGACGTAAGTGCATTGACCTCGCTTATCGACGGACTGTTGGAAGACGGACTCTCGGGTGCCGAAGTGATCGAATGCGGTGTTGGCACCGGCCGGGTGGCACTGAGCCTGGCAAGGGCGGGCGCACTGGTGACCGGAATCGACAACTCTGAGTCAATGCTTGCACGTCTGCGTGAAAATGATCCCGAAGGTGTCATCAGAGCTCTATTGGGTGACATGAGTTCTGAATTGCCGAAGCAGGAATTTGCTGTTGCCGTGGTGGCATTCAACACTCTCTTTAATCTGCAGAGCGAAGACCAACAGCGACGCTTCTTCAACCACGTTGCTTCGCGTTTACTTCCAGGTGGCCTGCTATTCATCGAAGCCAATGAGTTTCGCGAGATTGAGAGAGTTGAGGTCGAGAGCGAACAGTTGAGACCCAGCGGGAGCACGGTTCGAAGTCGCAGCCAGATCGACCCCTCTTCTCAGACTGCAACCGGTGAGTTTGATGATGGCTTGACAGTTCGCAAGTGGAGAATTCGTTATCTGTCCACAACACAAATTGACGAATTGGCAACTGAAGCTGGCCTCACGCTGGTCCAACGCACCGAAGATGCGATCGGCACACCTTTCACTGAATTGTCCGAACGCCATGTTTCAGTGTTTCGGCGACCTATCCTTGAAGAACAGTGAGCCAATTAAGACTGAATCCATTAAACGGCCGTTGGGTCACCATCGTTGCTGAACGCTCAGAACGACCCACGGATTTCGCCCCACGCACCCTCCAAGTTGAGACCGAACCCAATCGGCCCTGCCCTTTTTGCCCCGAACACACAGAGGATCGCGAGCCGACTCTTGAGACCCTCGACGAAAACGGAAACTGGAAAATGCGCGTGGTGCCAAACCGCTACCCCGCATTTTCAGGCGACGACCCAATGGCAGTGCGCAACCTTGGCCCAGTGCATGTGATGTCGGAGGCCAGCGGTATTCACGAGGTCTTCGTATTCACTCCAAAGCATGATGCCCGTATCGGTGAGATGTCTGATGCTGAAGTTGGCGCAATGATGGATGTGCTGAAGGAGCGACTAGTTCAGCACCTTTCCACACCAAACATCCGTTACACACAAGCAATCGTGAATCACGGTCGTGAAGCGGGTGCTTCTCTTGCTCACCCGCATGGACAGATTCTTGGCTTGCCATTCGTCCCTGGTGAAATTCTCGATGAAGAGCGCGCCTTTGGTCGTTTCTCGGGTGGTTGCATCCTGTGCGCCACGATTGAAGCCGAGCACGTGGACGGAAAGCGCGTCGTACTCGAAGATGAGAACACCCTGGTGCTCTGCCCTTACTGGAGCGGAATGCCTTATGAGTTGTTGATCATTCCCAAGAGCCACTCTGCGCACTTGACTGATGCGTCAACTGATTCTCTGCACAGTATGGGGGTTGCAATCAAGCGCGCGCTCATCACATTGAATCTTGCCCTCGGTGATGTTGCCTTCAACCTCGGATTCCACACTGCGCCGGGTCACCACTCAGGCATGTATCACTGGCATGTTCACCTATGGCCGAAACTTGTGACCACTGCAGGTTTTGAACGCGGCACAGGTGTGTTGATCAATATCGTTCCCCCTGAGGATGCCGCACTTGCGCTTCGAAATGCGGCCGCGAAATGAGTCGCGTTTCAGTTGCTGTAGAAATTGAAGCCACACCTGCACGCGTGTGGGAAGTCGTTGAACCGATTGAAAACCATGTGGACTGGATGGCAGATGCCGTTGCAATTCGTGTGACGAGCTCACACAATCGTGGAATTGGTGTCACTTTTGATTGCGATACCAAAGTCGGCCCACTCAAACTCACGGACAAGATGGAGATAGTTGAGTGGCTTCCCGGTAGCGCAATGGGTGTGCGTCATTCAGGAATCGTCACCGGCACGGGTCGCTTCACTCTCACGCCGCTTCGCGGTGGTGCCGCAACCCGGTTTGCCTGGGATGAAGATCTCCGATTCCCTTGGTGGCTTGGTGGTCCAATCACTGGATTCATTGGTGGCGGGCTCGTAATGCGACTCATCTGGCGTCGCAACTTGAAGGAACTAAAACAGCTGGTTGAGCGCGGCGCTTAAGCCTGCACTGATGCGAGCATTTCGTCGGCTGCGGTCCACGGATCAATGTGGCGCTCCAAAACTTCGGATTGCAACTGATCCCATCTCGGGCCCGTGCATATCTCGCGTGCACGCTGGTAAAGCCTTCTCGCAACAATCTCTCTGAGTTCTTCACCGAGTCGAAACTTACGACGCACTTCGAGTTTGCCTGTGGTCTCCATGTGTTCGCGATGACGCAATATGGTTTCCCAGAGTTCTTCAACCCCTGTGCCATCAGACGCGACTGTTGCAACGACCGGCGGGCGCCAGTCGTCGTGAGCGATATCGGACATATCGAGCATCTGTTCAATATCGCGTCGTGTTTCTTCGGTGCCCTTGCGGTCCGACTTATTGATCACAAAGATGTCGGCGATTTCCATGAGGCCCGCCTTGTTGGCTTGTACCGCATCACCCCATCCCGGGTTGACCACAACAACTGTGGTGTCGGCCTTGCCGGCAATTTCAACTTCAACTTGGCCTACGCCAACGGTCTCAACAAGTACCCATTGTCGCCCCACGGCATCAAGCACCCGAATTGCCTCGGGTGTTGCGAGCGAGAGCCCACCTAGATGTCCACGCGTGGCCATTGACCTAATAAATACACCCGGATCAGTTGCGAAGTCCTGCATCCGAACACGATCACCAAGAATTGCCCCGCCCGTGAACGGTGATGAGGGATCAATGGCAAGAATTGCAACTTCAATTTCTCGTTTACGCAACACTCCGATTGTGGCTGCCGTCAACGTGGATTTTCCTGCGCCAGGAGCACCGGTCAAACCAACGGTGTAAGCCTTGCCGCTCTTTGGGTAAGCGATGCGACTCACGGCGCGCGATTCGTCGTCGCTTCTCTCCACCATCGATAAGAGTCGCGCCAGCGCACCACGATCACCAGAACATGCAAGGTCAAAGAGTTCCTGTGGATCGCGAGTGCGAAGGGCCACGGTCAGACCGCGATCACTTCAGTCACGCCATCGACGCGGTCACGCATGATCCGCTCGATGCCGGCTTTCAGGGTTTGGCCTGACGCGGGGCAGGTACCACAGGCGCCTACCAAGGTGACTTCGACGACACCGGTCTCCTCGTTCACCTCACGCAGCACAACATCGCCGCCATCGGCCTGAAGGGCAGGCCGTATGACTTCGATTGTTTCTTCTACTTTCTTGCGCATTGACATTGAAGGGTCCTTGGTTGCGTCACATCGAAAAAGTGTGGAATTCCATTGAACCACCAAACCGCCTACGATTCCGACCCATGTTGGCTCATCAAGGTGGCTGGGACGAGATTTTGCTGGTTGCGGGTCCCATTGTTGTGATTGTTGGCCTGCTGGCACTTGCCAACAAGCGTGCCAAACGTCTCCAGGACCAGCGCCAGGAGTCTGAAGACCCGAGCTAAATGCGCTCGATGTCTGCACCAATTGAGCGCAGACGCCCAACGAGGTCTTCATAGCCACGATCTATGTGGTGGATGTCATGAATCACGGTTGTGCCTTTTGCGACCAACCCCGCAACCACCAGTGCCGCACCGGCACGGATGTCTGGTGCCCGAACGGGTGCACCCGAGAGCGAGTCGCGACCACGCACAACCGCATGATGTCCATCGGTTCGGATATCAGCACCTAGTCGCTGTAATTCCTCGACATACCTAAAACGGCCTGGATAAAGATTCTCCGTCACAATGCCCACGCCATCAGCCACGCTCAACATCGTCACGATCAATGGTTTGTAGTCAGTAGCTATTCCTGGATACGGAAGTGTTGCTACATCAATTGACTTGAGGCGGCCACTCGCTTCGGCAATCACACCGTCGTCTACGGGCGTGATGCGCATTCCCATGTCGGTGAAGCGCTTAATGAGCATGTCCATGTGCTCACCAACCGCGTCAATTACCTTCACTTCCCCACCGGCAACACCGACCGCCGCCATGTATGTTGCGGCTTGAACTCGATCCGGCACTACTCGATGATCCGCCGAGTACAAATTGCCGATTTCGACGCCATGAATCACAAGAGTGCCCGAGCCGATGCCCTCAATGTCGGCACCCATTGAAACAAGCATGGTTGCGAGATCCGTTATTTCAGGTTCGCGGGCAGCGTTGTCAAGAACGGTTGTGCCTTTGGCAAAAACAGCTGCTGTGAGAATGTTTTCAGTTGCACCGACACTCGGGAACTCAAGTGTGATCTCAGCGCCGTGCAGACGTTCACAAACACCAATCACATCACCGTGGGCAAAGGTGAAAGTTGCACCCATTGCTTCAAGACCAGCAAGGTGCATGTCGATTGGTCGTGAACCAAAATCATCTCCGCCCGGCATCGCAACTCGCACTTCACCAAATCGACCAAGAAGTGGGCCGAGAACATTGATTGAAGCTCGAATCTTTTCAACGAGCTCGTATGGTGCAACTGGAGTGATTGAACCCGAATTGGTGATCCGCAGAATGCCTTCCTCCATGCGCGAGGAGTCAACCACTACACCCAACGCTTCAAGGAGCGTTGCCATGATCGGCACATCTGCGATGTGCGGAGTGTTCGTGATCGTGTAATCACCATCTGCAAGCAGAGTGGCAGCCATCAGTTTGAGAGCTGAGTTCTTAGCTCCCGGTACAACGACTGAACCTGAAAGTGGTCCGCTTTGGCGAACGAGAATCTGTTCGTCGGAGAGGCTTTTTGGCACCTCAAAAGTATGCTCGCTTCGGTGCCCCTCAATGTGACCACAATCGCGAAACAGTGGTCAGTCAACGACCAGACGTGGCTGATTGAGCCCCGCACGGACATTGTGCAGGAAACACTCGTGCATTCCGAGCCTGATCTCACCGATGGCACGCTTGCCCGATTCGTGCAATTGCACGGCCCATTCGTGCATTACGAGCGCGTGGTGCAGAGATCGGGTCACACAATTGCTGAGACCACCGAGTTCTCCGTGCGGATTCCATGGTTTGGGTGGTTGTTTCGATTGTTGATGGCGCGGTTCATGCGCCGGAGATCGCCAGAATCACAAGCGCGAGCATGGTGGTCTCCACCAACCACCATTTCAGCCAGCGAGGCTTCGATTCTTGGTCTGCTTGCAGCTGCTTCAATGCTTGCTGCTTTCATCAACACACTTTTCACCCAAACTCTCACGTACTCGGCTGAGGAATTTGATATCTCATCCACCGGTCAGGGTCTTGGTGCTGCGGTAGTGCGTTGGGGAATCATCATCTCAATTCCAATTGCAATGGCGGCCGATCGAATTGGTCGCCGCCGAGTGATGATTCGACTCGCCTACATTGCACCTGTCATCGCATCGTTGGGTGCACTTGCACCAAACTTTGGCGTGCTTGTCGGCACACAAGCCGTTGGTCGACCACTTGCCCTCACATTGGATTTGTTGATAATTGTCACTGCTGCTGAGGAAATGCCACGCAATGCCCGTGCCTATGCAGTGAGCATTCTCGCAATGGCAAGCGGCCTCGGTGCTGGAGTCGCGGTAGCTGCTTTGCCGCTTGCGGGGCTCGCTACATGGGGCTGGCGCCTTGTGTTCATAATTACTCTCGTGTGGTTACTCGTGGCACGACACCTACGCACCTCGCTTCCCGAAACCCGGCGCTTCATCACAGCGTTAGAAAATCCGCATGCTTCAAAGATTCAATTTGATCGCATCGCATTAATTGCATCCGTGGCTTTTATCGGCAACCTCTTCGTGGCAACAGCATCCATTTTCCAAAACGAATATCTAAAGGAAGTGCGTGGATTTCCAGCGTGGCAAATTGCGCTGTTCACCACGGTTACCGCAATACCTGCGTCAGTTGGGTTAATACTCGGCGGACGCATCGCAGACGCCCGTGGCCGACGCATGCTTGCGGCGTCAATGATTCCTCTTGGCACTGCACTCGTAGTTTCATCTTTCTCGGTTGGTGGACTCGGGATGTGGCTCTCTGCGGGAACGGGAAGTGTCCTCATTGCACTTGCATACCCAGCAATGGCTGTTTACCGCGCGGAGTTATTCCCAACACAGCGCCGAGGCAGAGCTGCTTCGATAATCACCGCATCTTCACTTCTTGGTGGAAGCATCGGCCTAATTGCCGGCGGTCTAATGATTGACAACGGGCTTAGCTACGGAAATGTGATGGCGATTCTTGCTGTTGGGCCCCTAACCGTGGGGTTGATTGTCCTTGTCTCTTACCCCGAGACCGCGCACCGCGAACTCGAGGACATCAACCCTCAGGATCGAACTGGCTCAGAGACCTGACGTCCATTCACTGATGCACGACGCAATTTCAGCATCCTTGCCCTTCAGCTCGTGTCTTGCACCTTCGATGAAACTGATCGTTTTGGCACCACGTATCTTGCGAATGTGTTGCTTCAATTCCTCGGGTGAAGCAAACGGATCCTTAGTGCCATGAATGACGAGAGTTGGTACGCGAATTTGCGACAGATGGGCGGCGCGAAGTTTCTCAGGCTTTCCCGGGGGATGGAGTGGATACGAAATAAGTACAAGCCCCGCGGCCTGCAATGCATCACACTCCGCGCCAGCTACAACCATGGAACACATGCGACCCCCCATGGAGCGGCCACCAATAACGATGTCGGATACATCGACTTGCCATTTCTTGGCCGCTGCGAGGACTTCCTTACGAACGCATTCAAGTAACACTCGTGTTGGATCTGGAAACGGCTTTCCAGCACGGCGATAAGGAAAATTCACACGCTTAACTGGAATTGGCTTCAGTGTCTTCTCAATAAGTTTCAGACTTGAATGGTCTCGGTCGCTACCAGCGCCATGAAAAAGCACGACACCCTTCACGGTGCCGATTCCAACAGCACGCGACGAGCCTCCGTTATGTCAGCAATCAACTGACTCGCATCGGCTTCAACACCGCCATGATCTGGATGGACATCACGTAGTCGATCACGGAAGCGTCTTTGCACCTCACGCTTGCCTGGTACCGCAGCACCGACAGGGAACCCCAAGACTTCGAGAGCCCAAGCCCGCGGATCCGTAAGAGCAGTGAGCGAACTACTCCCACCACCAAGCACGTACGAGGCAAATGCTGGACCGATCGTGCCTCCCCACTTCATCGCCCGATGGAGAAGTGGAGCCACGGCCTGACGCACAGAATCATCAAAACGCTCGAGCACATAAATTGCACCAAGCACTTGCTGTAGATGACTGCCGTGAGTTTCAAGATCAAATTCAAGGGTCTCACCTTCGCCATGAATACTGTGCATGCTGCGGGCGAGTCCGTGTCGGTCCACCTGATATCGGTGACGCAATCGTGGCTGCACAATTTTCTCACCACGCGTTACCTGTGTGACGAGTCGATGAATGTCGGGCACCAACTCCTCGTCCACACTGCGAAAATGAGCTGAGACAACAGCGGCTAACAACAGACCGCCAAGACCCGGTGCAGGATCCATCGGCAGATCAATTTCACCCAGCGCGAGACGACGCGTTGGCGCAAATGGGCGCGAGTGCCAAATCTCGAATCCTGCTAGGTACATATGCGATCCACTGACGACTTTCGGTCAGGACTCGTCGACGATGATTTCAATACCGAGATCGTCGAAAGACTCGATGAGTTTCTCGGTTGCCAACGCATCGTGCTCGGACACCACCACGATCGCGCTCTCCCAACGATGCGGGATTCTTGCCGTTACCAATGCCTCTGCACAACGACTCAACTGATGGGTATCCCACTCACTCAGATCAAATTCGATCTCAGGCCCATCAACAACAGTGCGATTTTCGCCTTCAATCTTTGAGCACCAATCGTCAACCATCGCTTCGGCCCAATCGGGAACGATGAGTTCGCTGCCTTCCCAACCGTGGAGAATTTCTGATTCAACCAACAGCTCAACGAGATCAGATTGTTGATCAGGTGACCAACTGGCGAGGTCGTAGTGCACTTTCGGCGAATCCTCGTCGTAAGGGCTCCACTCAGACATGGTTCAACTGTAACCAGCAATAGCTGTTTTTCTACCTGCCCATGGCGGAATCAAGAAATGTCTCCATTGCGCGAAACTCGCGCATTTTGTTTTCAGGTGAACGGAACCCATGACCCTCGCCCTGCATTACTTCAAACTCCACTCGGCCACCAGCGGACCGCACCGCTTCGACCAAAGACGCACCCTGAACTATCGGGACAACTGGATCAGCATCACCATGCATCACCAGCATCGGAGTGTGCTTTAGGGCAACAGCCTTGAAGAGTGGAGATCTTGCTCTGTAGTTCTCTTCGCCGCCCACCAATGTGCGAACACTGTGGCGCTCGAAACGATGACTCGTTGCAGCCAAATGTGCGAGATCGGTAACTGGATATGAGACGACGACACAGCAGGCAACGTCAGGGTGGTCTGCAACCACGTTGAGTGCGGTCATGCCTCCAGCTGACCCACCGACTACGGCAACCGAAGTTGGTGGTAACTCAAGGCCACGAATCACTGCAGCAATGTCATTGGAGTCATATTCACCCCAGTGTCCAAGCAAAGAGTTTTGGAAGTTGCGTCCATGGCCCGTGGTTCCTCTGTGGTCAGGAACAACAATCGTGTATCCGCGTGATATCCAATAATTGAACTTCGGATACCAAACCACTTGCCACTGATCAGTAGGGCCACCGTGTACCCAAACAAGGTGACGTCCATTTGGATTATTAGGCGTATAACGACGCACTGTGAGATTTCCGACACGAATCACTTCGGGTTCGATCATTGACTCGCCGTACTCACTGAAGTCGCCGGCACTGCTGACCACTTTCTTTTCTCCGCTGGTCTTGTCGTAGACAACTACCTGTGGGGGTGTCTTGGCGCCCGATCGAATCGCGCCGACAAAGCCTTGGCCACTACAGAGACTGTGGTGCACACCTTTACCTATTTCCGATGACTTGTTGGCGCGAAAGTCGTTCCGCATGAGACGTCCGAAGCCCTGTTCGTTTCGGGTGAAAAACACAGAGTCACCATCGTGAACCCACGAACGAATACCCATCCCCCAAGTGGGGCCTGCATGCTCAAACTCTTCGTTTACCAGTACTCGTGGTCGACCACGCCACACACCCTTAATCAACGAGACATTGAGCCAGCCCGACGCATCAGTTACACATCCAAGTTGTCCCCCAGGAATGGACCGCACCTGCTGTATCTGTGAATCACCTGGTCGCACCAGCCAACGTGATCGCATACCGTTCCACATTCGGACACCGCTTGATTCCCACGGCATGTGTGGGGTGTTCCACGCACTCCACACGAGACCATGAATCGTCCACGCTGGATCAAATGCAAAGTCAGCACTCTCATCCACGAGGCGAACATCGCCTGAGCGCGTGTCAACAACCATCAGACTCCGTGAATCAGCGACCACCGCAATCCGATTTCCGAGGGGAGCAACACCCGCGAGCGGCCTTGTGTCACCCCGCCAGATAACCCGCGAGGCCTTTGTCCGGATTTGGTATTCAACAAGTGATCCGTCTTTGGCTGCGTAGACCACCGATGTGCCGTCGATGTGCCACCCATATGCACCGCCACCTTGACCACGTCCCGCAGCAATTGGAATCTCAAGACCATGGACCTCAACTTCATCGGTCCCCAGAGCGGCAATATGCAGTTCACTGCCATGAGCCGAGCTTGCGATCCATGAAAGTTGGTTCTCTGAGTCGGGCCGCACCCGAAGTTCGGTGAATT
>CAZXAX010000027.1:0-23711 GCA_964638795.1 uncultured Bifidobacterium sp. | reverse complement strand
AACGATTAATCGCACGACCGATACGACTCCAATCATTTGGATCAAGCTGTCCAGTACGCAGCTTGGTCGAATTCACACGCGCCTCACTGGCGATGATTCGGTTGGCGAGTTCACCGCGGCCCATTTCCAGCGAGAAAAATACAACCGGGAGGTTTTGGTTCTGTGCCGCATTGACTGCAAGCCCCATGGCAAACGCCGACTTACCCATCGCGGGGCGTGCGCCAACAATATTCAGCGTTGATGGTTGTAGGCCCGACAAAATGCGATCGAGCTCAAGGAAACCACTCGCAAGACCCGTAATTGCTGAACCATTCTCACTTGCGGCAGTGATGTGATCCATTGTTTCGCTGATAAGAGGTGACAGCGACACGAGAGAGTCACGCGCAGTTTCATTGCCAATCGCATAAACCTTGGATTCGGCTTCGTCAATTGCTTTTGAAACATCGTCGGGCTCGGTATATGCGATCTCGGCAATGTCAGATGCAACCGAAATGAGGCGACGAAGGCGTGCGGTATCACGGATGATTCTCGCGTAACGATCAGCACTAGAAATCGCCGGTGTTGTGTTTTGCAACTCAAGGAGCGCGTCGATTCCACCGAGATCATCGAGCAGGTTGTTGCGGCGCAATTCGTCAGCAACAGTGACCACGTCCACGGGTTCCGAAGAACCATTCAGGGATCGAATCGCATCGTAAATGTGTTGGTGTGCCGGCTTGTAGAAGTCACCAGTTGACAGCCCTTGCTCAATGGCGCTGGCAATGGCGCCAGGGGCGAGCAACATCGCTCCTATCAATGACGCTTCGGCATCAATGTTGTGTGGCGGAACGCGCGCGGTGACCGCGGGTCGGGTGGACTTGCGCTCATTGGCCATCAGAACACCCTGCCCGAGAACGCCTGTTGATCGCTAGGGGTATAACCCTGTGGATATCCATGCCCATTCCTGTGGGAAACCCTTGCCCAAGCAGGGTTTCTCCAATTGTGGACAACTTTGCTGATCTCAGCCTGCGGTGACGGACAGCTTGAGCTGTGCATCCACGTCGGCATGCAACCGCAATGTGACCTCGTGCTCGCCGATGGTCTTGATCTGATTGCCAATGACAACCTTGCGACGATCAATCTCAATCCCGGTCTGGCTGGTGATCGCGGTGGCGATATCCGCAGCTGTGATTGAGCCAAAGAGACGACCCTCATTGCCGGCCTTGCCTGCAACGGTGATCACCTTGGCGGTGAGAATGTTGGCCTGAGCGCGGGCGTCGTCACGATCCTTGGCTTCACGTAGATCACGGGCCTTACGCATCTTTCCGGCTTGCACCACCGCACCATCACTGGCTGGAATTGCCAGACCGCGTGGCAGCAAGAAGTTACGAGCATGACCATCAGCGACATTCACGATGTCGCCACGCTTGCCCACGCCTGTGATGTCAGAACGAAGAATTACTTTCACGGCTCATGCCTCCGTTGCTTCGGCGGCGGTCTCAACCGTTACGCCTTCGATGTTCAGGTCATCAATTGCTGGAACTGCATCAACTTCTGGTGCGGTGTTCTCTGTCGCCTGCTCTTCATTACGGCGCTCGCCGCGGCCAGCGCGCACGCTTGCTACTCGCTTGGCATAAGGCAAAAGGGCCATCTCTCGCGCATTCTTCACGGCATTTGAGATGTCGCGCTGTTGTTGAACAGTGTTGCCGTTCACTTCACGGCCGCGGATCTTTGAACGGTCTGACATGAATCGCTGCAAAAGCGAGATGTCTTTGTAGTCAACGTATTCAATTGACTCGATGGTCAATGCGCTTGGCTTTTTGCGGATCTTGCGCTTATCGGTTTTGGCAACTCGTGCGCGGTTTTTCTTGCTGGTCATTTTGGTTTCCTTATTTCGATAGGTAGGAGGGGAAATTCCGGGTTACTAGATCAGAACGGCTCTTCGTCGCCGTAGTAGGGCTCGGCTGGGCCGCCGCCGCTGGCACCACCGCGAGGTGCGCCACCGCCACCTTGGCCATCCTTGCGAGGAGTGCGCTCTACCTGAGCGGTTGCCCATCGAAGGCTCGGCCCGAGCTCATCGGCGATCACTTCAATTGCGGTGCGCTTGTCACCCTCACGGGTCGTGTACTCGCGTTGCTCAAGGCGGCCAGTCACGATCACGCGGCTGCCCTTGGTGAGTGTGGCCGCAGCGTTTTCACCGAGGTCACCCCAAGCGGTGATGTTGAAATACGAAGTGTCTTCTTTCCACTCACCGTTTTGCTGGTACCGGCGACCGACGGCGATGCCGAAAGTTGCGACACCGCGCCCAGCGTTTGTGAATCGGAGTTCGGGATCGCGGGTGAGGTTCCCGACGAGAGTTACGGAGTTTTCAGCCATTGTGTAGTCCTTGTCTGTGAAATTTTCTGGGCCCGTTCATTAGAACAAAGGCGAGTATCAGACCTTGGCGACAAGCCCGCGCTTGGCGGCCTCGGCGTCAGGGAGACGAAGGAGTTTGTGGCGCACGATGTCATCGGCAATGCGAAACGCACGCTCCATGTCATCAAGGGCTCCACCGGGGGCATTCAGATTGAAGACCACGTAGTAGCCCTCTTCTTTTTTGTTGATGGGATAGGCAAACCGGCGCTTGCCCCACCAATCTGGTGTGCCAACAATGGCTCCACCTGCGGAAGCGACTTGTTCGGTGATGGTCTTAATCCATCCCTTTGCCGCTTGCTCTTCAAGATCACCGGACACGATGACCATCAATTCGTAACCACGCATTGCGTGACCTCCCGATCGGACTCGGCATTTGCCGAGGCCCCCGCAGGGGCTAGGTGAGTATTTCTGCCCCTCTCAGCAGACGCTGTTTGGGACCTTGCGAGTGTACAGGGGGTGTCATAGGCGACACCAAGGGCAATGGCAAGCCGCCCTAATCCCTTGAAAAGACAAGGTCTCCGCCGATGACAGTGGCCCTCACTGACACCGAGTCGAGATTAGAGAGAGAACCTTTGAGTGATTCGCCAAGGATCACTAGGTCACCTAGATCGCCAACGCATGGACCCACTTCGTCGCGCCAGCGCTCTTGCGGAGAATTTACATACGCACGTAACGCACTGAGTGCGCTGATCGATTCGTCCTTGCCGACTGCCGCACCCGAAGCGCTGCGACGCTCCATTGCGGTTCGCATTGCCAACCAAGGATCAACTGGCCCATATGGTGCGTCGCTCGAACCGTACACAGCAATTCCTGCTGCGACCAACGATCCACATCGATAGAGAAAGGGAAGGTCAACACGGTCAACTGTTCGTAAATACCGATCGCCTCTTGCGTGCACAAATCCCGGTTGCGTAACTATCACAAGCCGAAGTTGTTTGAGTTCGTCAACATATTCATTTGGAACAACGGCAGCGTGCTCAATGCGATCTAGGTGTGTGAATTGTGAAGGACCAACTTCGCGCATTGCTGCAACAATCAGCGCCAGTGCAGCTGTAGTTACGCAGTGAAAGGCGACATTACGACCGTGGGCGCGTGCAGTGTTCACAGCCTCAACCAGCAATTCCACATTCGGTAAGTCGTGGTCACCCACCACAATCTTCACCGGGCCCTGTGAAAACCCCGAGGGCACAGAGGCGGCGATTTCTGGGCCCCCCGTGAATGAAACACTTTGACGAACAGCTCCCACCGATACCGCATCAATCAACAACGAGGCTGACTCCAATGATCGGTATGGAGTCGCATCCGTCAATCTCGTAACACCAACACACACCAGGGCTTGGGATGCGCGCCCAAGGTCAGGTTGTGCATCAACGCGAGTGGGCAGGTCTGTGCCCTCTTCGCCGATCAGCTCACCCGTTTCGTGCACAAGACCAGCGTCGCGTAGCGCTGCCGAACTGAAAACCCACGCGCGACCACTCTGATGTTGCACACGCACAATGCGCCCTGGCGCTAATGAGTCCAACACATTTTTGTCGATTCTGCCGTGCAGATCTTCGTGGTAATCAACTACACGGAGCATCTGGTCGATCGGTACACGCAAGTGCGCGTCTGAGATATCGCTTAACTGTTTGAGGTGCAACGAGTCTCGTGCCGCAGCGTACGCACACAAATGAATGTGGTTATCCGTGAGCCCCCTGATAACTGCACATCCGTCAGCATCAATAACTGCTTCCTCGTTTGGCAGTGATGTACCTATTTGTGCAACAACACCGTCGGCTACGCGAATATCTCGGATCTCTCCATCAATATCAGCGTTCTTGATCAGCATTACTTGAGTGAACTGATCGGCGGGCGTTCCTTCAAGTTGAGGGGCTGTGACACGCCACCTGGACGATGCAGCATGAGGACCGACTCAGCAAACGATGCGTTGGCGCCTGCACGATCAAGAACCGTGGCGATAACTTCAGCTGCCTGCACCGCCAGTGACAGCAGCGGTTGATTGCGGTGATGGCGCACGCCGAGATCAACTTGCGTGATGGTATCGACACCAAACTTGCCAGCTACATCAATCAGCATTGCAATCTCAACACCCCAGCCCTGCACAAACGGGATGTCCGCCATCGCCGAACGCCTCACGGCATATTCACCAGCAAGTGGCTGATGAAGATCAGCAAGCTCGGGATAAAACAATGAGAGCAGCGGGCGTGCCACGAGTTCGGTTGTGCGCCCACCGCCACCGAGTTCGGTTGGTCGGTGGTAGTGCGCTTTCACAATTGCGTTGTGATCGTCCAACAACAGAGGTGCAACCAGGCGTGTTACCCAATCGGGCTCAAAACTGGTTACATCGGCATCGCACCAGACAACGATGTCGCCTTTACTAACGATCAACGATGCCCACAATGCGTTGCCTTTTCCGCGACCCTCTCCGTGCTTTTCATGTACATCGGAAATGGGTACGACCGTTGCACCTGCTCCACGCGCAACATCTGCTGAGCCGTCAATTGAGCGATCATCGAGGACGATGATCTCATCCACCAAACCGTTGGGGCCCCCGAGCGCGTTCTTGGCAAGGGTTACCAGGCCGCCGATGGTGTTTGCCTCGTCACGGCACGGAATACACAACGAAATGGTGCGTCCAGCTTTTGCCTGCACGGCACGTTCACGGGTCCACCCGGTCAAGTCAAAGATTGCTGCCACGTTTAAGTACGGTACTTGACGATGTTCTTGTATGGCGTAGTCAACGCTTCCCCAGATTCTTTGAATGCTGATTCCATTGTGATCACACCAGAGGATGCACGGCGCAGAGCCGACTCCCTCATCGCCGATGGGGCAAATGGATTCGACCTTGGTGGTCAAGGCTCAACTGACAACGCAAGCGTTGTTGCCTGGCAAGAAGAGTGGTCGCGGTTGGAAGAGATCATTCCTGTGCTGTGTTCATACGGACTGCCCGTGAGCATTGATACCTGGCGGCCTGAGGTTGCGCGGCGCGCTTTCGCAGCAGGTGTGACCGTTTTGAACGCAGCGAACGGAATGCAGACCGACGAGATGTGGGAAGTGGCCGCCGAAAACAACTGCGATGTGGTCGTACCATTCCTCTCGGGTCCAAATCCACGAGAGATGGAAATGGTGCGCACAGACCCAATCGGCACGATGATTGAATTTTTTGAGGGTCGTCTTGCTGACGCTGCTCGGTTTGGGATGCGAACAAAGTGCATCATTGATCCAGGAACTGGGTTCGCACCTTCCAATTGGCCATGGGAAGAGCGATACGTGTATCAAAAGCGCGTGTATTCAAATATGAACGAGCTGCGTTGCTTTGGTCTTCCGCTTTACATTGCTCTTCCTTGGAAAGAGACCGCTCAACACGATGAGTTGTTGGAAATCATCGTTGAGCGCCAACCTGAATACGGTCGCGCTCACTATCCGGGCAAAGTGCGCCGTTTTGAGGCACGCATTCTCGGTAGCAAATAACTCAGAGGTTTTCGAGCAACCCGCGATCAGTAACTTCATCGGGTGGAAGGCTCTTTTCCCAGCCAAGTGGACACCGCTCGGGCGCAACCTGGCTCAGAGGTGCAAGAACAAACCGTCGTTCCGCATAGCGCGGATGAGGAATTGTCAGCACATCACTAGTCAGCGTGATGTCATCGTAAAAAAGAATGTCGAGGTCAAGTGTGCGTGGGCCCCAATGAACCAATCGCACGCGACCTGATGCGGCTTCAATGTCATTCAGTTGCCTAAGCAACGCTAAGGGATCAAGGTTTGTGTCAATCAGAGCGACCATATTCAGATATGCCCCTTGATTGTCGGGGCCGCCGATTGGCGCGGTTTCAAACACATTCGATTGTGCGATAACCGGAGTGAGGCGCTCGATTCCAAATCGCAGGTTCGCGACCCGGTCACCTACGGGACCATCGAGATTGCTCCCAAGAGCAACTATTGCGCGATGGCCCACGGCTTACTTGATCCGGGTAATTGAGACAGAAGTGTTGTCAACCGTGGCCGCAATGGGTGGGCGAAGTTTGGTGACCTTCACATCCACACCATCTACCAATGGAAATTGCAGCACAAGATCTGCAATTGCCTGCGCCATGCGTTCAAGCAGGATGAATTCACTGGTCTCAACGAGTGCAACCACGGCATCACAAACATCGCCGTAATGAACGGTGTGGTCTAAGGCATCTGATTTTCCAGCGCGTGCAAGATCGGCATGAATTGAAAGATCAATCTGGAGAGGCTGACGTGCCTCGCGTTCATGTGGCAACGCACCTATCAGCGCTGCAAGCCGCAACCCCGAAATATCAATGCGATCAGATGACACGTCACCCAGCCTTGCGCCTACGGCCACCGATCGGCAAGACACGAAGGAGATGGTGCCATGAACAAGACCTACAAGCCTCCACTACGTATGCCGTGTACTGGTCGTTGCCGCGCGTGAACGGAACTGCTTCTTTGGGTTTGCTTAAGACCCGGCCGTGAGCTGGTAGCCGTGGACCAAATACATAAGTCACCAACACCAACTTGTCCTGTTCACAGATAGGGCACGTGATCTTTGTTTCTTCACCGAAGTTACGGGCCGCACGCATGAGCTCTGGATGTGCATCGCACACCTGATCGCGACGAAGACGACCTTTTTTGAATTCGATGATCAACGAACGACGTGCCAGGCGGTGGTCAACCACCGCCCCACGCGATGCACCGCGCAGTGATCCCGAAGAAAACGGCGTCTGGCTCTCGCTCATCGGTTCGTCCACCACGCCTTTAATCTTTCACGGATCTCCTGGTCGCCAACAAGCCCCTCTTCAAGGCGAATTTCCATCAGGAAATCAAGTGCTTCCCCAACTTCCCGACCCGGTTTAATTTCAAGGAACTCCATGACCTGAACGCCGTCCATCTCTGGCCGTAACGCGGCGAGCTCCTCCTTGCTGGCGAGTTCAGCTATGCGATTCTCCAAATCGTCCATGCGCTCAGACAGGAGTCGCGCCTTTTTCTCGTTTCGGGTGGTGCAGTCGCATCGAGTCAAAACATTCAGTTCATTCAGCAGCTCTCCGGCATCGCGTACATAGCGGCGCACAGCGGAGTCAGTCCATCCCATCTGATAGGTATGAAAACGAAGGTGCAAAGCAACAAGTTCAGTGATTGCTTCCACATCTTCATTCGGATATTTGAGTTCCCGAAGGCGGTCACGGGTCATGCGCGCACCAACCACTTCGTGATGATGAAACGACACCCCTTTGCCTTGTTTCACCGAACGAGTCTTTGGTTTACCTACATCGTGAAAAAGCGCAGAGAGTCGTGTGATGCGGAAATCAAAATCATCGTGGGCATTCGGCCGGACGTTTTCAACAACCGCCAAGGTATGGGTCAGCACGTCTTTGTGACGATGAATGGGGTCTTGCTCCAGTCGCATCGCTGGCAATTCGGGCAAGAACATCGTTGCTAAACCTGTATCAACTACGAACCAAAGCCCCGCTGAAGGGTGGTCGGCAGTAATCAACTTGTCGAGCTCCACGCGAATGCGTTCACGTGAGACAATCCCAAGGCGTTCATGCAGGTCACGAGCTGCCGTCACGAGTTCGGGCACTGGCACGAGTTCCATTCGCGCAATAAACCGCGCGGCACGCAACATTCGTAATGGATCGTCGTTGAAACTTTCTTCGGGCGAAAGTGGTGTACGCAACACCTTGGACATCAAGTCAACGATGCCACCATAGGGATCAACAAGGGTTGGAGCATCGCTTGTAACTTCGAGAGCCATTGCATTGATGGTGAAGTCACGGCGAGCAAGATCATCTTCGATGTTGTCCCCGAATCGCACTTCGGGGTTGCGTGAATCGGGAGAGTACGCCTCGGCTCGATGAGTTGTTATCTCATAGGAGCGACCATTCTTTTTGAGCCCGATTGTCCCGAACTTTTCCCCTTGGGTCCACACGGTGTCAGCCCACCCAGAAACGATGGACTTGATCTTTTCAGGATGGGCATCGGTTGTTGCATCAAAATCGATTGCGTCGACGTCAATCGCACCTGAATCAAGGAAAAGGTCGCGAACAGTACCCCCAACGAGATACAGGCGGTGGCCCGCATCTGCAAACAGACGCGCCAAGGGCTTGAGTTCCTCAAGCACGGGAGAAAAACGCTCTGGCACCATGTTGCAAGAAGCCTAGGCGTGAGACTCTGAACTCGGGGGCTACCTTCTCTGTGATGCTGAACATTGACCCGACCTTGGCGACCGTGCACACGGTTGGTTCGGTGACCAAGATCAGTTTCGTCTCGGGACACGTAACTGGGGCCCTCGCTTCGCGCGCCGACGACATCACCAAGTGGTGCGCATCATTGGCGCCTGCTGCAAACTTGCGCACTGGTGCAGTGACCGCAGATATTGCTGCACTCCTACAATCATTTGGCTTTACCGAGGCACGCGAGCTCGTGATGTTGGGACGTGATCTTGATGGACTCCATGCTCCTAACGCGATTCGGGATTGGGCTGCTAACGCCTGGCGATGCCAATTCGCCGCTCGGATTGACGCAGAGGCATTTCCTGTTGGTTGGAATATGACTCGGTCTGAGATCACGCATGCGTTACGAGCCACTACAGATTCGGGTATCGCCTTTGTCGCCCGCGGTCGACGGCGAATCGGGTATGCACTCGTTGGGGCATCACTGGACCATGCCTATCTGCAACGAATCGCGGTTCGGCCCAACGCTCAGGGTCTCGGCTTTGGAGCCTTGCTGACCGAATCCTGCCTGCGATGGGCAGTTGAACGAGGTGCTGCAAAGATGTTTGTAAATACCGAATCCGACAACCAGCCGGCTCTGAGTCTCTACCGGCGTTTTGGGTTCGAACTATGCGGTGAAAGATTGTTTGTAATGGAAAAGGCAGCCACGAGTCGATGATGAAGATGCGGGTTTTGCGTTGCTTCGTGGCTTTGATGTTCATAAGCGTCCTGGCGGTTCCATCGGGAAGCGTTGTGTCTGCAGGGGCCAGCATCACCCCAACAGTCCAAGTGGTGTCCCAGGAATTTGAGGTAGTGGACTCCACCACTTTGTCCTTGGTCGTAAGAGTTACTGCATCGGATGATGAACTCGCACAAGGTGACCTCAAATTGCGACTAATTGAGCGTGCGACCAGTTATGAATCTTTTGGTGTGGCTCAAGATGATTTGAACGCCGAAGTCATTGATCAAGTGAATTTCAAAACTGCCTCGCTTTCGCGAACTGTCGATGGTGACTACATGGTGTTTGTTCGGATTGATCGCGCAGGCGATGACCGCGAGGGTTTGAACATCCGTGAGTCCGGTATCTATCCACTTGCTGTCGTGTTCCAAAGCGGCGATGCCCGAGTGGCCCAAACGATATTTATCCATGTTGTTTCGTCAACCGATCCTGCGCCCACACGCCTACCGACCACTTTTGTTGCAAACGTGCAAAGTGCACCGATCACACAGCCTGATGGCACTGCTTTGCTTAGCGAATCAACACAGGAGCAGATTGATCGGCTAACCAACTTGGTGAACAACACAAAGCTTCCAATGGTTATCGGAATTGGACCCGAGATTTTTGAAGGATTGACCAACGAACAAAACCCCGGATACCAAGTGCTTCTGCGCCAAATGCGTCGTGCTTTGTCTGCACAAACGATGGTCGCACAACCGTATGTGAGCATTGATCCCTCTGGTGCGGCGCGTGCTGGATTGACCTCGGAGTTCACGCGTCAGATGAGACTTGGTGAAGACACCACCACGCCGTTATTTCCAGCCAACCCAACAAAGCGACAAATCTGGATTGCCGACAATCCACTTGATTCATATGGTGCCAACTTGATTCGTGACAACGGTGCACAAACAGCGATTTTGCTCCCAACCGCAATTGATGACCCGGCCGAAATGGGTTATCAGCCGGTTACAGAAATGGCCGCCGCCGCACTCACGGGTGGGAGTTCAATCAACATCGCCACGGTTGACCCGTTCATTGCAAAGTTGTTGAGCCAAGAAACTGCGAGCCCAATTGTTGATGCCGCCACCGCGATGGCACATGTAGTTGTAGCCAGTGCGATGGCGGCCGCAGATGAGGTACCAAACCAATTGTTCTTGTCAACAGAAGATGGTTCTTTGCCCAGCACCGAAACTATGAATGAATTTGTCGCGTTGATCGCCGAATCGGATCATGTGCAGCTGACCGATGAAATTCCAACCCGTCAAGGCTCAATGCCGTATCCACTACCTGATCGCACAGCGGCTGACTTGTCTGGGGTTGCAACGGCTGTCAATCTGCTCAACCTGTCGGTGATCAATGTCGGCTCGATGTTGCCACCAGATAGTCCGTTGTTGTTGTCGTGGTCAATGAATGCAGCGCGTGCGGTGTCCAATCGGCTCGCAGCCGATGAGCGCTCGGCATACGTTGCTGCTGTCTCAAATGAAATTGAGACCCTCTTAGAAAAGATCACTATTCCGTCGAAGGCCTCTTTCACCCTGCCCGAGAAAGACGGTGAGATTCGGCTCCAGATTCGCAATGACGCAGAGATTGATCTGTCCGTGCGAGTTCGCTTGGTCAGTACAAAACTTGCCTTCCCAAATGAATCGACCGTGGTGCTGCTGCGGGCGGGTTCGACCACTGATGTCGCAATTCCAGTGCGGGCCCGCTCCAATGGGCGTTTTGGCGTCGAACTCCAGGTCACAACCCCCCAAGGGAACACCTTTGTGGCCCCACCGACCACGCTCAGTGCGCGGGTGACCGCATTGGCTGGCATCGGCCAAGTTGTGTCGGTGGTCCTCTTGCTACTAATCCTCACTTGGTGGGTAGCCCACATCCGCAGAAACCGACGCACCGCTCTCGAGCAGGGTACGGTTCTTTGACATGGGGATACGTATTGTCACAGACAGCTCATGTGATTTGCCCGCCGATGTGGTGGCCAAACACAACATCACGGTGGTACCACTGACCATTCGTTTCGGCGAGGAAGAGTTCCAAACAATCAGCCCAAAGGATTTCTGGGCCAAGTGTGCAGCATCACCCACGCTTCCTGAAACGGCCGCGCCATCGCCGGGTCAATTCGAGGCCGCATTCAGACAACTAAAGGCTGAAGGTGCAACTGGGGTCCTCGTAATCAATTTGTCGCGCGCACTCTCAGCAACAATTCAAAGTGCTGAACTCGCGGCACGTGCTGTTGACGGAGACATCAAGGTTGCGGTTGTTGATTCCAAAACTGTTTCCCTCGGTACCGGACTGATTGTTGTTGACGCAGCTACCAAAGCCGCCGCGGGAGCATCGCTTGAAGAACTCGTTGCTCGGGCCGAAGATCTCGCTGAGCGAACCAAGGTCTTTGGTGTCTTGAACAGCCTCGAAAACCTCAAAAAGGGTGGGCGAATCGGCAATGCCAAGGCTCTTCTTGCCTCAGCGCTGGCCATCAAGCCCGTGATCGAGGTTCGTGATGGAAAAGTTGAAGAAGGTGGCCGCCAAAGGACTCGTAGCAAGTCACTTGCGTTCTTGAAGGATGTCCTTTCGAAGAGCCTCCCCGTCGAGAGTCTTGCGGTGTTGCAAGCTGACTGTGATGACGCCGATGCCTTCGTTGCATCTCTGCGTGATCTCTACTCAGGTGAAATTGTTGTCGGCGACATCGGCGCTGTAGTGGGTACTCACGCTGGTGAAGGAACCATCGGGATTGCATTCGTAACTCCAAAGTGAGTTCGGAGCGAACACGTTTTCGCTTCACATCGATATCCGTAAACGTAAACGCTTACGCAACTAGCGTCAGAAGACGAAAATGTCTTCCAACGTTGCACCAAACACGGTCCTTGGGGGCCGTTACAAGCTGCTTCGCACCATCGCCGCGGGCGGAATGGCCGAAGTGTGGTTGGCCGACGACCTCTCATTGAACCGCAAAGTTGCGGTGAAGTTACTTAAGGCGCAACTAGCACAGGATCCGATTGTTGTTGAGCGATTTCGTCGCGAAGCTGTGGCTGCTGGTGGGCTGAGTCACCCAAACATCGTGCAGGTGTACGACGCAATCGTTGAAGACGGGCGCCAAGCAGTCGTTATGCAATATGTCGAAGGCATGAGCCTGCGTCAGATGTTGGACGAAAAAAAGAAATTGTCACCCGAACTCACCGTTCACATCGGTGCAGCCGTTGCCGCCGCGTTAGATCACGCGCACCAAAACGGTCTCGTCCACCGTGATGTAAAACCCGGAAACATCTTGATCACGCCAGACGGACGCGTGATGCTTGCTGACTTTGGCATCGCCAAAGTGATGGGCGAAACCGGCGAGGACTTAACAAACGAACACATCATGATGGGTACAGCGAAATACCTGTCCCCCGAGCAAGTACGTGGCCGCCCGCTTGATGGTCGCGCTGATATTTACGCCCTCGGTCTCGTGCTTTATGAGTGTCTCGCGGGCGGTGTGCCGTTCAATCGCGGCAATGACGGAGATACCGCACTCGCGCGTTTGACCCGTGAACCCACTGATCTCGGGCGCTTGAACCCCACGCTTTCGCCAGCACTTGTTGGCGTGATTCACAAAATGCTGAATCGTGATCCTGATCAGCGCCCCGCCACGGGGGCTGATGCGAGGAGCCAGTTGCGGACCGCGGTAACAGGTGTTTATGACCCAACCACGTTGAACGACCGGCGCAACACCCCACCACGCGGAACCACCCCGCCACGGGGCATGACTCCCCCGCGCGGAGCTACACCGCCGAACGGAACCACTCCGTCGGGTGGAACCAGAACTGATCGCCGCGACCCAACACCGCGTACCTCCGTGGCGGGTCGCCCAGGGCGATCAGCACAAACGAAAGTACGACCCGTTCTCGCTTTGATCAGTGTGCTCGTGGTTGCTGCGCTCGCAATGGTGGCCATGCTGTGGAACACAATCCAAGGGGGCAGCGACAGTCCTCGCATTGTCGAATCGACCACAACTTCACCAGAAGATCTCGGTCCGCTGAAGACAGTGGCACTCAACTCCTATGACCCAAATGATGATGGGTTGGAGAATGAAGAAATGATCGGTCTGTTAAGTGATGACGATCCAGGAACTTCATGGACAACCGGTTGCTACATGGACAAATACTTTGGCTCCGAAGTCGGTGCAGGTGTCCTAATGACTATGAATCGGCCAGGCATTGGCACCCTGACCCTCAACATCACAAGCAAGCCGTGGATCGTCGAGGTTTACACCGCAAGCAACGTAATTCCCACAACATTCGAGGCTTGGGGCGATCACGTGGCGCGTGAGTTCGGCACTGCCACGGGTCCTGCAACCTTTAATGTGACCGACCCCGCCAAGTACATATTGGTCATGTTCCGCGAAGGCGGGCGGAGTGGGAACTGCAGCAACAAGAACCCATATCAAGCTTCACTTGCTTCGCTGAAGTTCGCACCAGGCGAATAGTCCCGCCACGGCTGGCGAATGCGGTCAACCGTTAGTCTTGTGGCATGGTCAGCAACCCGTTCACCGATCCCGATTGGGCTGAACGCGTAACACAGTTCATTGCGGACTGGACTGAAAAGGTCCGTGCCCGGACCACTCAGCCACTCATTTATCTGGCGCGCGCAATTGTGTTTGGGGTTATTGCAACCATTGGTGTGATTGCCAGCGTCACGCTGTTGTTGATTGGCATCATGCGACTCGTAATCAACGTGCTCGACAACTGGTTTGCCCATTCCACCGCCGTGTGGTCTGCATATTTCATTGTCGGTGGGATCTTCCTTCTCGTGGGAATGTTCCTGATGACGAAGCGTTACACAAAGAACACCGACGCCTGAGCGCCGGAGAAGTGGTGAGAGAGGAAACCGCGTTATGAGCGACCGCAGAGAAGTCTTGATTATTGGCTCCGGGCCCGCGGGTCTAACCGCTGCGATTTATACCGCCCGCGCCAATCTTTCTCCGCTCGTGATTGAAGGCGAGCCGTCTTCAACCACCGATCAACCCGGTGGGCAACTCATGCTGACCACCGAAGTGGAGAACTTTCCCGGATGGCCAGAAGGGATCATGGGGCCTGAATTGATGGGGCGATGCCGTGAGCAAGCGGCTCGCTTTGGAGCCGAGTTTTTAACGGCCAAGGTCACGCGGGTGGACTTTGCATCAGCCCCGAAAAAAGTGTGGGTGGGCGAAACCCTCTACGAAGCAAATGCGGTGATCGTGAGTACCGGCGCACAATCGTTAATGCTTGGTCTTGAAGCGGAGTCGCGTCTCATCGGACACGGTTTGTCAACGTGTGCCACATGTGATGGATTCTTCTTTCGCGGTCAAGACATCGGTGTCGTTGGAGGTGGTGACTCCGCACTTGAAGAGGCGCTGTTCCTAACCAAGTTCGCTTCGTCGGTCACCATCATTCACCGCCGTGACTCATTGCGTGCATCAAAGGTGATGCAGGATCGTGCACGGGCCAACGAGAAAATCCGTTTCATGTGGAACACCCAAGTCACCGATCTCGTAGGCGAAACAAAACTTGAATCTGTGAAGTTGAAAAATCTCGAAAGTGGCGAGGAAACGACAGCGCAATTCACTGGGCTCTTTGTAGCCATCGGACACAGGCCGAATACCGATCTATTCAAAGGTGTGCTCGACATGGAAGACAATGGCTATCTGAAAACCGTTCCTGGGCGAAGCCTCACCAATGTAGAAGGTGTTTTTGCTTGCGGTGACGTGCAAGATCACACATATCGACAAGCAATTACAGCTGCAGGATCAGGCTGTATGGCCGCCATTGACTGCGAACGTTGGTTGGAAGCCCAACACGGCTGAGTAGAATTCATCTGCTACTGAGAAAGGAAGCGCAATGGCTGACGGAATTGTCACACTTACTTCTTCCACATTTGACGAAACCATCGGCGGTTCAACCACCGCCGTCGTTGTGGACTTTTGGGCCGATTGGTGCGGTCCGTGCAAGCAGATCGCTCCGATTCTCAGTGAGATCGCTGTAGAGAATGCAGGTCGCTTGACTGTTGCCAAGCTCAATGTCGACGAGCACGGTGATATCGCACAGCGTTATGGCGTGATGAGCATCCCTACCCTTCTCGTGTTCCAAGACGGCGAAATGAAGAAGCGTCTCGTGGGCGCAAAGCCCAAGGGCGCGCTGATGCAGGAGCTCGGAGAATTCCTAACGTCCTCCCAATAGTCCCTGGTCAACAGGGTGATGCTGTAACAGAACTGCAGCGTCGTCTCGGTGCCGCCGGATATCTGCCGGCGGCGTCGATCGTTGTGGGCACTTTTTGCGCCCGCACCGAATCTGCTGTTGCAACTTTCCAACGCGAACGCAATCTGCCCGACACTGGTGTGTGCGACGCGCCAACGTGGATGGCGTTGGTGGAAGCAAGTTGGTCGCTGGGTGAGCGACTCCTCTATCTGACATCACCCAATCTGCGGGGCGATGATGTTGCTGAGCTCCAGACACGTCTAAGTCGACTCGGTTTTGATTGCGGAAAAGTTGATGGAATTTTTGGCCCTATCGCATCGGAAGCAGTCTCTAGTTTTCAGGCCAACTGCGGTTTATCTGAGGATGGGATTTTTGGTCCGCAAACTCTCTTAGCGCTGGATCGAGTGAGTCGCCAGACTGGCGACGGGCCTGGTATTGCTGCGTTACGCGATCGTGACCAGCTCATGCGCTCTGGTGACAGTGATGAAGTTCTGCGCGTGGCTATCGGTGTTCCTAAAGAGTTTGAACATTTGGCGCGACTCATTGCGCGTGCACTCCGCAAACAGCAAGTGCGTGTCATCACTGTGTTAAGTGCAGACGTTCATGAACAGTCATTGGCGGCAAACAACTTTGGTTCCAATGTATTTGTGAGCGTTGAAGTCGCTGATGGAATTGAACAAAGCGCTACGGTTGCCCACTACGAAGTGCCTAACTATGTATCTGAGTCGGGGCGCGAATTGGCGACTTCGATTGCAAGCGCATTCCACCGCATCGGCATTGGCCTAACACCAAGTGTTGTCGGATATCAGCGACCGGTTCTACGCGAAACCAAGATGCCAGCTGTGTTGTGTTCTTTCTTTGACACCAAACAAGCCCACGATCACACGCCCGCCCTTGCTGAGGCGATTGCGGCATCCGTCTGGGCTTGGCTCAATCAAACTCGTTGAGTTGGTTGAAGGTTTGTCCACAGAGTTGTTCACACTTTGTGCGCAAACTTCTACCTTAAGTTCGGGGATAAACCTGTGGATAACTTTGTGGATAAATCGCGGGACTTACGCCATCAGGCGATAAATGCGCTCTAAATCGGCAATATCGGCGAAATCAATCACGATTTTGCCTCTTTTGCCAGACAACGACACTGACACGTTTGTGGACAAATGCTCACCTAATAACGACTCGAGTTCAACCAGTGCCGCATCACGCACCGAGCCAGGACCGATCGGTCTGATCGGCTTGGGCTTGGTGCCGGTGCGCCCACTTGCGCTGTGAACCGCATCTTCGAGTTGGCGTACAGTCCATCCTTCGTCCACGCACTGTTTGGCAAGGGTCTCCACTGCGCCGTTGTCGGCGATGCCGAGAAGGACCTTGCCGTGGCCAGAGCCGATCTCGCCCATTGCCAGGTACTTCTGTACTTTCGGAGGCAAATCAAGCAGTCGCAAAGTGTTTGTGATCACCGCGCGGCTCTTGCCAACACGGCTTGCCACCTGCTCATGGGTGAGCTTGAAATCGCTGATGAGCTGCTGGTAGGCACCCGCCTCTTCCAAAGGGGTTAAATCTTTACGGTGCAGGTTTTCGACCAGCGCCTCCTCCACCGAGGACTGATCGCTGGTCTCGCGAACCACAACTGGCACAGTTGCAAGACCCGCCATTTTGGCTGCCCGCCAACGCCGTTCTCCGGCGATGAGTTCGTACTTCCCTGATCCCGTTTCACGCACCAACAGCGGCTGAAGCACACCTATTGCCTTAATTGAAGCCGATAAATCGGCAATCGCCTCGGTATCAAAGTGAACACGAGGCTGATTCGGGTTCACCGATATTGCATCAACTGAAACTTCACGAAATGCACTCGGCGGTAGATCACCTGAGGATGAACCGGTCTCACTGGTTGGAATCAAAGCCCCGAGGCCACGCCCCAACACTGACTTTCCTGATTTACCTGCCATTTTCGATTACCTCCTTGGCAATTGCGCGGTATGCCTTGGCGCCGCGACCAGCCGGGTCATAAGTGATTATCGGCTTGCCTACTGATGGGGCTTCGGCAAGCTTGGTGTTTCTTGGTACCACGGTTTTACATACCTTGTCACCGAAATACTCCCGCACGCTGTCGACCACTTCCTGTGAGAGTTTGGTTCGGGAATCGAACATCGTGCAGACAATTGTTGAGACTTCGAGATCAGGGTTCATGCTCTTTTTGACCTTCTCGATTGTGCGTAGCAACTGGCCCACGCCTTCAAGGGCAAAGTATTCACACTGAATCGGAAGCAAAACCTCTTTGGCCGCAATTAGAGCATTGAGAGTTAAGAGTCCCAGCGATGGGGGACAGTCAATGAAGATGAAGTCGTATTGATCAGCAATTGCGTCAATCGCACGCTTGAGACGAGTTTCACGAGCCATCGCCGGCACGAGTTCAATCTCGGCCCCAGCTAGGTCCAGCGTGGCGGGCACGAGGAACAGGTTCTTGATCTCGGAGGGTTCGATGCAATCATCCATGTCCGTCTCGTCAAGGATCACCTTGTAGATCGTTGATTCGAGATTGTTGGCCCGCATATTGAGCGCACTTGATGCGTTCCCCTGTGGGTCAAGGTCAATCACCAAAGTGCGTTTGCCGGCCTCGGCTAAGCCCGCTGCAAGGTTGACAGTGGTTGTCGTCTTGCCCACGCCACCCTTTTGGTTGGAAACCGCGATGATGCGGGTCTTGTGATCGGTTTCAGACATTGGCTGGAGGGCTCCTCGCTAGGCGAAATCCACTTCCGATAATACCCAGCCTGTTTCAGAGTGCAGAGGATTCCGGGGAAATGTTCCACGTGGAACTTCGGAGATCCTCGCCAAACCCCCCGTTGTTCCATGTGGAACATTTAGTTTCTTGCAAATAAAGCGATTCCCGATGTGATTGAGGGTTTGGCGAAGCCCTTGGGCGGGTTCTGTGTCCACCTAGAACCATCTGAATCGGGGGGTTCAGATACCAAAAGAACGGCGTCGGGGGTCATCAACGGGGTAGCGGCGGTGAACATTTCCTCAATCGGGCTGAAGGATCGACAAATCACCACGGAGACTCCGCCTGGCCAGTCGGCAGAGCGAGCAACTTGCTGGGCCTCCCCGCAGTAAACATTCACCCGGTCGTTGAGCCCAAGTTTGCCAACGGCGAGGACGAGGCCATCACAGCGCTTCTGGCTTCGCTCCACTAGTCGTACCTTTAGCTGGGGCAGTGCGAGGGCAAGCACTAAGCCCGGTATGCCTGCCCCCGAGCCAAGGTCGGCGACTTCGGACGTGCCAGCGGGAATTGCGTCAATGAACTTGAGTGATTGGGAAATCACCGAGTCGTTGCTCTCGGGCCCGAGGTCACCCACGTTGCGGGCGCGGTCAAGCACCTCTTGCAGGACTCGGTTCTGGGTGACCGACGGATAGTTCAAGCGTCGGTACCTGACATCAGGCGGGTGCTACCACCACGCGGCGATTCGGATCCTCGCCCTCAGACCTGGTGTCGATGCCATCGACCTCGGCCAGGGTGTCATGGACCACCTTGCGGTCAGCAGAAGACATCGGCTCAAGCGAACGAGCGATTCCTGACTCTTTGACCTCGGCCGCAACCTTCATTGCAAAGCGGGAGAGCGCGTCACGGCGGCGCTCACGATACCCAGCGATATCAATGCGCAGGCGGCTGTCATGATCGCCAAGACGGCGCTGGCTTACCACTCGGGTCAGGTCCTGGATCGCCAACAATGTGGCGCCCTTTGGCCCAACCATCAATCCAAGGTTCTCGCCGTCAAGACGGACTTCCATGTCCTCGGCCTCGCGGTTAACGGTGACCTTGCCTGGGGTCTCGAAAGCCTCGGCCAAACCGAGCAGGAACTTCTCGGCTTCGGCCGCAACAGCTGCGGGGTCCACGGGTTCACGGTCTTCGCGCGGTGGGCGCTCGCTGCGTTCGTTGTCCACTCTGTCTCCCTTTGGCCGTTGGCGGTTCTGCCCACCGTTGGTCTTCTTGCGATTGTTGCCACCGTCACGTTGGCTGCGTTCCCGGCGCGGGTTCTTTGACCGCGGTGTTTGCGGACGCACCCGGGCGCGCACCCGGGCTTCCCCGCGTGTGCGACCAAAGAGCCCCTGCTTGGGCTCTTCCATCACTTCGATTTCGGCTTCGGACTCGTCTACTCCGAGGCGATCCAAAGCGATGCGCTTAGCGTCTTCAACTGTCTCGGCAGTCGTTTCTACCCATTCCATGGTGTTTCCTTTGCTGGCTAAATGAGGCGCCGTCAGCGAGACGGCGGCTTGGGATGTCGGCGCCCACCCGAGGGTTTGGGCTTGTTTGCCGACGGGGTTGGCTTGTTCTTCGGCGGTGTTATCCGCTTGCTAACGATCTGGTTCTTGTCCTTTGGCGCTGGGCCACGGTCTTCTTTCTTGGCCTTCTCATTGATCTCGCGGGCCTTCGCCGACGCCTCTTGGGCTTTGCGACCAATTGCATGTTCGCTGCCGTAGAAACGCTTCGTGATGTATCCCTGCTGAAGAATTCGGATCACGGCCTGGGTGGCGTAGTAGATCACGAGGCCGGTTGGCAGGAACAACTGGAAGGCCGCAAACGCAACCGGCAGGTACTGCATCACTTTGGCCTGCGTGGCTGACATCGTTGGGCTGGCGGTTCGGCTGGCGATCATCTTTTGCTGGATAAGGAACAGCCCAGCCAATGCCACAACCATGCCTAGGTAGGGAAGGCCCCGCACAAAGTTGTCCTGCAGTGCTTCAAGTGGGGTCTCGGCAAAGTTCAATCCGATGGAGAGCATCTCGGTCTTGTCATCAAGCGCTTGATAAAGCTCGGTTGTTTTGCCCAGATAATCGGGGTCAAACGTGCCATCAGACCCGACCCGGGTGAGCCCATTTAGGACTCGGAACATGATGATGAAGATCGGCATCTGCGCCAGCAATGGCAGACATGATGCCAATGGGTTCACCTTGTGCTCTTGGTAGAGCTTCATCATCTCTTCGTTCAGTTTTTGCCGATCGTTTTTGTACTGCTGTTGGAGACGGCGCATCTCGGGCTGGAGGGTCTGCATCTCGAGCATTCCCTTGGTGCTCTTCAATGTGAGCGGTGTGATCAACAGCATGATGACCACGGCGACCAGGGCAATCGCAAGTGCATAATTATGCGTCAGGCTGAAAAACTGATTAACAAGCCAGGCTGCGGCGTCAAACACTTTGGTTACCGTCCGTTCAAACTCGGGGTTTCAGAAATTTTCGGCTCAGGCACGGGATCCCAACCGGAGGGACCAAGTGGCCGACAGCGCACCAGGCGCCGTGCTGCCAGCCAAGAGCCACGCCCAGCGCCGTGGATTTCAATGGCTTCCTTGGCATAACAAGAACAGCTCGGGGTAAACCGGCATGGCGAGGGCCGACCCTCGCGGGCCTTTTGGTACCAGTCGATTCCGCGGATCAGGAATTCACGCATTCCCTGCCACCTTACGCACCCGTTGCACGAGCTGAGCGACCTCGGAATTCAGGGCCGTTGCCGACATCGTGGCCGCCTCGCTCGACGCGCCAACCAAGAAATAGCCGCGTGGAAGTTGGCTCGAATTGGCAGCCATTAGCGGGCGCAAACGGCGCCTGATGCGGTTGCGGGCAACAGCTGAGCCTGAGCGTTTACCGACGGCATATGCCACTTTCGGAGCGGGAAGAGATGGGTCGAGGATCACAGAACACCAGAGCGAACCCGAACGCACTCTCTTTCCTTCCACCCGCATGCGGGCAAAGATTGTGCGTTCGTGAATGCGGTCGATCAAGCGGAGAGGCGGTAGCGGCCCTTGGCGCGACGGCTCTTCAGCACAGCGCGACCGGCGCGGGTGCTCATGCGATTGCGGAACCCGTGCTTCTTCTTACGACGACGAGTATTGGGTTGGAATGTGCGCTTCATGACCTAGACCTAACGAGATTCGACTTCACCTGTTGAAACCATGGGCACGAAGCCCACAAGACCGTTCAAGGGTAGGTGTTTTGGCTTCGGTTGGGCAACCTGAGAGCTTCCACGAGGGGACGAATCGGCTCTGGTTTGGAGTTGTCCACAGCCCTGCTATGGTGCTGTCCCCTGACGGGATCGGGCATGAAACCCCGATTTTGTAAGGGGCAGATGTCCACACGCTGTGGATTCACCTGTGGATTGTCAGTATCAAATTTCAACGAAATGCAAGAGGGGGAAAGGTGAACGAGACCGAGGAGCTGTGGACAAAGGTCTCACCACTTTTGAAGGAGCAGGTCTCCGAGGTGGTCTGGTACTCGACTTTTAACGACGTTTCGGCAGAGGTTGATGATGGAACCCTCACCCTTCTTGTGCCCAACACCCTCGTGCGTGACCGGATACTCGCTCGTTACATGCCAATGATCTCCGAGGCGCTGACCGAGCTGGGCGAACCCAGCCACGACATCGTGGTTGAAATTGACCCGAACTCCGAAGATGAAGACTCCGAAGTGGATACTGCGCCAGTTCTTGCCGATGCCGAGCTTGTATCGACCCAGCCTGGTCTCGCCGCGGGTCTCAACCCGCGATATACCTTCGACAATTTCGTTAAGGGAACTTCAAACCAATTTGCTCTGGCCGCCGCTTTGCGAGTGGCTGAAACCCCTGGTCGGTCATACAACCCGCTTTTCATCTACGGCTCGGCTGGACTCGGAAAAACCCACCTATTGCACGCAATTGGCGCATACGTACATCACCACTATGCGCACTACGAGGTGCGGTATGTCTCAACCGAAACATTCTTGAACGAGTACGTCGATGCGATTCGAACCAACTCCACTGCAGCGTTCAAGCGCCGCTACCGCGAAGTTGATGTTCTTCTGATCGACGACATCCAGTTCATGGAAGGCAAAGAGGGTCTCCAGGAGGAGTTCTTCCACACTTTCAACTCGCTACACGGCGCCAACAAGCAGATCGTTATCTCCTCAGACCGCACTCCGGACGCCATCCCAACGCTCGAAGATCGTCTCCGCGGACGTTTCCGCTGGGGTCTCATCACCGACATTCAGCCACCGGACATGGAAACCCGGCTGGCCATCTTGCGCAACAAGGCCGAGCGTGACCACGCGACAATTCCCGATGACGTGCTTGAGTACATCGCTAGTCGCGTGAGCACCAACATCCGTGAGCTCGAGGGTGCGCTGATCCGAGTCACCGCATTCGCCAGCCTCAACCGGGTGCCAATCACCATCACGATGGCCGAGTCGCTGCTTTCTGACCTGTTCTCAGACCAGGCACCAAAGATCCGCACAGACGAAGAGCTCCTTGCTGAGATTGCTGCCTATCTCGGTTTCACCGTGGAAGCTTTGCGTGGCAAGAACCGCCAGCGCCCCTTGGTCACCGCACGCCAAGAGGCCATGTACGTGTTCCGTGAACTAACCGATCTCAGTTACCCAGCGATCGCCCGCTTGTTCGGCGGCCGTGATCACACAACCGTCATTCATGCCGTTGACAAGGTCCAAAGAATGATGAAAGAGCGCCAGCAGGTGTTCGACCGCGTCACAAACCTCGCACAAAAGCTCAAGAAAGCATGATTTCTGACACCAAAACTCGCGCGGTGGAAAACCTGGGTACACACCTGCGGACAAACCAAGAAAACCAGTGCATAACTTTTAGTTATCCACGCCCCCAGGAAAACTACAACCGTGTCCTGTGGAACTCAGGTGTTCTGTTCACACAGCCCACTTTCGTGCCAGATAAGGCTCCGCGGTGTCGTTTCCACAATCCACAACACTTATTACCGTTATTAGGGTTCTATACAAAATCACTGGTTAATAACTTCCTGTGTGGAAAGGCCGCTCGATGAAATTCCGTTGTGAACGCCAAGCGCTCGCCGATGCTCTGGCAATCGTTGTTCGCGCTTCCGGCAGCCGCACTGCATCTTCACCTGTTCTGGCTGGAGTGCGAATCGAAGTGAAAGGAGATTTACTTTCGCTTGCTTGCACAGATACAGATCAGATCATCACTTGCACAATCCCCGTTCAAGGAATAACCAACGGTGTATCAGTTCCCCGTGCTCGCTTGTTCAACGACATCGTTCGCTCACTCGCTGATGGCGCAGTGGAAGTTGAAGTTGTTGGTGAAGATGTTGTTGTGAGCGGCGGACGCTCAAACTTCAATGTCCCCACCTACATGGCCCAGGATTTCCAAGTTCTGCCACCAGCTGCTGCACCCGACACAAGTACAGACGC
>CAZXAX010000026.1:12892-24409 GCA_964638795.1 uncultured Bifidobacterium sp. | reverse complement strand
GCGATTGACAACTGCAAGAGCAGCGTTGTGCCACTGCAGCCGGGGCTTAAATAAGAAAACTCAACGAGTTCGCATGTCCCTTGGCAAGTGTTCGACATCACTCAACTTTGATAGGCAAAATGTGTAGCCATCACCCAACTTCATCGCCTCAATACGCGTGACAGAGGTGTGGCCGAGCACAAATCGATCCCACTCCCATGGCACAGTGTCAAGGCCCAGAAGATGCGAGATCACAACGCTGTTCGTGCCTGCATGAGCTACGAGGATGATGGCACCACGGTCATCTTGAATATCCCAAACCGGAAGATCCGAATCGACGCGAGAAATTCCGTGCTCTCGGAGGAAAATGCTGGCCCCAAGATGAATGCGATCAACAAAATCGCGAACCGTCTCGCCTCCTTCGAGCCCAACCCAGCGTTGCTGGGAGGGAAGAGTGCGCACTTTCCTGAACGCTTCCTCTGCTTTCTCAGCAGGAGTACCGTGCCAGATCTCGCTTCGAATCTCCTCTAGCCAGTTAGAAGTTTCTGGCGTGGCAGACAAAACACTGGTCAATGGGGCGGCGGTTTGTTGCGCGCGCACGAGCGGCGAAACATGAAATTCGGTAAAGGATTGACCTCGCAACGACTCTGCGAGCAACTCGGCTTGTCTGAACCCGCGTTCAGTTAGCGGAGGGTTGTCATAGTTGATTCCGTCTTTGACCCATTCCGGTTCCGCATGACGCACGAGCACAATTTCCACGCCTGCACTCTAGAAGAGATCGGGATTAACCGAGACGCTGTCAGTTGATTTCTATTCCGCAAAATTTAAATATTTGTCGATAGAAAACATCGATTTCTGTCTCACCAAGCAATCCCGTCTCGGGCGCGGCGTTGAACGCAGTACCCAAACACAATGCCTCACTGTCAGTTACTGCTAGTTCATAGCGATCGGCGATAACGAGCCCAAGCGCAATCGTCGCACTGTCACCTTCGACAGGTTCAATAGTGAGATCAGGTTGTGAGATATCGGGTACTGGCGGTTGTGGCAGTGTCACCAAAGTGTCAGCGGTTTCTGCCATGAAATCAATATCAAATTTGCAACGCTCGCTGGAATCAACACCAATTCGGGCTATGGCCTGATTCACACTGTTTCCAGTAACCAATTCCAGTTGTGCTTCGGCAGCGCTAGACGACACGTATGTAGCTGTATCCCAGTTGATTTCGATTAATTCCATCGCAATGGTGCGATATGCATTTCGGATCGTGTCCAGTTCGTCGGTCAAACTGGTCGGAGACAGTTCTGATAGGGAGTCGAGTTCAGCGATTCCCGCCTCAAAGGCATCCCTTGCATCGCCGGCACTGACGGTTGAGAGTTGTTCAGTCGTAGCCGCAAGATGAGCCAACGACGAGCGGGCCGACTTCAAGCGAACACAGTAGGCGGATTCACTCGCGGGAGAGCCGCAGCCAGTTAGCAATAGACAAGCGAGGCTCACACAAGTAAAGAAGCGATGAAATGCATTGATTCCCGCGGGCACCCGCCTAGCGTAGATGCCATGTTTGCTGTAACTGAATCAACATTCTCCACACTGGATTTCGCTTCCCTGCTTCTTCGAGTCGGCTTTGGCCTTTCGATGGTCGTGCACGGATATAACAAAGTGTTTGGTCAAGGTGGGCTAGCGGGTACCGCGGGCTGGTTTGGGTCAATCGGCATGAAATATCCAACTTGGCAAGCGCGCGCGGCGGCCGGGACTGAAATCTTTGGTGGGTTAGCTCTCGCTCTTGGTTTTCTCACGCCGCTTTCATCTGCGGCGATGGTTGGGCTCATGATTGTTGCGGGCTATGTGGCGCACTGGAAATCTGGATACCTAATAACCAAGGGTGGTTGGGAGTACAACGGCGCGATAATTGTTGCCGCACTCGCTACGGGAACGCTTGGTGGTGGTCAAGCCAGCATCGACAACGCCCTTGGGATTTTTGATACATCGGGTTTTAGCGGTTTCTGGATTGCGCTTGGAGTTGGAGTTGTTGGCGGCGTCGGCCAATTGCTCATGTTTTACCGTCCCAAGAAGTCCTGAATAATCATGAACGATGAGTCGGTACGCCGACTTCGACTGGGTCGAATTGCAGCACTACTTCTTTGTCTCGTATTAGCTGCCTTTTGGATTTATGCGTTCTTCATCGCTGACACAAACAAGAGGAATCTGATTGGTGATAAATCGTGGCCCGAGTACGCAGAAAATATCTGTGTCAAGGCCGAACAAGAGAGATTTAAGCTCGCCGATTTTTCTCGCATAGAAGGCACACCAGAAGAACTCACAAAACGCGCGGGCTTGGTTGAAAAAGCAACTGACGGCCTCGATGCGATGGTTCAAGAACTAGGACTACGTACACCGTCGGACGAGAATGGTCGCAATGTGGTTCGACTTTGGCTTGCCGAATACAGGACCTATCTCGAGGACCGTCGTGAGTACATTGCTGAATTGCGTGCGGGCAACAATGTGACTTTTTCAGAAACTGCCATCGAAGGCGTTCCCATCAGCGAACGATTGTTGACCTTTGCTAATGAGAACAATATGGGATCGTGCGCGCCACCAACTGATGTAGCTGGTTAGACGCGCTTCCATTCACCATTTACGTATTGCTTAATCACTCGGGCCGGATTACCTACTGCAACACTGAAGTCAGGTATCACTCCGGTGACGACTGAATTGGCTCCAATTACGCAGTGCTTGCCGATGCGGGCGCCCGGGAGCACTACAGAGCCGTGGCCGATCCACGCACCGTCGCCGATCACAACTTCTCTCTCGGGTTGTATTTGTTGGGAAATCGTGGTCGTGACGTCTTCGTAACCGTGGTTTTGATCGGTTATGTAGATGTGATGTCCTGTCCAAACATCGTTACCAATCTCAATTCGAAGATGACCGACGATCCCGCTCCCCCGCCCAATCAGACAACGATCGCCAATGCTCACCACGGGATCGGTTATGCATTGCTGCCCTGGCATCATGCCTGCACTAAGTGTCACGCCTGGCCCGATCATGGTGTCACTGCCGATGTGGACGTAGTGCTCGTTGTAGATCGTGTTGGGCGGGAAACAGATGATGCTTCTGTCCCCGAATCGCCCGAACTTCCGGCCTCTATGGGTGGATGGTCCGATGGCGCCATGTAATTGGATCCGCGCCCACACCCAATGGATCAACCTATGCACTGCGGTCACGCTACCCTGCCTGTGTGGAACTGTCACTAAATACAAAAGTCAAAAACGGCGTGCGTTCGGTTTATGGCATCCGGTATGCGCGAGCCCAACGATTTCAAGACTCGGTCTTACTCGACACGATTGAGCAATTTAATGGCGATGTGGCGGACCTCCCTACTGCCCCGCAGACTCCAGGCACGGTTGAGAAGATGCTCGGCACTCCGCCACTGCCGATGTCCGAAGATTGTTTATTTTTGAATGTGTTTGCGCCAGAGAGTGTCGGCCACCCCGTTCCAGTCCTTGTGTGGATTCACGGTGGCGCATACCTCAACGGGAATGGCGCAACACCTTGGTATGACGGAACAAATCTCTCGAAACACGGCTATGTGGTGGTGACCATTAATTACCGACTTGGAGCATTTGGCTTTCTTGGCGACAACAACTGGGGTTTAGGCGATCAATTGAATGCCCTCCGTTGGGTTCAAAACCACATCGCCAGTTTCGGCGGGGACCCTGAGAACGTGACGATCTTTGGCGAAAGCGCTGGCGGCAGCAGCGTCGTAGCGCTTATGGCGTCTCCTGGTATTGAACAGATTGCATCGCGAGTAGTTGCTCTAAGCCCGAGTCTCGGGCAATACCGAGACCAACAAACTGCGACGCTCCGAGAAAACGAATTCAGAAACGCCCTGCGGGCAAGTGGTTGCACTGATCCCGCGACTTGTTCCGTTGATGAAATTCTTGCGGCGCAAACCGTCGTAGTTGAAACCCGTGATCGCGGTTTTAATTCGTTTAGTCCAACTCATGGCGGAACGCACCTATCTCCGGACATCACCGAAGCCGCTGCTCGGTGTGCACTTCCTCTTGTAATTGGAACAACAAAAGACGAGAACCGACTCTTCACAGCCTTTGATCCAACATTGCAGAATCTCAAAACCGAGGATGTGGTCAAGCGAATGCGACCACGATTCGGCGAGAAGGCGGAAGCGGTATATCAGCAGTATCGTGAAAAGAATCCAGAGGCAGATCCGTCGTGGATTCTGTCTGCTGTTGAAACTGACGGAACATTCCGCGTGCCCGCACGTGATCTTGCGCGACGTCGAGCAGAGCACGGCGCCGAAACCTATGTGTACTGGTTCACCACTTCAACGGTGTCATTTGATGGAATTCTTGGTTCTTGTCATGCGATGGATATCCCGTTCGTATTTGACAATCTTGACAAGCCAGGGATTTCGTTTTTCCTTGGTGAGATTCCGCAGGCCGAATCAATCGCAACTTGGTTCTCCCGCAAAGTGCTCGAATTCGCATCGGGGCAAGCACCTTGGAGCCCTTTCACACTCAAAGACAAGGCGATTGTTGAGGTGTGCGCCGACCCAAAGACCCTTGTTGATCACGACTCGGAGCTTTTAGCTCTCTGGGACTAGCGTTTTCCGCTATGACAAGCGCCAAAAAGTCCGTGACGGTCCCTGACTTTGCTCGCATGAAGAGCGACGGGCAGCGCATTGTCATGGTCACGGCTTATGACGCAACTTTTGCAACCCTGGTTGATGAGGCTGGAGTTGACTGCATCTTGGTTGGTGACTCTGTAGCAACGGTTGTGCAGGGTCACTCCAACACAATTCCTGTGACACTTGAGGAAATGGCGTACCACGTGAAATTGGTGTCGCGCGCAAATCCTCGAGCGCTAGTTGTAGGCGATATGCCATTTGGTAGTTATCAAGTTGGGGTTGGTCAGGCGATTGCTTCAGCAGCAGCATTGATTAAAGCTGGTGCTGGCGCGGTGAAGCTTGAAGGCGGCGTGAATGTGGCTGACTCGATTGCGGCAATCGCACGTATGGACATTCCGGTGATGGGTCACATCGGTTTGACGCCACAGAGTTACCACAGGATGGGTGGTCACAAAGTACAAGGACGCGCCCAGGGATACGAGCCTGGCGGACGCGACCGTCTTCTGGACGATGCTCATGCAGTTGACCAAGCCGGAGCATTTGCTCTCGTAATCGAGGGAGTGCCTAGCGACCTAGCTGGTGAAATCACTCGCAAAGTTTCCATCCCGACAATCGGTATCGGTGCGGGCGTGGAATGCGATGGTCAGGTTCTAGTGCTGCACGATCTACTTGGTATCACCAAGCGCGAATTTACATTCGCAAAGAAATACGCGAACCTTCATGACACGATTACCGAAGCGATTGAGACTTATGCAGCCGAGGTCCGCAATGGTGACTGGCCCGATGCGGCGCACAGCTACAAGTAATGATTCTGCTTGAGACTCCGGCAGCTATGTCCGAGTGGGCCACTCGGGAAAAAACTGCGGGCAAGACGCTTGGTTTCGTTCCAACGATGGGCGCTCTTCATCTCGGCCACGAAGCACTTATCCTGCGAGCTGCGGAGCTGTCTGACGCTGTAGTGGTCTCAATATTTGTCAACCGCCTTCAATTCAATGTGGCAGCGGATTTTGACAAATACCCGCGCCCGATCGAACATGACCTCGAGATTTGCCGGCGGCTTGGTGTGTCTGCGGTGTACGCACCGTCCCACGACTCCATGTATCCACCAGAGTTTGACACCGTCGTTTCCCCTGGGGAATTGGCTACATCCATGGAAGGCGCAGCGCGCCCCGGTCATTTCATTGGAATGGCAACTGTGGTCGCCAAGCTATTCAATGCCACAAAAGCAGACGTAGCCATCTTTGGCGAAAAGGATTTCCAGCAGCTTGCCATAGTGAAATCGATGGTTGCTGATCTAGATATGAGTATCAAGATTGTTGGCTACCCGACTGTTAGAGAATCCGATGGTCTCGCATTAAGTAGTCGCAATCAACGACTCGCGCCCGACCATCGCTTAGCCGCAAAGATAATTCCGCAAGCGTTGAAAACAGCCAAGGAGCAATTCGACCAAGGGGAAAGGAACTCAAGCGTCCTCATCAAGTCGGTAAACACGATCATCCGACAAGAAGAGTCAGCGCGTATTGATTATGTGGAGGTAGCTGATGCCCGTTCTCTGCAATCGGTAGCCGAGATCAATCGAGTTTGCGTGCTGGCGGTCGCTGTATTTTTTGGCGACGTTCGCCTCATTGACAACGTTGTGTTGCAGCCTTAGCGGCGCAGATTCTCATCGCTTTGACGCGCCCGCAGGCGAACGGAATAAACCGAATCGCCTGACAACACTCCCGAGCGTGCAAGCATTCGACCGAATTGCCAATTCGATAGACCGAGCTCTGGTTTATCGAGAGCAAACTGACCGTCAACCCACCGAGTAAAACCATTTCCGACGAATGGCGCATTGCATTTCTGCCATACCTCAGCGTGTTCATGGTCGTCATTTGACAGCAGCGAAACTATGAAATTAGGCGCATAACGATTGAACAAGTCCATCGCTTCAGACAGGGTGTCAACGGTAACGACGCAAAGTTCTGGGTTTGTCTCCCACTCCCATTCAATTGAGAGATCGGATTCAACACTTGATTCAATTTGCACAGCTGCAGCTTCTAATGCGGCGACCAATCCAGGGTCATCCCCGACTAAATGCACAATTCCTAATTCGCCTCTTGTTTGAGCGGCTTCGGCAATCGCTTCTGCAATCAGTTGATCCCACGCAGCGTCTCTTCCTCTAGGCAGACACAGAACATTCAAGGTATTGCAAACTTTGCGGTCGAGCGACCAGCGCACACAGTTACGAATCCACTCCGAAGCAGCGCTGGGCCGCACAATCATCCATGCTCCGCCTGTGCCGTGAAGACTAACGGGGACACCGGACTGGCGGGCTATGGCTCCAAGTTGGGCTACGGCAGCACCACTGCCTCGTGCGACAGCTAAGGCGAGTCGGCCGTCGCCAAACAGTGCCCATCCAGCGGCATGGGTGCGCGATTCGAGAAGTACCACTGCATCGTTGGGCAAGCCACTTACGTTCAATGCGGGCTGAACCGCATGTTTCATTATCGCTTGGGCGGTCCGCAGGGCATCACTACCAATTCGAAATACCACTGAGTTTCCCGAGCGCAACACACCTGTCGCGTCTGCGAACACATTGGGGCGCCCTTCGAAGACGAATGCAACAACACCCAATGGGGCGCGAATCGCCTCAACGGATAGCCCAGATCTGTCAACTGCGAGTTCAATCTCGCCAACAGACGACCTCGTTTGGGCCCACATTCTCAGCCCTGCAATCATGTCCGCGCGCATCGAATGAGACAATTCAAGTCTGGTGGTCGAACGACCGCGTTGCTTTGCATCAACCAAGTCACTCTTATTTGCTTCAGCGATTGGCGAGAAAGTTTCATCATTCTCAAGAAATTTCGCAAAGTTCTCAAAGAAGACGGTTACCGCATCCTGAGCGATGGACTGCAATTTCGCAAAGGCCTCTACGGCTTTTGTGACTGCGTCGAATGCCAACGTTGCCTCTACTGCGGGTATGTGAAGAATCTCCCCCGTTTCTGCGATGCCAGCAAGCAAATCACCGGCTTGGAATTGAGTCGCGAGTTCCGCAGAAACTGTGATCATTCGCGACCCAACCAATAATCGATCTCCGGCTGCAAGTGTCTGATCTGGAAGAGAACCCATCTCCCTAGTGTGGTCGCTTGTCAGGGCGTTAACCTCAATTTCATGCCATCGCAGTTTTATTTCCGCCAGTTACTGTCAGGGCAGGACTTTGCCCGCGAGGATCCGTTTGCTCAACAGATGGTCAATTTTGTCTACTTGATTGGGGATCGTGAGGCCGGAAAATGTGTGGTTATCGATCCGGCATATGCCGTTCTGGAAATTGATGACATCGCCCAAGCTGACGGAATGACCATCACCGATGTCCTCGGGACCCACTTCCACGCCGACCACATAGGGGGGAAAATCGGCAACTTTGAAATTGAGGGGGTTGCGGCATTGCTTGGTCGTCGCAATGTGAAACTTCACGTTCAGCGACCCGAGTCTGAATGGGTGCTCAAATCTTCTGGACTCAGCCAAAACGATTTAGTACTGCATGATTCTGGTGATGTCTTCGAAATTGGGGAAGTTCCGATTCAGATGCTCCACACACCTGGCCACACTCCTGGGAGTCAATGCTTCATAGTTGATGGTGCCTGCGTTAGCGGTGACACTCTGTTTCTTGACGGATGTGGTCGAACCGATTTCCCAGGATCAAACCCGGCTGACATGTACGACAGTCTGCACAAGCTTGCTTCGTTGCCAGATCAAACAATTCTCTTTCCAGGTCATCGTTATTCTGCGGCACCATTTGCACAGATGGAAGAGATCAAAAAACACAACTACGTCTACCAGCCTCGTGACAAACAAACTTGGCTGAATATTTTCGGCTAATCAGAGATCTGCACCACTGCTTCAGCGAACACTCGTGTGTGTTTCTGAACATCGTCCTCGGTATGAAAAGGGGACATCAAGGCCATGTTGTGGAATGGCGTCAGTAGCACTCCACGATTAAGGGCAAAGAGATGCAAATACGACTCAAGCAGGGCATCCCCTGAGGCCGCAGCTTCAGCACCGTTTCTTGGCGGCGGGCAAAACCAATATTCAGCACGACCGCCGAGTTGCTGGACATGCCAAGGGAGGGACAGAGCCTCGTAACTATCGCGGACACCGTTAGTCCAACTCTGCGCTAGCGGAATGCTTTTAGCGAAGTCTTGCTCTCGTAACGATGACGACAGAGTGGCACGTATCGCCGCCATTGCGAGTGCGCTGCCTGTCAGCGTTCCACCGATTCCTGACACATCGATCTCGTGACCATGGATATCGCTTTCAACCAAGTCAGCAATTTCTTCTGTCATCCCATAGGCAGCAGCGGGGACTCCGCCAGCGATGGGTTTTCCGATCACGAAAAGGTCGGGCTCCAATTTCCAGGCTTTTGTTGCGCCCCCTGGACCAACACAAATTGTGTGGGTCTCGTCAATGGCAAGCAGTACACCGTGTTTGCGCGTGATTTCCCGAACGCCTTCGTGATATCCAGGATCAGGCAACACGATGCCAATGTTGGTCAACGCGGGCTCCATTAAAAGCACGGCAACATCGCCGAAGGCCAAGGTTCGGTCAAGTTCATCTAGGTCATTAAATGGAATGACTCGCGTCGTGAGAGATGGATCTACTTGTGGGCCGATAGCCCCAGGCCGACTAAGTGTCTCACCGCTTGGGCCACGAATCACCAGCGTCTCATCAACCGTGCCGTGATAACACCAATCAATGACCGCAATTTTTGGTCGCTTCGTAACGTGCCGAGCGATTCGCAAGATAAAACGATTTGCGTCGGTGGCGGTCATTGCCAACTGCCATTTCGCCAAGCCAAATCTTGAAGCGAGCTCATCCGCAACCCATACTGCGTCTTGTGATGGCAACATCGTCGTGAGTCCACGCTTAGTTTGTTTTTTGACAGCTTTGGTTACCGCACGAATCGAATGACCAGTCATTGCCCCCGTGTCGCCCATACAGAAATCGACATATTCGTGACCATCGACGTCGACACAACGGGCCTGTTCGGCTTTGTCAATAAACAACGGAAAAGCCCCCGGCCAACGGGTCATCCAAGGCATTGGAACTGATGCCAGAAAATGAGTGGCGCTTGCCTTTGCCAGGCGAGCCGAGTTCGGATTCCTTTTCTTGAACAACTCTTCTTCTGCTGTGAAACCGTCAGCGAGACGTTGGCGATTGATTTGGCGAGCGTTAACCATGCCTGCCGAGGTTATTTGTTTGCGAGTTGTTTTTGGTGCTCTCCATTAAGGGGCTTAAACAGTTTGTAAACTGAGATGGTGACCGATCTGCGTATCTCTGGCAAACGCCTGCAAGAGCGAATTCAAGCTCTCGCTGCCATAGGTAGCACGGGCGATGGAGGATGTTGCCGACTCGCCCTTACCGACGAAGACAAAGAGGGTCGCGACCTGGTCGTTGCCTGGATGAGGGATCTTGGACTGGTCGTCGAGATTGACGCCATCGGCAATATTTTTGGCACCTGGCGAATTGGATCGGGTGCGCCTGTTATGACCGGTTCGCACATCGACACCGTGCGCACGGGTGGAATCTACGACGGAAATCTCGGAGTGATTGCCGGACTCGAGGTCATTGAAACCCTTCAAAGCGCCGGAATGGAACCATCCCGACCAATCACAGTTGCGGTATTCACCGATGAGGAGGGCGCGCGTTTTGCACCCGACATGCTTGGTTCACTCGTGTATGCGGGTGGCCTCAACTTAGAAACCGCCCTCGACACCAAAGCGATAGATGGTCCGCGACTAGGAGACGAACTTGAACGCATTGGATATGCGGGAGCACTTCCGTGTCCAGGAGCGATTCCACATGCATTCGTTGAGTACCACATTGAACAAGGGCCAGTTCTCGAAGTAGAAAACCAACCCATAGGGGTCGTTACCGGTGTCCAAGGAATCTCGTGGCAGGAAGTGGTGATAAAAGGCCAAAGCAATCATGCAGGCACTACACCGATGTCAATGCGCCATGATCCAGCGTATGCAGCGTCCATGATTGGCGTTTTCCTGCGGGAACTCGCCACCAGCATGGGAGGCAATCAGGTTTGCACCGTTGGGCGAATTGAATTGGTGCCCAACCTCATCAATGTCGTACCAAAATCAGCCACGCTCACGGTTGACATCCGCAACACAGATGAAGATCTGCTGCAACATGCCGAAAAGACATTCCAAGATTTTCTTGAACGTCTTGCATCAACGGAAGGTGTCGAGATCTCCTCTCGCCCCCTGGCTCGATTTGAGCCCGTTGTTTTCGATGATGGCGTTCTTCGAGTCATTGAACGCGAAACAACTGCGCTGGGTGCAACCTACATGCGACTGCCGTCGGGAGCAGGGCATGATGCACAAATGTTGGCACGCATATGCCCAACAGGAATGATCTTCACTCAGTCGCATAGAGGCCTCTCGCACAACCCCGCTGAGCACACCGATGCAGACCTTCTCGAATTAGGCGCGAACGTGCTTCTTGCAACCATGATGGCTCTTGCTAACGACGAACACTTGAACTGAGGAACTATGACCCGCGAAATCACCGTTGCCGCAGCCCAACTGGGCCCCATTCAACGCACGGACTCACGCGAGTCAGCCGTGGCGAGAATGGTCCACCTATTACGAGAAGCGGCACGCAATGGCGTCGAACTAGTTGTCTTTCCCGAACTCGCATTAACTACGTTTTTTCCAAGGTGGTTCGTCGAAGATATTTCCGAAGCCGACCATTGGTACGAAACCGAGATGCCTTCATCAGTAACAAAACCAATTTTTGAGGTGGCGCGCGAACTCAAGATTGGCTTTTGTCTTGGTTATGCGGAATTAACCTCACCCGATGCCAATGGTTTACGGCATCGCTTCAACACGCAAATTCTTGTTGACCG
>CAZXAX010000026.1:0-12792 GCA_964638795.1 uncultured Bifidobacterium sp. | reverse complement strand
CACCCGATGCCAATGGTTTACGGCATCGCTTCAACACGCAAATTCTTGTTGACCGCGAGGGTCAGGTAGTTGGCAAGTACCACAAAGTGCACATACCTGGCCACGAGCATCACGAACCCGATCGACCATTCCAACATGCTGAGCGCTACTACTTCGAGCCCGGCCCGGAAGGTTTTGACGTGTGGAAAGCTTTTGGGGGTCGTTTTGGCATGATGATCTGCAACGACCGCCGCTGGCCTGAGTCCTATCGCTTGATGGGATTAAAGGGTGTGGAAATGATTTTGTGTGGATACAACACGCCAATTCATTACGTGCCAGACCCCAGCCAAGACATCTTGCAGGGGTTCCACAATTCATTGGTCATGCAATCTGGTGCGTACCAGAACGGCACATGGGTTGTAGGAGTTGCTAAAGCCGGCTTGGAAGAAGGCGTGGAGCTACTGGGTCAGTCCTGCATCGTTGCCCCGTCGGGTCAAATCGTTGCCCAAGCTTTAACTACCGATGATGAGCTCGTGATCGCCCGCTGCGATCTTGACTGGTGCAAAAGGTACAAAGACACTCTTTTCGATTTTGACAAGTACCGCCGGCCTGAGATTTATGGGCCAATATCCACCCAACGCGGCGCGATTCTGGACTGAAATGACCAGGTGGTGTTCCCTTAGAGGGCACTCCTTTGACAAACTGTAAAGGTGAGCCAAGAAATCTACGCCAATGACGGCAAGCCCCGTATCAACATGACCGTCAACGGTCGTGCGGTTTCGGTATCTACAGCTCACCCCCATTTGCTTGCCGCCCTGCGGGAGGAACTCGGTGTCACCTCACCCAAAGACGGGTGCTCCCCTATGGGGCAATGCGGCTGCTGCACGGTTCAAATTGATGGCAAGGCCATCGTGTCTTGTACTCAGCCTTTAGAAAAATGCGAGGGCACTTCGATCACGACCCTCGAAGGCTGGGAAGAAAGCGATCGCGATTGTTACGCCTCCGCATTCGCTGCTTGCGGAGGCCTCCAATGCGGTTTTTGCATTCCAGGGATCCTTGTGCGCGCGAAGTCGCAAGTGGACAAGAAGGGTCAAAGCCTCACACGCGATGAAATGAAGCGACACCTTGGAGCTCATCTTTGTCGTTGTACTGGTTACAGCAAGATTCTTGATGCGATTGAATCTATTGCCAAAGGATCAATTCCAGAATCAGAAAAACTTGCGGGCATTGGATCTCGTGGTGTGAAGTACGAAGCTAAAGAACTGGCACTTGGTGACCGTGGATATGTAGATGACATCCGGGTGCCCGGCATGTTGCATGCCGCGCTTCGTTTTACGGAGCACACGCGAGCAGATATCGAAGCAATTGATCTAACTGCTGCGAAAGAAATGCCAGGCGTGATCGCATGTTTTACAGCAGCCGACATTCCCGGCGAACTCAAAGTCGGAATCATCTATAAGGACTGGCCGATCATGATTCCGGTTGGTGGTCGAACTTCGTATGCCGGCGATGTACTCGCCGTCATCGTGGCCGACACGAAGGAACGAGCACGAGCGGCTGCCGCTGCAGTCACAATTTCTTATCGCGTTCACACCCCGATCACCGATCCAGAACTAGCCATCGATAGCCAAGAGATCGCAGTCTGGGGCACTGACTCCAATGTTCTTTCAGTGAGCAGCTATGCCCGTGGCGATGTTCAAGCAGCTATCGCAGCAAGCCCGAATGTGGTGAGTGAGACTTTCCAGACTCAACGCATTGAACACGCGTTTCTAGAACCAGAATCAACACTGGCTGTTCCAAGCACCATTGATGGTCGCCGTCACTTACACGTTTATTCAGGTGGTCAAGGCATCTGGGATGACCGCAATGACATTGCTGCCATGCTGGGTTTGCCTATCGACCAAGTGACCGTTGAACTCGTCACCAACGGTGGCGCATTTGGCGGCAAAGAAGACATGAGCAATCAGGCCCATGCATCACTCGCCGCATGGTTACTCGACCAACCTGTGAAATGCACCCTTTCACGCGATGAAAGTTTCCGCATGCACGCCAAACGGCACCCGGTAACGATGCACTACACCGCCGCTTGTGATGAGACTGGCAAACTCACAGCTCTTCATGTGCGTGCGATCGGTGACAGCGGTGCGTATGCGAGTGTCGGCATGAAAGTGATGGAACGCATGGCCGGACACGCAAGTGGTCCGTACAGGGTGCCCAACATTGATGTTCAGTCAATCGCTGCCCGCACAAACAACCCCGTGTGTGGTGCATTCCGGGGATTCGGTGCCAACCAAGCTCAGTTTGCAATGGAAGGCGTCCTCGACCGACTCGCGGAAAAAGTTGGTATCAGTGGCTGGGAGATTCGTAAACGCAATGTGATCCACCCTGGTGAGATCTGGGGTCCGGGACAACGCATGGATGACGGTTGTCTTGGCGCAGAACAATGCCTCGACGCTGTAAAAGAGGACTACGAACGCGCACGACAAGATGGCTTTGCTGTAGGGGTTGGCCTCGGGCTCAAAAACAGCGGACTCGGTAACGGTTTCAAAGAGATCACTAAAGCAGTTGTCCGCTTCCGTTCCGATGGGCGCGTAGAGGTACGTCACGGATGGACCGAGATGGGTCAGGGAATCAACACAGTTGCTGCACAGGTTGTGATTGAAGAGTTAGGGGTTGATCCAACCCTGATTGATGTAATTGTCGATACGACCCGCGAATTGGGTCTCGGACAAACAACAGGCTCTAGAGGAACATTGATGGGGGCAGGGGCAGTCAAGGCCGCATGTGATGCTGCCCGACAAGCCAACTGCAGCAAAGACGTTGACCACATCGGCGAATACCGAGTTGATTGGACCACGAAGCTTGGAGACCCTGGTGTCGAAGAGCCAATTATTCACTCAACATTTGGTTATGCCGCCCAACTCGCCATCGCTGATCGCAACAGCGGTGAAATCGTTCGTGTAATCGCAGCACACGATGTTGGCAGAGCGGTCAATCCGCTTCTGTGCGAGGGGCAAATTGAGGGCTCGGTCCACATGGGTCTTGGGTACGCCCTGACTGAAGACTTTCCGCACGATTCAAGAACAGGTTTTCCGACCGCCAAGAATCTTCGCGCACTGGGAATTCTGCGACCAAAGGACATTCCAGAGATCGAAGTCAGACTCATTGAGGCGCCCCAACCCAACTCCCCCTATGGAATTAAAGGTGTTGGTGAAATTGGTCTAGTTCCAACGTCAGGCGCGGTGGCTGCTGCACTGCACGATGTCGACGGCATCTGGCGCAATCGTCTTCCGATGCGCAAGGACACCAGCGATGAATGACACAACTCCTGGACTGGTGTGTGGACATCACCACCTTTACTCCTCCCTGGCGCGCGGAATGCCCGCACCACCAAAAGAACCAGGCAGTTTTTTGGACGTTCTGAATCAAGTGTGGTGGCGGCTCGATGCCGCATTGGACCTCGAGATGATTTATTGGTCTGCAATGCTCGGAGCTACCGAAGCCCTAATGTCAGGCACCACCTGCATAATCGATCATCATGAATCGCCGAATGCGATCGAAGGATCCCTCGACGCTATTCAACGGGCATGTGACACGGTTGGCGTTCGCGTAATCGCTGCATACGGCGTTACAGACCGATGGCAAGACGACGGGTCGCTCGTTGCAGACGCTTCGTTACCAAAGAAGATGACCAAAGCCGCCACACGTGGTCTTACGGAGATCAAACGACATGCCGATGCCGGACATAGGACCATGGTTGGCATTCATGCAGCATTCACTTGCTCAGATGACACTCTTCAGGCATCGACCGACCTCGCCCAAGACTTGGGAGTCGGAGTTCACATACATGTATCTGAGGGCCGCGAAGACGCTGACGCTGCCGCACGCTTACGTGACCTAGCCGGTGATAATTGGCTTCTGGTCCATTGTGTGCACTTGAGCGGAGATCTTCGCGGCACCATTGCACACAATCCGCGTTCAAATATGAACAATGCAGTTGGATACGCCCAGCCAGCACGATTCAAAAACCGGGTGATTCTCGGCACCGACGGTATTGGCGCCGACATGATGGAAGAAGCTCGACTTGCTTATGTCGCAAATCGTGCAGATGACATTCACGCCACTCCCGAGACAAGTTGGTCTTGGCTAGCAAATGGTTTGGTTTTCTTTCCAGAAGCACAAAATGACCTAGTTACATGGAATTACGACCACATGGACGACCCCTGGCATCTCGCTTTCACAACAGGAGTCAAGCCAATATCGATAACTGCTGATGGAAAGCAGCTACTCGCGAATGGGATCCCGTCGAGGGTCGACCTCCACGAAGTACGAGCCAAAGCCGCCGAGCAATCAAAGCGACTACACGCAAAGTTGGCAGCATGATTTACGCACCAAAATCAATTAGCGAAGCCGTTCGCGTACTTGAAGAAGTCCCCGACGCCCAAATTCTTTCTGGCGGAACTGACTTTATGGTTGAAGTGAACTTTGGTCATCGTGCACCTACAAGCATCCTGTCATTGCGTTCCATCAAAGAGTTGCGTTCATGGTCGCAACAAGACGGCGTAATTCGAATTGGTTCAGCTCTGCCTTATTCACAAATGGAAACTGGCCCCCTAGCGAGGCTGTTGCCAGCTCTTGCGCAAGCGGCGCGAACTGTTGGCTCTCCTCAAATTCGGGCTGCTGGAACTCTGGGCGGCAACCTTGGCACCAGTTCACCAGCTGGTGACTCATTACCCGTTCTGTACGCCATGGACGCCACAATCATCATTGCCACATCGACTGGAGAACGTCGCATGGCAATGAAGGACTTCATGGTTGGGCCCAAGCGCAATGCGCTTACCAAAGGTGAGATCATTTCTGCAGTTGAGGTGCCCGCGAGCACTGGTTATCAGGGCTATTCAAAAGTTGGCGTTCGCAATGCGATGGTCATCTCGATTGCCAGCGCATGCTTGGTACACAACCCACTAGATCGATCATTGCGTGTGGCAATGGGAACGGTTGGACCAACGATTATTCGTGCAGTGGAAACAGAACAATGGCTCGCCGCAGAGTGCGACCTTTCTTTGCCTTCCAACATCAACCCTGCAATATGCGCCGAGTTTGGTCGCCGCTGCAGCGCTGAAAGCCGACCAATCACAGACCATCGCTCAACTGCCGAATACCGTCGCCATGCGGTGAGTGTGATCACTTCGCGTCTTTTAGAAAGGTGTGCGGCATCATGAGTCTTGAGAACCAGTCATACACACTCCGTGTCAATGACAAAACACATGAAGTTCAAGATGCATGGATCGGCGAAAGCCTCCTCTATGTGCTTAGAGAACGGCTGGGAATGCCGGGCGCAAAAGGTGCATGCGAGCAAGGTGAATGCGGTAGTTGCACCGTTCTGCTCGACGGTGAAGCTGTGTGTTCCTGCTTGGTCCTCGCTGCCGCTGCTACCGAGACTGATATTCGTACGGTTGAGTCCATCGGGGACGGTCAAACCCTCAGTGATGTCCAGCAAGCATTCATCGAGTCCGGTGCCGTGCAATGTGGATTTTGCACACCTGGCCTCATCGTCGCGGTCGAGAATCTGCTGGCACACAATCCTCAACCAACCGAGATGCAGGTAAAGGAAGCGCTATCAGGCAATATCTGTCGATGCACCGGTTATGGGCGCATTTTTGATGCTGTAAGTGTCGCGGTGGCACGTCGCACTGGGGCTGGCCAATGAGCGTAAAGACCCGGACACGCCGTGATGTTCTTGGTACTTCAGCTTTGCGGCCCGACGCAGTGCCAAAAGTTCAAGGGAAGTTTGCTTTTTCGTCCGATCTTTGGGCCGAGAACATGTTGTGGGGCGCCACGCTCAGGTCTCCACATGCATACGCACGAATTGTTTCAATCGATACCACCGCTGCTTGGAAGATCGACGGTGTTGAATGTGTAATCACACACGAAGATGTGCCAGGCAAACCAACTTACGGTCTCATTGCCTCTGATCAGCCCGTGCTTGCACGCGATTTTGTCCGTTACATGGGCGAACCTGTGGTCTTGGTGGCGGGCGACCACCCTGAAACGTGTCGTCGCGCGTTAGCTGCGATCAAGATTGAATATGAAGTACTCGAGCCTCTTGTCGATCCTGAGAAATCCATTGACCAATCAGTGCCCCCGATACATCCCGACGGCAACTTGATTCGACGCCAACAAATTATTCGCGGCGATCAAAATCTCGTCGGTGACGTCGTTGTCGAAGGCGACTACGAACTCGGCATGCAAGACCAAGCGTTTCTCGGCACCGAAGCGGCGCTGGCACTGCCCGATCCCGGCGGAACCGGAGTTGAGTTATATGTCGCCACCCAATGGCTGCATGAAGATCGTGCGCAAATTGCTGCTTGCCTCAATTTGCCCGAAGAAAAAGTACGTCTTGTCTTAGGTGGAGTCGGTGGCGCGTTCGGAGCGCGCGAAGACATAAGTCTGCAGGTACACAGCTGCCTACTGGCACTTCGTACCAGTCGTCCCGTAAAGATGCAGTACAGCCGGCAGGAAAGTTTTTTCGGTCATGTACACCGCCACCCGGCACGCATATGGATGCGTCACCACGCCACAAAGGATGGTCGCCTTCTGCGGGTAGAAGCACGCGTGGTCATGGATGGCGGCGCTTATGCATCAACGTCATCAGCGGTCCTAATCAATGCGGTTACCCACGTTCAGGGTCCGTATAAGTGCGAACACGCAACAGTCGATGGTTATGCAGTACGTACCAACAATCCTCCATGTGGCGCTATGCGGGGATTTGGTGTGGTTCAGGCTTGCTTTGCCCACGAAGGGCAGATGGACAAGTTGGCTGCCGCATGCGGCATCTCCCCCGTTGACATTCGGCTCATTAATGCAATGGAGACGGGTGATCGACTCATCACAGGACAACAAATACTCAATTCGGCTCCAGTTGCACAATGCATACGCGAGACCGCCGAGATTCCGATGCCACCAAACATGACCAACGAAACGGATGTTCTTGCCATCCCCGGTGGTTCAGGCTTGACCGCAACACCGTCAAAAATTCGTCGCGGTGTTGGCTGGGGTGTGTCAATTAAAAACTTGATGTACAGCGAAGGATTTGATGACTTTTCCACCGCAAGATGCACCGTGGAAGACGGACGCGTGTCCCTTAAATTTGCCACCTCTGAAGTGGGTCAAGGGTTCGTCACGCTCGCACCACAGATCGCACGCACAGTTCTTGGCCTTGACGAGGTCTTCATTGAAACGATTGATACCGGGATTGGTTCAGCAGGCTCGACCTCGGCTTCACGTCAAACATGGATGAGTGGCGGGGCGGTGAATGGTGCATGCAAACTTGTCGCCAGTGCCATCGTCGCAGATGTAGCAAAACGTAAAGGACTCGATTCCTCCACACTGCAGATTCAAGGCACCGATGTCGTTGACGAAGAAGGCAATGCCATTGAATCCGTGCTCTCCGCTACCAAAGGGAAGCAGTTTTCTGAGACTTACGAATTTCATCATCAACCAACTGGTGAATTGGATGAAAACGGACAGGGCGATTGCCATACCGCTTTTGCGTTCGTGGCACATCGCGCTGTGGTGGATGTTGACCCCGATCTTGGACTCGTGAAGGTGGTACAAATTGCCACTGCGCAGGATGTGGGCCGTGTTCTAAATCCGCTATCCCTACTCGGGCAGGTTGAAGGTGGCATCGCTCAAGGGCTTGGTCTTGCAGTAATGGAAGAAATAATCGTCGAGAATGGACGCGTTCGAAATCCATCATTCACTGATTATTTGCTTCCCACGGCCTTGGACGCACCTGACGTAATAGCCCGTTATGTCGAGGTGCCCGATCCCTACGCACCACTAGGCGCAAAAGGCGTTGGGGAGCCACCTTGCATTTCAGTAACTCCAGCGATTGTGGCAGCTATTCGTGACGCCACTGGTGTCGATCTCAAGCGCGTTCCTGTACGGCCACAAGACATCTGTCTATAGTTGCCCGAGGTGTACATCATGAGAAAAATTTTTTTAGCAATTCCTTTGTTGCTTGTCGCATGTGGCGCAGACACAAAAGTTGACCTGTCAATCGGAGCTTCTCTTCCAGCTGTTGCCATTGATGTGACCGACAACGAGTACACCCCGCGGGATGTGACCATAAAAGCCGGACAAACCCTAAAGTTCGAGAACGTTGGGGCCAACCCACATGACATTGTCCTTGCCGAACCGGATTCCATCGCTGGTTTTGGAATTGATCTTGAGTCGTTTAAAAAAGGGTCCACATACGAGGTCGCTATCAACAAACCAGGTGAATATCTCTATTACTGCTCTATACACGGGACAAAAAAGGGCTCCGGCATGGCCGGAACGATCGTCGTTGAGTAGTTGAAGGCGAAGTAATCTCAAATTATTGACAGTTGGGGGAATCATGAAGAAATCAGCAATCCGAGCGTCCTTAATTTCGTTGGCAGTTTTGGCCGGGTTAAGTGCGTGCAGTGATTCGGGCAGTGAATCATCAAGTGAAGTAAAGCTCGCTGAGCATGTTCTCAACGTCCCTGGCGACTATCCAACCATTCAAGAGGCCGTTGATGCTGCTGTCCCTGGTGATCTTGTACTTATCGCCGAGGGGACTTACAACGAACAGGTAACCGTCGAGACCGATGACGTTGTTATTCGTGGTGTTGACCGCAACAAGGTGATCTTGGACGGCGAGTATGAGCTTGACAACGGAATTCGAATAGTTGGCGCAAATGGTGTCGCGGTCGAAAACATGACCGCCATGAACTATCGATTCAATGGTTTTTTCTGGACTGGTGTTGACGGATATCGCGGTTCATATCTGACCGCAATACGTAATGGTGACTACGGGATCTACTCGTTTGACTCCGTTAATGGTTTGTTTGAACACTCCTACGGTGGCGGCTCCCCTGACGCCGGCTTTTATATAGGTCAGTGCAATCCGTGCAACGCAGTTCTTGACGATGTACTTGCAGAGAACAACGGGCTCGGATATTCAGGCACTAACTCGAGCGGAAACCTCGTAATCATGCGCTCCACTTTCCGATACAACCGTGCCGGCATTGTGCCGAACTCTGGTAGCGGCGAGAAACTCGCTCCTCAGGCTGACAACATCATCGTGGGCAACATTGTCTATTCCAATAACAACCCCGATACACCTGCAATTGATGCGGCCCTCCTTGCGATGGGCAACGGCATCTTGGTCGCTGGTGGCAACGACAACCTCATTATTCGCAATCTTGTGTGGGACCATGATGCAACTGGAATCGCCGCGGTGTTGAACAGCGATGACAAGGTGTACCCAGTATCTGGAAACAGAATCATTGACAACGAGGTCTCAGATTCGCGTGTTGCTGACCTTGGTCTGGTTGCTGATCCAACTGGCGGCAACTGCTTTAGTGGCAATAAGTTCACAACTTCGGGACCAGCGAACATTGAGACTGCAGCACCCTGTGAGGGCGAGCCCACGAGTTCATTTACCGAGGGTGGTTTGCCTTTTGGTGAACTTCTCGTTGCTGAGCATCCGCCGTCGGCTGATCGTAAGTTGATCAAAGATCCACCACCACAGCCGACCATGCCTGACCCGTTGACCACGCCGGCAAAACCAGCGCGTGACATGCCTGGCTCAGACCGCAACAGCCAATCCCTCATTGACTCCATTGCGCTGCCAAAGAAGCCTTAAGGCACTCCTGCTCACCTTGGTCGCATCAACGGCCATAAGTGCATGCAAATCCTCTACGGAGAGCGCCATAGGCCATTGGCACCCACAGGTCGAAATTGGGCCGATAGCCGAAACCGGGAAAGATCGCGTGGGCTCATTCGGCGTGCGTTGCGATTACACACACACCGCTCCAGATGATCCGATTCTCTACCCTGGCGCACCAGAAGCATCACACTCACACGACTTCTTTGGTGCGGTTGGCGTAGACGCCTACACCACTTTGGAAACTCTCGAAACAGCTGATTCGGTTTGCGATTCATCTGGTGACATTTCTGCCTATTGGACTCCAACCCTGTATGCCAATGGCGAGGCAATTGTTCCAGTTGAGTCGGCGGCCTACTACCGCGCTACTCCAGGTTCGGACCTTGACACCATCACAGCACCACCCAATGGTCTCAAGATGATCAGCGTGGGTGCTGAATGGACTTGTGCAAGGGTGGACGACCCCACACCCGAAATTCCAGAGTGCCCTGGTAGCTCTTTAACTCGCTTGATGTTGGTTTTTCCTGACTGCTGGGATGGCAAGAATCTAGATAGTTCGGATCACCGATCACACTTGACCCCGAGCGACAACGGTGACTGCCCTAAAACTCATCCGGTGCACATCACGAGAATGTTTTTTGAAGTTCGCTATGCGATTCCCCCTGGCGCAAAACTAAGGCTCGCCTCGGGTGACACTTCCAGCGCACACGGTGATGCGATCATTCACTGGAAACCAGACGTCATTGCCGACGAACTCAGATTTTGTGTTCAGCGTTCGATCAATTGCGATCTCACGTGGAATACAACACTCGGGTACTGATTTAACCCTTAAACGATGCTGGGCTCTTGGCCCCGGGTCTGCCACAGATAAGCAGCCCAGGTGTTCTCAATGAGACAGCCAACGGTCATGGGCCCAGTTCCTCCGGGCATAGGAGTAACTGCAGACGCAACTCGAGATACGGCGTCGTAATCGACGTCACCCACAATTTTTTCATCAACACGAGAGATGCCCACATCGATAACAACTGCAGAGTCTTTTACAAACGATTCATCAACCATTCGTGGCATCCCAGTGGCAGCAATCAAAATATCTGCTTGTTTAGACACCTGAGCAAGATCTTGTGTACGTGAATGAGCGATGGTGACAGTTGCGTCCACACCTTTTCGTTGCAACAAGATCGCCATCGGTAAACCCACAAGAGTCGAGCGACCAATCACAACGGCGCGCTTTCCGGAGGTCGCAATGTCGTAATGCTGCAAAATTCTCAGAACTCCAAGTGGCGTGCAGGATGCGTGTCCCGGTAATCCACGTACCAATCGGCCAAGAGATGCAACCGTAAGACCATCCACATCCTTCTCAACTGGCACCAAAGATACGGCCGACTCAAAATCAAGCTCGGACGGAATCGGAGACTGAAGGAGTATTCCGTGAACACCAGCATCTTCGGCCAGATCAGATATGCAATCCTCTAGCTGCGCCTGGGTTGCCGACGCGGGCAAAACGACATTTCGCGAATCAAAACCAGCAGTCTCTGCGAGTTTGTGCTTGTTGCGTACATAAATCTGACTCGGCCCATCGTCACCTACAAGCACGGTGGCCAAACAGACACGTGGCCCCTTGTTGGCTGCGACTGCGGCTGCGATCCGAGCCACCATTGAATCCCGAACCACAACACCGTCTAGACGAAGAACCACGAAGCGAAACTACCAAGTTTGGGGCTTGTTGGCTCGACAAGAGGTCAGAACCAAGGCCTGGGTATTGGCCAGCGGATCGGGGCTCATCACCCCAAGAGTCAATGGTCATGGTGCGTCTGGAATCTATTTCTTATTCGGTGTTCATGTAGTTAAGACTGTGAGTGTGACCAATGCGCGCGAACCGAACCAAGGAATAGTCGCTCTTGACGTGGAAGGCGTGTTGATCCCCGAGATTTGGATCGCTGTCGCCGAACGCACGGGCATAGAAGATTTAAAGCGAACAACTCGTGAAGAGCCCGATTACGACAAATTGATGTTGGGTCGCCTAGAGATTCTCCGTACCCATGGACTCACGATGAGTCTCATTGAAGAAGTTATTTCTGAACTAAAACCATTGGCTGGTGCTAAGGAGTTCTTGGATTCAATCCGCAGCAAGTACCAAGTGATACTGCTGTCGGACACATTTGAGCAATTCGCACGGCCATTCATGCGTCAGTTAGGTATGCCAACTGTTTTTTGTCACCGATTGATAGTCAAGGGTGATGCCATTGACGATTACGAGCTTCGCCAGGTGAATCAAAAACAAAAGGCCGTAGAGGCATTTCGGAGTCTCAACTATCGAGTTGTGGCTGCGGGAGATTCCTATAACGACACCACGATGCTTGGAGCTGCCACGAAGGGTTTCCTTTTCCGTGCGCCGACGAATGTGATTGCGGAGTTTCCTGAATATCCGGCGTACACCACGTACCAGGAACTTGAACGCGCAATTGACGCAGTTTTGGGCGAATGACTGACTGGCTTGCACTTACGCGTAGAGCTGGATTCGCATCTCATCGCTTAATTGGATGGATTTATTGGGATCCAGTTGCGCAACAGAACCTTGAGAGGCTTGGGGTACCTGGCGGGCTTGGCCACTACGTTTCGTATCGTGCTGCTCCACTTGCTGCTGCGGGGACCGAATCCGTAGTTGCAGCGTTTTACACAATTAAACGCGAGCTACTTGAACTCGCGCTCAACCATGCTGCCCCCCATGCCACTTGGCACGAGATACATCGAGCGCGCGACGAGGCTCTTCTAACAGGGATTACTCAATTGGCGCCCGAGATTACGGAGCCCTTAGGCACACTCGCCAAGGAATTGTGGGCCGTGGTTGATGCCGCACCCGTTGGTGGGCGCGTGCTGTTTGCTTCCCACAAGCAATGGCCACGACCCGAAAACCAGTTTCTTTCTTCGTGGCATGCGATCAATGCCTTGCGGGAATGGCGTGGTGATTCCCACTTTGCACTCCTCGTAACCGAAGAAATTGGGGCCGTAGAGGCCGGACTTCTTCACGACGCCTGGATGGGGTATCCGGACAAGTGGATTCCCAAGAGTCGTGGAGCCACAGACGACGAAATTCAAAAAGCTCTGTCAAACCTCGCGAC
>CAZXAX010000025.1:21563-25015 GCA_964638795.1 uncultured Bifidobacterium sp. | reverse complement strand
ACCCACGACCTTTTCCTTACCATGGAAACGCTCTGCCGACTGAGCTAAGAGGGCGCGCACCTATAGAGGTCCTATAGGGACAAGGGTCAAGCCTAGCCAGTGAGGGGCTCTAACTTCTAGGCCGACAAAAAGGGCCAAGGACTAGTTTTGAGCCATGCCCGCAATTGCCCTCCGGCCAGCTACCGCCGCCGACGCCCCTGCAATTGCTGAGATTTATAACCATGAGGTCGAGAACACCGTTGTAACTATGGATCTCGTGCCTCGGTCGGTCGAGGAACAACGCAGCTACATCCTCACCCGCACCGGGGCCTTTGCCACGATTGTGGCCTGCGATTCAGAAACCGGCGAGGTAATCGGCTGGGGAGCCCTCTCCCCTTACAAGGACCGACCCGCCTACAACACCTCAGTTGAGGACTCCATCTATATACGGCGTGACCGCACTGGCCAGGGAATCGGCAAAGTGCTTCTCAGTCACCTGCTCGACACCGCTCGCAGCCACGGATTTCACTCGGTGCTTGCACGTATTGAAGCCACTACAGAAGCGAGCCTCGCACTCCACACCAAGCTCGGCTTTGAAACCGTGGGAGTGGAGCGCGAGGTCGCTCGGAAGTTTGGTCGCTGGATCGACGTTGTGTTGATGCAGCTGATTTTGTAACTAGCTCTTAGAGCGCGTCGGGTCCGCGCTCGCCGGTGCGGATGCGGACTACCTGGTCAACCGAAGTCACCCAGATCTTTCCGTCGCCGATCTTGCCGGTGCTGACCGCTGATGCAAGAGCAGAGACAACGGTGTCTACTGCTTCGTCATCGACCAACAGTTCGAGTTTCACTTTGGGGATGAAATCAATCCGATATTCGGCTCCGCGATATGTCTCAGTGTGACCACCTTGGCGACCAAAGCCACGCACTTCACTAACTGTGATGCCTTTGGCGCCGGCTGCCACGACTGCTTCTTTCGCGTCGTCGAGCTTGAACGGTTTGATGACTGCCGTTATGAGTTTCATGTTTGTTTCCCTTTTGCGAATAGTCGAATCAGTGGTACGCGGTTTCTGCGTGCTCGGTCACGTCGAGACCCTCGGCCTCGGCTTGATCACTAACGCGGATTCCAATTGTCTTCTTGAGGCCAAGCATCAACACACCGGTGATGATGAATGACCACACGATTGCAGCAAGGTTTGCAAGTGCTTGTTCACCGAGCAATCCCCAACCGCCGTCATAGAAAATTCCTGCGTGGAATTCACCTGCGAAGAATTCAGGATTGGCGAAAAAGCCAATCGTTAGCGAGCCAACGAGACCGCCAACAAAGTGAACTCCAACCACATCGAGTGCGTCGTCAAAGCCAAGCTTGAACTTGATGCGTACTGCGTAGCAGCACACGACACCTGCGATGAGACCGATGAAGATCGGTGCCATTCCTGATACGTATCCCGCAGCTGGGGTTACTGCCACCAAGCCAGCCACGATGCCTGATGCAGCACCGAGCGTGGTCGGATGACCATCACGCAACCACTCGACCACGATCCATGCCAAACCTGCAGCAGCTGCTGCAAGGAATGTGTTCATGAATGCCTGTGCAGCCTGGCCGTTTGCGGCAAGAGCGGAGCCGGCGTTGAAGCCGAACCAGCCGAACCAAAGGATGCCGGTGCCGATGATCACGAGTGGCATCGAGTGAGGCGGCATTGCCTCACGTGGCCAGCCCTTGCGCTTGCCGAGAACCAACACTGCAGCGAGTGCTGCAATACCAGCGTTCACGTGAATTGCGGTTCCACCAGCGAAGTCAAGCGAACCACGATCGCCTAACCATCCGCCATACACCCACTTGAAGACAGGCACATAGACCAGAAGCGACCACAGTGGAACGAAAATCGCCCATGCGGAGAACTTCATACGGTCAGCCACGGCTCCTGAGATCAGTGCGGGCGTGATCGCTGCGAACATTCCGAGGAATGCGATCGTTGCGATTTGTCCACCACCGTCTTCAATGCCGATGTCCTTCAAGAATGCGAAATCGAAGTTGCCGATCCAATCGTTGCTTCCGGAAGCCAGTGAAAAACCGACCACCACCCACACGATCGGCACGACGAGCGCGCAGTAGAGATTCATCATCAGCATGTTCAGTACATGACGACTCCGGTCCATGCCGCCGTAAAACAGCGCCAGGCCAGGAATCATGAAAAGTACGAGTGCCGCTGATATCAGCACCCATGCAAGGCTTCCTGAATCCACGTTTACCCCTTTTTGAATACGTCCACGAAGGACAACTAATAGTCAAAAAGAGTCAACACGCCCAGTGTTTCCAGATCGTTTCCAACATGCGAACTGCCCGTGAAACCCCCCGGGAACGCAAAACGGCTGGTCATAACGACCAGCCGTCTCGTCTCGTGTGGGCCGGGAAGGATTTGAACCTACGTAGGCTACGCCGGCAGATTTACAGTCTGCTCCCTTTGGCCGCTTGGGTACCGACCCGAGATCTCCAACGCTAGCCCGAGCACCCGCCTGAGTGGAATCCCGATTCATGGGCCCGCAACTATCCTGTCCGCATGCCAAGTTTTGATGTTGTTTCCGAGGTCGATCGCCAAGAACTGCGCAACGCAGTGGACCAAGCCCAGCGCGAATTGGATAACCGGTTCGACTTCAAGAACACCGATTCCTCAATTGAACAAAAAGAGCTCGTACTTACATTGCGCACCTCAAGCGAGGACCGCCTGCGAGCACTCAAAGTGTTGCTCGAGGAAAAGTTCGTGAAGCGTGGCCTTTCGCTAAAGGGCATCGAATGGGGCAAGGTCGAGCAAGCCACCGGTGAATCAGTGCGCCAGGTTGTGACCGTGCAAGTGGGTATCAGTTCGGACAAAGCGCGCGAGATCAACAAGCTGATCAAGGAAAAGGGTCCGAAGGGAATCAGTAGCCAGACCCAAGGTGATCAAGTGCGTGTAACAGGCAAGAAGCGCGACGACCTTCAGGCGGTCATCGCGCTTCTCAAATCTCAGGACCTCGGGGTCCCGCTTCAGTTCGAAAACTTCCGCGACTGAGTTTCCTCAGCCGCCGACTTCGGTCTTCTTTGCATTGAGCACTGGTGGTGCTGTGCGCCAGTCTTGAACGCCTTCGTCGAAATCCGAAACAGCAACCCAACGCTGACCGCCGGACTTGATTGCCCAGTGTGAGTGGTTGAGTTCGTGAATCGTGAAGCACGCATTCAACGCGTTTGTGAATCCCATGTTGTCCTGGCTCTGGTTCACTGCTTCCTTCACAAGCAATGCTGCTTGAGTTGGCAGTGTCGCAATGCGACGAGCGAAGTCCAGGGTCTTCTCTGAGAGTTGATCTTGCGGGAACACTTTGCTGACCATGCCCATTGCATAGGCCTCGTCTACACCGAGTGCATCACCGGTGAGCAACAGCTCCTTGGCCTTGCGCGGACCGAACTCCCATGGGTGAGCGAAGTACTCAACGCCCATCAT
>CAZXAX010000025.1:11266-21463 GCA_964638795.1 uncultured Bifidobacterium sp. | reverse complement strand
TGGCCTTGCGCGGACCGAACTCCCATGGGTGAGCGAAGTACTCAACGCCCATCATTCCCAAACGGGTGGCAACCACGTCTGCAAACTGCGTGTCTTCGGCAGCAACAATCAAGTCGCAAGCCCACATGAGCATCAAACCAGCAGCGAAGACCGGACCATGCACTTGGGCGATGGTGATCTTGCGCAGGTTGCGCCAACGCAATGTGTTCTGGAAGTAGTAGTGCCATTCCTGCAGTGTGAGGTTTTCGTTGCCATCACGGGTGCCACCGTTAATGCTGCGTGAGAAGTGCGGTGTTGGCCCGCTGAACTCCTCCATCGCAACTTTGGATCCCATGTCGTGGCCAGATGAAAACATCTTGCCGTTGCCACCAAGAATCACAACACGCACCTGATCATCAGCTTCTGCCGCAAGAAAAGCGTCATTCAGCTCAACGAGTAGTCCACGGTTCTGTGCGTTACGTGCTTCAGGGCGATTGAGCATGATGCGAGCGATCTTGCCCTCATCCAGCAATTCATAGGTGATGAACTTGTAGTCAGCCATTGTGTTCCTCTTTCGTGTTTAGTTCTTGATTAGTTCTTTGGGCCCGTGGGTCCGCCACCGCTACGGCGAACGTCGCGGTAAGGAACATCAACATCTCCAGCCCACTCACGTGGCATACCGAGTACTCGTTCACTGATGATGTTGCGCTGAATCTCATTGCTGCCACCACCGAGCGCGATGCCCTGACGCGTGAGGGTGCGGTTGCCAAGATCACGTGCTTCGCCGCGATTGTCGCCACCGACAACAACTGCCGAACCACCGATATCAACAGTTACCTGAGCGTGCTTTTCTGATGTGATTGCATGCGCAAGTTTCAACAGCGAGCCCGACGACGGGTTCATGATGCCCTTGCCGATTGCGCGGGTGACGCGGTCCGACATGATGTGGTGCGCATGAGCAGTGGCGTGATAGTCAGCAACTGCTTGACGTGTCATCGGATCATCTGCCTGACCCAAACTGCGGGCCAACTTGAGAATTGAGTAGTCGGTTCCGGCTGACTCACGATTCATTCCAGCACCGACGGTGAACTGTGAACCACCACCAAGTGAGATTCGCTCTTGCAACAACAGCGACGAGGCAACGGTCCAACCTTCATCGACTTCGCCAACAACGTCGTCGATTGATACGACAACGTCAGTGAAGAACTCCTGGCAGAACTCGGCCGAACCATAGGTCATGCGGATTGGCTCAATCTGAATACCAGGCTGGTGAATCTTCACGATGAACATCGTGAGACCACGGTGCTTCGGCACATCCCAGTTGGTGCGTGCAAGAACCATGCAGTAGTCGCTGATTTCCGCAAACGAGCTCCAGATCTTGGAGCCGTTAATTACGAAGGTGTCACCGTCGCGATCAGCACGAGTGAGCACACCAGCAAGGTCAGAACCACCCGATGGCTCAGAGAGGAACTGCACCCACTGATGCTCACCCGAGAGAATCTTCGGCACATACTTCAACTTCTGCTCGTGTGAACCAAAAGCCACAAGGGTTGCCCCGAGGATGCCAAAGGTTGGCACGTTCAGGGACAGTGGTAGTTCGTAATCGACTGCTTCATCGTTGAATGCACGCAGGTGATCCATCGATAAGCCAAGCCCGCCGTATTCCTTTGGCCAGCAAATTCCGGCAAAGCCACCTTCCCAGAGCTTGCCTTGCAGCTGCCGGCAACGCTCGAAGTGTGGACCTGCTGGATCCTCCGCGCGGCGCACGGGCGCATCCTTTGCCAATGGCATGTTGTCCTTCAGCCAAACGCGTGCGCGCTGACGGAATGTCTCAACGGGTTCCATTACATCTGACATTTCAGCCAACCTTTACTTGATCGAGAATCTTTGCCAATTTTTCGCGGTGGTCCGCAACCGAACCATACAGACTTCTATTCAAAGTCACACGCCTTAGATACAGGTGGACATCGTGTTCCCACGTAACACCAATACCACCGTTCATCTGCACACAGTCCTGAACCATCTCAGTGGCCCAGCCACCGACATACGACTTCGCGGAGTGCACCAACTCTGGGCCCTCATGGTCGCCCGAACCGAGCGCGCGACCTGCTGCAGTGGTGATTGCCATTGATCCCTCAAGGCGCATCTTCCAGTCTGCTGCGCGGTGCTTCAGAGCTTGATACGAAGCAAGTGGGCGACCAAAGAGATAGCGATCACCGAGATATTCGAGAGTGAATTCGAATGCCCGCTCCATCGCGCCACACATCTCTGCACACTGCAAAACAGTTGCTGTGAGCAATTGCATTTCGATGTCTTGTGCGGCTGTTGCCTCACCCACGCGTGCCGATGCGGGAACTTTGACGTTTGCGAGTTTCACGGATGCAAACCGCTTCACCATGTCGATTGCATCGACTTGCGTGATGGTCACACCTGCGGTGTTTGTTGGAACGATGAACTGTGCAGCTTCGCCATCAACGAGGGCGGATACAAGAAGAGTGTCTGCTTGTGCGCCGGCTTCAACATCAACCTTGTCGCCATTGATCACGTATGAGTCACCGTCTTTTTTGGCGGTGGTCTTCATACGTGCAACATCCCAACGCATACCGAGTTCGTTGTGCGCCCACGTTGCGATGCTCGAACCATCAAGAAGACCTGGGATTACGCTCGCACACTGTTCAGTGGTACCAACTCGGGACACGGTTGCAGCAACGATGTTCACCGGAATGATTGGTCCAGGAGACACAAGGCGACCCATTTCTTCAGCAACGATCATCAAGTCTGCGATTCCGTTGCCGCTGATTGATCCACCACCATCGGCTTCAGAAATCAACAACGTGGTCCAACCGAGTTCGGCACCTGAGCGCCAGTACTTCGCATCAAAGCCACGCTCTTCGAGATGCTGTTGACGCACCGTGGTTAGCGGGCACTCACTCTCCAAGAACTTGCGAGTCGTATCGCGGAAAAGCTCCTGGTCTTCTGAAAGTTCAATATCCAATGTCATTCCTCGCTTGCGTCGCGAATTGAGAGATCAGAGTGATGTGAGTGTGTTGTACGGATCACGGTTGCACCGTGCTTCGCACTTCTCCTCACGTCCACCACAACCCCCCAATTGCGATATGAACAATTGAGCCAAAGTTAGTAGAAGCCAACGAAAATGCGAATTCGGCGGAAAGTGCCCTCATGGCGGGTGACTAGATTTCCCTCTTATGGAAATCACTCGCCGAGAACCATTCGGTAGCAGCCCTACCGTTGGGTCACGAGGGTCTTCCACATACCGTCGCATCCTGGAGGCCTCACTCGAGGTCTTCGCCAAGCACGGCTACGACGGCGCACAAGTTGAACTAATAACTGAGGCCGCCGGCTGCTCGCGACCCGCGTTCTATCAATACTTTTCCAGCAAGAGCGACGTGTACTGGCGCCTTGCCGGCGAGTTGTCCGACGCGATGATCAGACTCTCGAAGCAGATGGGGGTGTCAACTCCCAACGCTGCGGGCGTGGAGCAACTTGTCCAATGGTTTGACGGCATTTTTGAGATCTACGACTCGTATCAGCCGATGTTTTCTGCCTACAGCATCGCTGCACGTGAAGGAAGCGAACGCATTGCTGCGTCACGGATTGTGAGCATGAGAATCGGCAAGCGCTTGGTACCGAATCTGAAAGATGTTTCAGAGCCCGTTCAACGCGAGATCGAACAATTGATACTGCCGATTGTGTTGTCTGGTGTTTATTACTGGGAACTCATCTATCCCGACCTGCCACGCGAGCGCTACATGGAAGCCGCCGCCATGACCCTTCATCGTTTACAACACGGCGTGATTGCTGGCGTGAATGCACCTGACCTGGTTGGTGTGGCTCCAGCAGCGAGTAGCCCCATGCCGGATTTTGAAGCGCAGATATTTGGTTTGAACATTTCGGCCCGTGGGCGCGAGACCCGCAAGTTGTTGCTGACCGCGGGTGCTCAAACACTTTCAGCAAAGGGTTACCACGACACCCGAATCGATGATGTTGTTGCCGAAGCTGGTGTATCGCACGGCACTTTCTATCGGCATTTCGAAAGCAAAGAGCGCTTCTTTGATGCACTAACTGTGGTGGCGATGGGCTCAGTCGTTGAATTGATCGAACGGGTACCCAATGACACTGATGATGCCTCGCTTCACGCTTGGGTGCATGAGTGGTTGCTCAACTATCTCCGCAACGGGGGCGTTTTGAGTGCTTGGAGCGAGATTGAATCCCCGGGCCCTAAGCGACATCGATACGGTTCCAATGTGGCCATCGGCATGGTGGAGCGGATCCAGCGGGTTCTGGACCAAAGGGAATTTGGCGATACCCAAGCCGATGCTCTCTTGATGCTCGGAGCCCTCGAGCGGGGCCCTTACATGGCGGGCCATTACGGGGGTAGTGCCCCGGAAATTACCGTTGGTGCCTTACTTGTATTCCTCAAGCGGGGCTTACTCGGGCGGGAAATCTAACAGTCCAGTCACATTTGACTTTCTGGGGTTGTATCTAACAACCAAGTCACATATATTGATGAACAACCACTGGACCACTATCCAACTATCAGGGGGTAAAAAATGGCATCACGGAAACTCGACTTCGCAGTATTCGACGCCGACAATCACATGTACGAAACACCTGCAGCGATGACCAAACACATCGATCCTGCGTTCAAAGGTGTAATCGACTACGTAAATGTTGATGGTCGCACGAAGCTCACCGTGAAGGGCAACATCAGCGAGTACATCCCGAACCCAACATTCGAAAAAGTTGCAGCACCGGGTGCTCAAGAGGAGTACTTCAAGAATGGCAACCCAGAGGGCAAGAGCCGTCGCGAAATTCTTGGCAAGGCAATCGTTGCTCCACCGGCATACCGCGAGCTCGAACCACGCATTGAGTTGATGAACGAACAGGGCATCGACCGTGCACTCATGTGGCCAACTCTTGCAAGCCTCGTTGAAGAGCGCCTGCGTAATGATCCAGCTGCAATCACCGCAATCATCAGCGCGTTGAACAAGTGGATGTACGAGACCTGGACCTTCAACTTCGATAACCGCATCTTCGCAACACCAGTGATTTCGCTGTGCTACTTGGACAAGGCAATCGAAGAACTCGAGTGGGTTACCGAGCGCGGCGCAAAGATCGTGTTGATCCGCCCAGCTCCAGTTCCGGGTGAGAAGGGCATGCGCTCTTTCGCACTCAAGGAATTCGATCCGTTCTGGGAACTCATGCAAGAAAAGGGCACACTCGTTGGCATGCACGCCAGCGACTCGGGCTACACGCGCTACTACAACGAGTGGGAAGGTCATCACGATGAGATGCTTCCGTTCGTTGATCAGTCCGGCTTCTCACACATCGTTGGTCACAGCAGCCGCCCAATCATCGACACACTTTCGTCGGCAATTGGTCACGGCATGTTGACCCGCTTCCCGAAGCTCAAGGTTTTGCCAGTTGAGAACGGCACATCATGGGTTCGTTCTTTGATTGATGCAATGGGTCACGCTTACAAGATGGCTCCAACTGCATTCGAGGAAGATCCGGTTGAAGTGTTCAAGCGCAACGTGTTTGTTCACCCGTTCCACGAAGACGACGTCGCTGGTCTTGCAGACCTCATCGGCGTAGACAACGTTCTCTTTGGTTCGGACTACCCGCATCCCGAAGGCCTCGCTGACCCAATCTCGTATGTTGACGAGATTGCACATATGGGTGCAGACAAGGTTGCCAAGGTCATGGGTGGAAACCTCGCACGTCTCATGGGCGTAGAGAACACCAAGGTCGTCTGACCATGGCTGAATCGTCCTCAACCCTCGGACCCGGGCAAGATCCCGAGTCCCTGCGCAATCCGCAACCACTGCAAAAGATGATGCGGGAGTTTGCTCCCGTATTCGTAGCTGACAGCCCATTTGGCGGTCAGGTTGCGGTAGTTGCCAAGCACGAAGACATTCTCACTGTGCTACGCACACCTGAGATTTTCTCTTCGATGGATGAGGCGGTTCACATTGGTCAAATCCGACCACTAATCCCGCTCCAGATTGATCCTCCGGAGCACGCAAAGTACCGCAAGCTTCTAGATCCACTGTTCTCTCCCAAGCGAATGCTGGATCTAGAGGCTGGTACTCGCAAGTTGATGGCCGATCTTGTCGACGCCGTAGCCGACAAAAAGCGAGTCAACTTCCACCTCCATGTCGCCGAACCATTCCCGAGCACAGTGTTCTTGCAGCTGCTTGGTTTGCCTGTGTCGCGCGCCAAGGAATTCATCGCGCTGAAGGACGGCATCATTCGTCCGCCAGCAGAAACACCTGAAGAGCGCACCGCTCATGTGAATGCCACGGGACAAAAGATCTACGCAGTGCTTGAAGAAGTTGTTGAAGCTCGCTTGAAGGAGCCACAGAACGACTTCATCACTGGCTTTTTGTCAAGTGAAGTTGACGGCGAGAAACTCACGCCAGAAGACGTGATTGACATCTGCTATCTGTTCTTCCTTGCGGGCCTGGACACCGTGACTGCATCGCTTGACTGCATGATCTCGTACCTCGCCCGAAATCCCGAGAAGCGTCAGCAGATTATTGATGATCCTTCGTTGATTCCAGGTGCGGTTGAAGAGATGCTGCGCTGGGAATCACCTGTACAAGGTGTCGCTCGAATTGCGATTCAAGACACCGTGTTGAACGGCTGCCCGATTTCTAAAGGCATGATGGTTTCGCCATTGCTTGGATCTGCCAACAACGACGAAGCGTTCTGGGATCAACCCGAAGAAATTGACTTCGCTCGCCCACAGAACAAGCACCTCGCATTCGGTGGCGGAGTTCACCGTTGTCTTGGTTCGCACCTCGCACGCCTCGAGTTGCGCATTGGTCTTGAGGAATGGCACAAGCGTGTGCCTAACTATCGCATTGCAGACGGCGTTGAGTTGATGTACTCAAACGGTCTGCGCGCGATCGACAACCTCGAACTCGTCTGGGACTGAACTAGTCCTCTGAATGGTCCGCCGCGCGGGCCTGCAATTCAGCCACCACCGACTGGTCAGCCAGCGTGGTTGTATCCCCTAGATTGCGTCCTTCAGCCACGTCTCGTAGCAATCGGCGCATGATTTTGCCACTGCGAGTTTTGGGTAAATCGGGTGTGAAATAGACCGACTTCGGTTTGGCAATCGCACCGATTTCTTTGGCCACGTGATTGCGAAGATCGGTCTCATCAACCGTCGCTCCGCCGCGCAGCGTTACATAGGCGATGATCGCTTGGCCAGTCTGATCATCCTTGGCGCCAACCACTGCTGCTTCAGCAACCGATGGGTGCGAAACAAGAGCGCTCTCTACTTCAGTTGTGGAGATTCGATGACCCGACACATTCATCACATCATCTACACGACCAAGAAGCCAGAGATAGCCATCGGCATCAAGCTTTGCGCCATCACCGGCAAAGTACTTGCCTTCGTATGTAGACCAATAGGTGTCTTTGTAGCGTTGCGGATCACCCCAGATCCCGCGCAACATTCCCGGCCACGGATGAGTCAGCGTTAGATAGCCACCACCGTGAGTAATTGGCTCCCCTGCTTCGTTCACCACTTCAGCGTGCACGCCAGGAATCGGGAAGGTGGCCGAACCGGGCTTGGTGGTTGTGGCACCAGGGAGCGGGCTGATCATGATGCCACCGGTTTCGGTCTGCCACCAGGTGTCCACGATCGGGCAACGACCACCACCGATGTTCTCGTGATACCAGATCCACGCTTCTGGATTTATCGGCTCGCCTACTGAACCAAGCAAACGCAACGATGACAGATCGTGCTTTGCTGGCTCTTCAATACCCCACTTCATATAGGTACGAATTGCTGTGGGCGCCGTATAGAAAATTGAGACCTTGTACTTCTCAACGATGCTCCAGATACGGTCATTGGCGGGATAGTTAGGAACACCCTCGTACATCACCTGGGTCGCACCATTAGCCAGTGGACCGTAGACGATGTAGCTGTGACCGGTCACCCAGCCGACATCGGCAGTGCACCAATACACATCTGTTTCTGGATGAAGATCAAACACATATTTATGTGTGTAGGTCACGTGCGTGAGGTAGCCACCAGTTGTGTGCATGATGCCTTTGGGCTTGCCGGTGGTACCAGATGTGTAAAGCAAAAAGAGCAACTGCTCAGAATCCATGGGTTCTGCTGGGCAGTCATTTGAAGCCACTGCCATCAGATCGTGATACCAGTGATCACGGCCCGGGGTCATTGACACCGCGTTACCGCCACGCTTCACCACAACGACGTGTTCAATCGAGGTCGTATTGGCGACCGCTTCGTCTGCTTGAGGCTTTAATGGAAACACTTCACCGCGTCGGTAGCCGCCGTCTGCGGTGATGAGCACCTTCGCCGATGCATCATTGATGCGATCAGCAAGTGCCTGTGCTGAAAAGCCACCGAACACTACGGAGTGTGCCGCTCCGATACGCGCGCACGCGAGCATTGCGACAGCTGCTTCGGGAATCATCGGCAAATAGATGTTCACCCGATCGCCGCGTTCGACCCCGAGAGACTTCAAGGCATTGGCAAATTTGCAGACTTCGTCCAGCAACTCTGCATATGTGAGAACTCGTGTGTCGCCAGGCTCGCCTTCCCAGAGAATCGCTTTGCGGTCGCCACGACCGGCCAGAACATGGCGATCAAGGCAGTTGTAAGCAACATTCAGCTTGCCGCCAACAAACCACTTGGCAAACGGCAGGTCCCACTCACAGATGGTGTTCCAAGGTGTATCCCACGAAACGAGTTCAGCTGCCTGACGTGCCCAAAAAGATTCGTAGTCCTCGTTGGCCTCGTCATAGAGAAACGTGCCTGCCACGAGAGTGTTCTTCACAAAATCTTTCGGCGGTGGGAACTTTCGATTCTCCGCCATCAGATCATCAATGTCACGACTTGAGTCAGTTGCCACTTGAACCCCCTCTAAAGCGCAAGGCTAATCAACCCCATTCAATGACACTGAACCCACCGAGGCCTGCGGGGTCACACAGTGCCGCCGCCTCGCTGGAGCGCGAACGCATAAGCATTGCCCGCAGATCAGGATTCGATGCTTTCGTTGCCCAGTACGCATCACCTTCTGCAACGAGCTCATCAATTCCCCATAGCTGAAGGAACTGGCTCTGCATGCGAACTGACAACGGTGGTGCCACCAATGCCAATTGGTCGATCATCACATCAACTGTGATGTCCTGTTGGCCAACGTTGCTCAAGTAGTGCGACCCGCGTTCATGACCCCGATAGGTCCGAAGCCAGTCGCGCCACTTGAGGTGAACTACATCCCAGGTGCGCTCACGGGCATAATCAAATACCACCACTCGCGCTTTTGGTGATGCAGCGAGAATCTTGCGCAACCAGTCTCCGGCTGCGCGTTGAATCGGCAGTCGTGCACCAAGATCTGCTGGTGGGAACTGAGCGATCAAAGTGGAGTCTTCGTCCCGCGGGAGTCTCAACACTTCGTTGAACTTTCCGTCTCTGGCTTTAGTAACCCACGCTTCGCGCCATCCATTGTCGTAAACAAACATTCGAAATGGCAGGTTGTCTAAGAGCTCATTGGCGATCACCACATTTGCTTGTACATCAACTGGTGGTGAAGCGTGGGCCGTAACCTCATCTGGATGAAGAGCACGCTGACGGTCTGAAATTTCAACAGTGTGATAGCGCAGCGCAGAAGCACAATCTGGATTAGCTGCCAACACGCCCCGAGCGAGAGTGCCGGGGCCAGCACCGTGTTCAATCACTACGAATGAGTCGGGTTTACCCTGCTCACGCCACTGCGCATCCAAAAACCTAGAGAGCACATGACCAAAGAGTGGGCCAACTTCGGGTGAGGTCAAGAAGTCACTGCGCCGCCCCGCGCCATGGGGTACTAATTCACTCGCTGTATAGAACCCACCTGGCCCATAAAGAGCCAGTGACATAAACACATCGAATGGAATCGCGTCATCACCGATGACGCTGGCGATGTGATCAGCCGCCGAAAGCACCGGTGAGGCTGGCAAGATCGCCAAAGTGGGTTACAAGCCCAGGCAGAATGCCAACAAGCAATGTGCCGATCGTGGTGATGCCAAGCGCAAGCACCAATGGTGAAGGCGCATTGATTGGGCTTTCATCGCCATCCGGTGCTGGGCGCATCCACATTTCACGCAATACGTTGCCGTAATAACCGAATGCAACAACAGAGTTCACTGCACCGATCACTGCAAGTGTGTATGCCC
>CAZXAX010000025.1:0-11166 GCA_964638795.1 uncultured Bifidobacterium sp. | reverse complement strand
GCGGCGAACTTACCGAACCAGCCACCAAAGGGTGGGATACCTGCAAGTGATGCCATGAAGATGGTCATCAAGGCAGCGAGACCAGGCGCGTATGAGAAGAGCCCGCCGAAGGATGCGATCTCACCCGAACGGGTCTTGCGACTCACCGCCAGAATGATTCCGAACACACCAAGGTTCGTAACCGCATAAGCGATCAGATACACGACCACGGCTCGCAACACACTTTGGGCGGAATCATTTGTGCCTGCTACTGCGAGAGGCATCAAGATGAATCCACCTTGGCTGATTGATGAATACGCAAGCATTCGCACGATGTTGGTCTGCTTGAGTGCAATCACATTGCCAACAGTCATGGTGAGAGCTGCAAGCACCCATATCATCGGCTGCCAGACATCCGAGGCCAACGGGAACGCAATGTAAATGAGCGTTACCAGAGCCACGAATCCCGCGGCCTTTGAGGCAACAGACAAAAAGGCAGTCACTGGTGTTGGTGCACCTTCATAAGTGTCAGGTGCCCATGTGTGGAATGGCACTGCCGACACCTTGAATGCGAAGCCGATCACAATGAACACGATGCCGAGCACCCGCACACTGGTCATTCGCGAGTCATCCAGTGATGCGCCGATGTCTACCAGCAACGTGCTTCCGGTTGCGCCATAGACCAATGACATTCCATAGAGCATCACGGCCGAAGCAAAAACACCGAGAAGGAAGTACTTTGCGCCAGCTTCATTGCTACGTGAATCACGCTTGCGCCATGCAGCGAGCATGTAAGCCGGGATCGATAGGAACTCCAACGCCACAAAGATTGAAACGAGATCACGGCTCGAAGCCATCATCACCATGCCGAGCACGCTGCTAAGCATCATCACCCAGTACTCGCCGCGGTAATAGTCGCCCTCTTCCACATATGTGGTGGACAACAGCACGACTACATAGCCGACAAGGATGAATAGGCCCTTGAGAACCAAGCTGAAGTCATCAACTACAAAGCGACCATCAAACATCGAACGCGCACCGGAATCACTCAACGCAAGCGTGACAATTGGGACAAATGCTCCGAGGAAAGAAAAGCTGGCTAGCGAAGAAAGCAGCCACTTGCCTCGCTCTTCAAGGAAGAGATCGACAAGCAAGACCACCACCAGACCCACCGCAAGAATGATCTCGGGCAGGATTGCGTGGTAATCAATGGTCGGCGCCTTCCACGGCGCAACAGCGGCCAGCGTTGCAATCACGAATCAGCCCCCGAATGCCTTCAGGGTCACTGCAACTGCAGGGTCAAGAACCTTGAACATGAGGTTTGGCACAACACCAAAGACCACGATTGCAATCAGTAGCGGTGTCCAGGCGATCCATTCGAACATATTCACGTCATGAATGTCTGAGTGCTCATCACCGTGATCACCGTGGCCGCCATGACCAGAGAATTCAGCCTTTGGCTCACCGAACGCCGTGCGCTGGAACAACCAGAGCAGGTATGCAGCAGCGAGAACAGTGCCCAATGCAGCGATGATCATGAATGTGCGGAATGTCTCAACTGGCAATCCATCGGCCGGGTTATAAGCCGAAAGGATGGCTGGGAACTCGCCCCAGAATCCCGCAAGCCCAGGCAGACCAAGTGACGCCATTGAACAAAAACCGAGGATCCAACCGAGCTTTGGCATCTGCTTCAACATTCCACCCAGGCGTGCAATCTCGAGCGTGTGGTAACGCTCCTTCACACTGCCTGCGATAAAGAACAACATGCCGGTGATCAAACCGTGTGCCACCATGCCAAAGAGAGCCGCATTCAAACCAAAGGTTGTGAGTGTCGAGATACCAAGCATCACGAATCCCATGTGCGCCACTGAAGAGAAAGCGATCAACCGCTTCATGTCGGTTTGTGCGAGACAGCCAAAGGCGCCATAGATGATGCCAATCACGGCGAGCAGACCAATGTATGGAGCCCACTCGATTGCTGCGTCGGGAAGTGTAGGAATCGCGATTCGAATGAAGCCGTACGTTCCGAGTTTCAGCAAGATTGCAGCCAGGATCACGGAGCCCTGAGTGGGGGCTTGAGTGTGGGCATCTGGCAACCAAGTGTGGAACGGAAACATCGGCACCTTCACCGCGAAGCCGATGAACATTCCAGCAAAGATCCAAATCTGGGTGTTCTTGGCGATTGCGCCGCCATTTTCCACGAGGTAAGGAATCGAGAATGACTCCGCACCGGTCTTGAAGAACAATGCGAGGAATGCAACCAACATCAATGCTGAACCGAACATCGTGTACAAGAAGAACTTGAGCGATGCGTATTGGCGATTCTCTCCACCCCAAACACCGATCATGAAGTACATCGGCAACAGCACGAGTTCGAAGAACACGAAGAAGAGGATCAGGTCCTGTGCAATGAACGTGCCCGCCATGCCGGTCTGCAATACGAGCATCAGGATCATGAATGCTTTGGGATTACCAGGATTTGGAATGTGGTTCCACGAATAGATGATCACCAAGAGCGTGATCACCATTGACAAGAAGTACATCGGCAAGCTGATGCCGTCGAGACCAATCAAGTACGAAGACTTGATGACTGGAATCCACTCGTGATCAGCAACGAACTGCAGCTTGTCTGCATTGTCGTAGTTGAATTGCGTGAGGGTGAAGATGCCCACACCCAGCGTTGCCAACGCAGTGACCAGGGCAACCAACTTGTGCAGTTGCTCCTCGGCCTTGGGAATGAACAACATCACCAGCACACCGGCAAGCGGTAGGAAGGTGCCCACACTTAGCACCCAGTTCTGGTCGCGGAAGACGTCCATCTACTTAGCTCCTCAGGTATTGATAATGATGAGTAAAAGAGCGCCAATGGCGGCTGCGCCGAACAGCAACGCTCCGTACTGGTTGACTTTGCCTGACTGCACCGGACGCAATGCGGAACCCGCACCACGAGCCGCTGCCCCCGAACCGTTGACGGTTGTGTCGATCACTCGTTGATCCACATTGCGGTAGACCCAACCCGCAGATTTGCGAGTGATGACTCCCGCACCGTTGACGATGCCGTCGAGAATGTTCTGGTTCACCCAGTAAGCACCGCGGGCGATCGGGCCCGCGATCCCACGCACGATGACCTTTTCATAAAGGTGATCCAGGTAATACTTGTTCCACAAGAAGAGATAACCGGCACCCAACAACTTGTTGCGCGCGGTAAGGCCAACGAGTTTGGCGTTCTTGCGTGTGTACAACTGCACACAGATGAGCCAAGAAATCACCATTCCCGCAGCAACTATCAACAGCGACAACATCGCTTTGCTCCACTTGAACTTCGCGTGGTTCAGGCTTGGCGCGTAACAGGTTCCTTCTTCGGGCGTTTCAGTTCCGCAAACTGAGCCGTGGCCCTCACCGTGCTCGCTCTCGGCAACGGGACGCACTGGAGCAATTGCATGCCCAGGACCGCTTGCCATCGAGCCAGATTCAAGAACCACTTCAGATCGGGGCTCAACCCAGGTTTTGAAGCGTTCCCACTTTTCGCCAAATGGAAGAGCGTTCAAAAAGCCCGAGCTGAAGGCGAGCGTTGCGAGCAAAATCAATGGCACAGTGATCAGCCAACCGCTCTCACGCGGACCGGCGTGTGCATCGTGCGAATCATGACTGTCGTGGGAATCGTGCGAATCGTGTGCCGCATGTGAATCATGAGCATCATGTGAATCATGCTCTTCTTCGTGGTGTTCACCAGCTGATGCACCGCGGGCTTCACCAAAGAAGGTGAGGTAAGTGGCGCGGGTCATGTAGGCAGCGGTCATGAATGCACCAACCAAGCCGACGATCATGAAGAGGTTGTATCCGTTGTGGCCCACGTTGTCGATGATTTCGTCTTTAGAGAAGAAACCAGAGAATGGGAACACACCGCAAAGCGCAAGCGTGGAGATAATCCACGTGGTGAAGGTGATCGGCATTACCTTGCGCAAACCACCCATGTCTTTTTTCATGTCAAATGAATGATGCGAGGCACTGTGACTGATTGAGCCCGCACCGAGGAACAAACACGCTTTGAAGAATGCGTGAGTAAAAATGTGGAACACCGCGGGCAGCCATGCTCCGGCGCCCAAACCCATCATCATGTAGCCAAGCTGCGAGACCGTTGAATACGCGAGCACCTTTTTGATGTCGTTTTGCACAAATGCCAAAGCAGCAGCAATCACAATCGTGATGCCACCAATCAGGACAATCAAGTTCAAGTTGCCGCCGAGGATGTTCAAACCCTCGAAGAAAACTGGATACAGACGCGCCACGAGGAACACACCGGCCACAACCATGGTGGATGAGTGCAACAGCGACGACACCGGCGTTGGGCCCGCCATTGCATCCGGCAACCACGTGTGCAACGGGAACTGGCCTGACTTGCCAATGCATGCAATGAAGAGCGCTACCGCTCCGACTGTTATCGCTGCACTCGAGGGGTCACCCGACAACGCCCAAGCTGAGAGCCCGCGAATGCTGAAGCCCGAGAGACCGAGGTGTTCTTGAGTCCAGCTGTTGGCGCTGAAGTACAACACGCTGGTGCCGACCAAGAGGCCGACGTCTCCGGTACGCGTGGTGAAGAATGCCTTAAGTGCAGCACGGCTATTGGCGCCGTCTTCCCACCAGTGCCCGATCAACATGAACGAGCAAAGACCCATGATTTCCCAACCAAGAATCAACTGGATCATGTTCTCGGCCACAACCATGTTCAACATGCCCGCAGAGAACAGGGTTAGGGCCGCAAAGAAATGTGTGTATCGACGATCACCGTGCAAGTACGCAACCGAGTAGATCTGAACCAGTGTGGAGATAAACGCCACCACCACAAGAATGGTGATTGCTAGTCCATCAATGTGTTGCCCGATGGAAACACTAAAGCCGTCGTTTTGCCACCAATTCCATGTGCGAATCACTGGGCTAATGAAGGTCTCTTTCGACGGTGCCGAATCCACTCGCTGGATCCACTGATATGCAGCACCGGCGGAGAGCACAAGTGCGCCGACCATTGAGGCGATACCAATCTCACTGCCCTTCATAGGCATCTTCTTGCCAAAGAAGATGATCAAGAAAAATGACACCGCTGGGATGATTGGGATCAACCATGCGTGCTCAAGGAACCAGCCCGATGACAGGGTTTCTACAGCTGCAATCATCGTCAGCCCTTCATCTCGGACAGATCTTCAAGCGCGATGTTGCGCTTATTGCGGTAAATCAACAACACAAGGGCCAAACCAACACCAACTTCAGCAGCCGCCACCGCGATGATGTACAGCGCAAATGTATGCCCGTCGGCTGTGCCGCTGCGCATTGCAAATGCAAGCAGGTTTAGGTTCACCGAGTTGAGAATCAACTCAATTGACATGAGCACCATGACCGCGTTCTTGCGGGCGATCACTCCGTAGACGCCGATGCAGAACAACACTGCACCGAGCAAGAGGAACTGGTTCAACAACATTTGATTCAGTCCTTCCTGGCCAAAACGATTGCACCAATGGTGGCAGCGAGCAGTACGAATGAAAGTGCCCAGAACGGAATCAAATAGGGACCAAAGATTTGATCCGAGATCACTTGGGTGGACACGACCGTGGCATCCTCTGGCAACTTCTCATCGCCGAAAGAATCAATCAGGGCATAGGACATGGTGCCAAAGAGCAACAACGCAACAGGAATGCCGAGCATCCAGGTCTTGTTGTTCAAGTCGGTCTCTTCCCCAAGTCGTGCGCGAGTGAGCATTGTGCCGAACAGGAACAGCACCATGACTGCACCGATATAAACGAGCACTTGAGTAACTGCCACGAACTCAGCGGACAACAAGATGTATTGACCAGCTGCGCCCGCAAGAACGGTGACAAGCCACAAAGCGGCGTGCACCACATTGTTCGAGGTCACCACACGTAATGCGCCAACAACCATGATCACAGCAAAGATCGCAAAGAAAATGTTCTGCGCGACCATTACTTTTTGCCCTTCTTGTCCGCGCCAGCGTCAAGCTCTGGGGCCTCGGGCACGGTTTCCATCCACTCGCCGAGTTTGCGCTTGTCATGCAGCAGGTCGGCAATCTTTGGCTCTGAGTACTCATACTCCGGGCTCCAGAAGAGCGCATCGAATGGGCACACCTCAACACAAATGCCGCAATACATGCAGAGGGCGTAGTCGATGTCGAAGCGATCGAGTTTGTTGACCTTGCGGGGCGCACCACCTGCGCGGCGCGGCGGAGCAAGCTCCTTATGGCCTTCGATGAAGATGCACCAGTCAGGACATGAACGAGCGCAAAGCATGCAGGACGTGCAGTTGCCTTCGTGCAACGCGATCACGCCGCGTGCGCGGATCGGTGGCGCTTCCTTTTCATGTGGATACTGAATGGTGTGCGAACCCTCTTTAGCGGTGCGCAACATCGTGGACAGGGTCACGCCGAGACCCTTGATGAGACCAGGTACCTTCGGCATCAGAACGCCACCTTCAGTATTGCGGTTGCCATGATGTTGAGAAGCGAAACTGGAATCAATACCTTCCAGGCGAACTTCTGCAGTTGATCCTCACGGAATCGCGGATACGAAAAACGCACCCACATGATGATGCCCGATAGCACCATCATCTTCGTGAACATGATCAGCGGACCGACAATGTTCATCCAGTTATCGATCGAGTCCATCGAATCCCAACCGAACCATGCGAACGGAATTCCCCATCCGCCAAGGAACAATGCCGCTGCGATCAAGGAGAACACACCAGCGGTGGCGAATTCGCCAATGAAGAACATCAGGAATCGGAAACCCGAGTATTCGGTCATGTATCCAGAAACCAATTCGGACTCTGCAATTGGCATGTCAAAGGGTGTTTGTGTGAGTTCGGCTTGTACCGCGATCATGAAGATGATGAATCCAACCATCTGCGTGAGGATGTACGGATTGCCGATTCCATTCCATCCAAAAATCTCTCCAGCGTTTTGGGCCATCACGATTTCTTGGAAGTTCATCGAGCCCGCTTGAATCACCACACCGATAACGGCAAGAACCATTGGCAATTCATATGCGATCAGCTGTCCAGCTGCCCGCAAGCCACCAAGCAATGAATACTTGTTTGCTGAAGCCCAGCCGGCGATCAAAATACCGAGCACTGAAACCGAAGAAACTGCGAGTGCGTAAAACACTCCGGCTTCGAAATTCGTGAACCATGCATCAGGCCCAAAAGGTACGACTGCAACCAAGAGGAACGTGCTCGTGAGAACAACAATCGGAGCGATCTTGAATATGAATTTGTCGGCACGATCTGGATAGAGATCTTCTTTTTGCAGCCACTTGCCAACTTCGGCAAACAACTGGAACGCCCCGTACGGACCAGCTTCCATTGGTCCGAGTCGGCTCTGCATGAACGACATCATCTTGAAGAGGAACACGTACACGATGGTTCCCGCCGGCAGAAGAACGGCTACCGCACCACCCAATACGCGCAGGATCGTCTGCAGCCAATAGGGCATATCAATAGCGAAAAGAACGCTCATCGATCAAGGTCTCCGAGAATGAAATAGAGAGACGCGAGGATCGTGATCACGTCGGGCACGTAAACACCCTTAAGCAACCAGGGCGTGACCGACATGTTGTTAAACGATGCCGAACGAATCTTCACTCGGAACGGACCAAGGTCACCCTTCGACACAACGTAGTAACCCATCTCGCCGAGTGGGTTCTCGGTAGCAACCCACGCTTCACCTTCGGGCACCTTGATGATTTTTGGCACCTTGGTCATGATTGGGCCTGAAGGAATCACATCAAGGAGCTGCTCGACAATCTTGCATGACTCGCGGGTTTCCTGGAGACGCACCCAACAGCGTGCAAACGCGTCACCATCAGTGTGGGTCCATACTTTCCAGTCAACTTTGTTCCACGCCATGGGCAATGAGGTGTCGCGACGAAGATCATGATCGATGCCACTTGCACGAAGGTTTGCGCCGGACAGCCCGTACTGCATCGCAACATCACGCGGGATGATGCCGATGCCCTTGGTACGCGCAAGGAAGATCTCGTTACCAAACAGAAGGTCTTCCATCTGATCGCAGAAGCCCTGCAGTTTTTTCATCACTGCGCGTGTTTCTTCGATCCAACCAGCGGGCAGATCATCTTTGAGTCCACCGATGCGGTCAAAGTTCGGATGGAAACGACCACCAGTTGCTGACTCAATCAGGTTGAGAACATATTCACGGTCACGGAACGCGAGGAACACTGGTGTCACTGCACCGAGCTGCACTCCAAGATCTCCGAGGAACAAGCCAACGTTGGCAATACGTGAAAGCTCAAACAGAATCGTGCGGATCACTTGGGCGCGTGGTGGAGCCTCAATGCCCATCAACTTCTCGGCCGCAAGAATGAACGGAACTTCGTTGGCAAAGGAACCAAGCCAGTCAATGCGGTTCACAAGTGCGGTCACCTGCGGGAAGGTGCGAACCTCGGTCAGTTTTTCGTAACCACGATGCATGTAGCCACACGAGGGTTCAGCCCAAACAACTTGTTCACCGTCAAGGCGACAGATAATTCGCAGAGTGCCGTGTGTTGCGGGGTGCTGAGGACCGATGTTGAGGGTCATGCCCTCAGTTTCGAGTTCCACATTCACACGCGCATCCGCTGCTTGCGACGCTATGTACGCGAGCTGCTGGCGATCACCGAGCATGGTCATTCGTCGCCACCTTCCTCATCGCCACCAGGAAGTGGCTCAACATCGACAATTCCGGGCCACGGCTTGATCACGCGTGCGAGCAATGGAAAATCCTTGCGCAATGGGTGGCCTTCAAAATCTGACGGCAAGTACATGTTGCGTTGGTCAGGATGCCCAGCGAATGTGATCCCGAACATCTCACCAGCTTCGCGCTCATGCCAGTTTGCGCCTGCAAAAACAGAAGAGATCGATCCGATGGTCATTGAATCATCTAGATCAACTTTCACATTCACAGCAGGCTTGCCACGAAGTGACTCAAGACGCAACAACACCTGGAACCTGGTGTCTCCGCCTGCGTAACCCTGGCGAATCGTTGTGTCCTTCTCGGCGGGTTCAGCGGTTGGGTCTTCTTCACCTTTGCCAAATGGTGATGGCATCCAGTCAATAGCCGAGAGGAATTCAAAGTAGTCAAGGCCGAGATCGTCACGCATTGCACGCACCGAATCGACCCAAGTATCCGCAGCGAGACGAATCCAAATGTCGTCACCGGGTTTCACGAAAGAATCAACTACTGCTGCACCTAAACGTGCGCGAATTTCCGCGACGAATGTATCGCGGTCGGCATCTACTACCGGTGTGGCTTCGGGGGTCTCAGTTGACGACAACAGGAACTCCCTTTAGTTCGCCAACTTTCCCGCCAACGATGATTGGCTTGGTTCCCTCGCCACGCCAACGCGCACCCATGTCCTCATTTTTGATGCGTTGCTGCAACAAGACAATGCCCTCAAGCAGCGCTTCGGGACGTGGTGGACAACCTGGAACGTAAACATCAACTGGGAGGATCTGATCGATTCCCTTTGTGACCGAATACGAATCCCAATACGGACCGCCGCAGTTTGCGCATGACCCCATCGAGATCACGTACTTGGGTTCTGGCATTTGCTCGTACAAACGCTTGATGGCAGGAGCCATCTTGTCGGTAACTGTTCCAGAGATAACAACGAGGTCTGCTTGACGCGGCGACGCCGGCAACGGAATAACACCGAGACGCATTACGTCATAGCGGGGTGAAGCAAATGCGGCACCCATCTCGATCGCGCAACATGCAAGGCCCCACTGGTAAACCCAGAGGCTGTAAGAACGGCCCAGGTTGAACAGTTGATTAAGTGATTTCGGCAACCGACCGCGATCCACAAGACCCATGAGATTCCTACCGACCTTCGCCTAGATCCAACGCAACACGCCCTTGCGCCACGCATAAACGAGGCCAAGGAGCAGAACAAACACGAATATGCCCATTTCAACGAGACCGAATCCTGCGTAACGCTCAAGTTGGGTAGCCCACGGAAAAATAAACACGGCCTCAACATCGAAAATCACGAACAAGAGGGCAAAGACGTAATAACGAATTTGGCTTTGCACCCAGCCGTCACCAACTGGATCAACACCACTTTCGTAAGCGAGTTGTTTTTCACGGGTCGGCTTTACTGGGCGAACAAGGCTCGCCAATCCAAGTAGCAACGAAGCCAAAAGGACCGCTACGACTCCAAACCAGATGACGGTTTGATAGGACCTCAAAAACTCTGACATCGGGATTAGAAACTACTACCCAAAGCCTTGATTCGCCGTGTTCCGAGGGAGTGACATCACACTCCTTGCATGCCCTCCAAGTGCCATGCAACGAGACGTTTCGTGAGGACGCAAGTGCGATTCACTTCCCTGTTTGTGCGTTCGAGAAGTGTGGCGCGTTCGATGCCGACAGCTTCGAGTTCGTTCTCGCCCTCATCAGATGACCAAACCGAAACGATTGATTCGGTTGCCTCGGGATGGAACTGAACCGCAAGCAAGTTGTCCACACTGAAGGCTTGGGGGCCCATCGGATTTTCAGCCAACGATTTCGCCCCTTCTGGCACCTGAAATACGTCGTAGTGCCACTGCATCCAGGGTCCAGAGCCAATTTCGGGCACTAGCGAGGTCATTTCGTGCCAGCCAATCTCGGGGGCCGGAGCGCGGGAAACCCTTGCCCCAAGGGCCTGGGCGGCCAACTGGGCCCCAAAACAGATCGCCAGAACAGGCTTTTGGGCCTCCAGCCAGGAGCGCAGGACCGCGGTCTCGTTTTCGACGAATTCAGCAACAGTGGGGTCATAAACGGACCATCCAGAACCCAAAAGGACCAATAAATCAGCGTTTTCAGGCCCGAAATCACGCGCCTCAAGGCCCCTTCGATAGCCAATTTCCAGGCTGAACCCCCGCTCAACCAGGGCCTCGCCAACGAGTCCGGGGTCAGATTCGCTTTTATTGGCAATTATCCGTGCACGCATACGGGTACGGTAAGCGATGCATGTCCGTAAACCCGAAACTGGCGGCCCTTCTTAACGGTTCGTTAATCGACGAAGCCCAAATTGCAGGGGTTGGAGTTGTGAAGCACACTCCGGTCACCCCCTCGGCGGCGCTTTCTGAACGTTGCGGCGGTGAGATTGTTTTGAAAGCCGAGAACCTGCAGCGGACCGGTTCGTTCAA
>CAZXAX010000024.1:26067-27234 GCA_964638795.1 uncultured Bifidobacterium sp. | reverse complement strand
CCAGCTCCACCATTTTGTCAACGCGCAGGTTGCGCGCGAGCCACACATGACTTCGCCAGAAGATAACAACCAAGCGGTATTCCAACTTCAATTGGAAACAGAAGCCACTTAACCGATGCCGATCGAGTCGTCATTATGTTGTCCGCACTCCCACCGAGCACGATCAACAACACGACCACCAATACAATTGAGTGCAGTCGAATGGCTCGCAATCCTGATGTCATCGCGCCTGAGCGCGCAGCCAGAGTTCCAATGAGGATTCCAATAAAACCAACAGCAACGAATGGAACCGTCGCTGGCAACTCGCGCAGCACTGACTCCCATCCCCGCACACGCAGGTTGTCATCCGTTGTGGGGCTTGTCTCAACCATGCCGGACCAAATGATCAGCCAAGCAAGTCCGATTGGCAAACCAACCAATAGCCAGTTCGCAACCAAACCCAGGCGGGATGCCTTCATCTCGTCAGATTAGGCGTTCACAGTAAAGAACAATTCAATGTCCGCGATGTTTGTCTCCGGACCGTACGTTCCGCGCACGAAAAACACCACTTTGTACTCACCATTCGGTAACTCTGGTGTTGGCTTGGCATTACGGAAAAACTTCGAAGGAAGATCTTTTGGCCCAGTGTCATAGGACCATACGTACCGAAGATTGGTCTCGTCATACAAGCCAATCCAATAGCCAGCAGCATTGGAGGCATCCGTATCTTCGGCCCAGCCAAACTGAAACTTCGCTGTACCTTCACTCGGATTACCGACCAGCCGCACGAATGCACCCGAATCGCGTTCCACCCGTGGCAAGGCTGCGTTTGCAGGGCTTGGACTCGTGACGCCCAGACCAACGACCATCGCCGTTGCAAAAATCCAACGCGGTTTGTACTTGACGCTTCTCATCAGACGTCCTCCTCAGGTTGCAGCAACAAACTTCGCTACATACACAGCCTTCAACGAAAGTTGCCCTGCCACTAGGCACAAACATCACTGATTGCGCGCGTAACTAGAGAAGGCTGAGGGCCAAACCCGCGAGCGCAAAGTGATAAGTCACCATGATTGCCACTGGATGCCACTTTTGTTCGTTTACAAAGCGGCGCTCAGCAATCAGCGAGTCCGAAATCATGAAGCTAACTGCTCCAGCGATCGCCACCACTGACCCGCTCGCTATCGCCCC
>CAZXAX010000024.1:10730-25967 GCA_964638795.1 uncultured Bifidobacterium sp. | reverse complement strand
GACGCAAGCGGCAATCACTGATGCAAAGAGAATTGCAAGCTTGGCATTGGCCTGGTCGGTTGCATTGGGCAGAGCGAGTTCGGTGATGAAAATTGCAACGGTGAAGCCGATTCCAGCAGCAGTACCTGCACCGAGTATCTGTCGCGACGATGAACCACTAGGAAGATCAGCAATGCCAGACCTCGAGGCCATCTGCGTTGCAATAAAAATCCCCAAAGGCTTTCCAAGCAGCAATCCTGTGAACACACCCCACGTGACTGCTGAGCCAGCGGCATCTTGAATTGAGTCAACAGAGATTTCGATTCCACTGTTCGCTAAAGCGAATACGGGCACGATGACAAAACTGGTCCAAGGATGCAACATGTGTTGAAGCCATTCCACTACAGAAACTGATGCTCGAGCACTCTTACTTGCTGCTATCGCCGATTCCGCCGCAGTGACATCCGAGATTTCTTCGATATCGATTAGCTCTACTTGTTGACGCGGCGAGGACGGCGCAAGTAGTCCCATTGCTACGCCAGCAAGAGTTGGATGTACTCCCCCTTCGTATAGCCCGAGCCAAATCACCACTCCGATCACAACATAAACAAACACCGTTTGAACTTGAATTCGCTGAACGAGAAGGGTTGCTGCCACACCGACTACCGCTGCAGCTAACCAACCAACAGTCACGCCAGTTGAGTAAACCGCTGCAATGATGATGATTGCTCCGATGTCATCAACAATCGCAAGGCCGAGCAGAAATGCGCGTAGGGATGATGGCACCCGACCACCTGCAACCGACAGCACTCCAACTGCGAGGGCGATATCGGTTGCCACCGGAATGGCCCAGCCCCGCGGAGCGACGGTTCCAGCGATGGCAAGATACACAAGCGCTGGCACCAACATTCCGCCAAGAGCAGCGACTCCCGGAAGTAACGCGGCGCGACGATTTGCGAGATGACCGTGAGTAATCTCGCGCTTGATCTCGAGACCTACAACGAGAAAAAAGATCGTCATCAAGCCGTCATTAACCCAATGCCGAAGGTCAAGTTCAAGGCTGTGCCCAGCAACTGTGATCGCCGTCCTACTGTGCCAGAAACTTTCGTAGGACCCAGCCCAAGGCGAATTCGCCCAGATCAGAGCAACCAATGCACCCAGTGCGAGTAACACTGCACCAGCGGCTTCTTTGTGGAGGAAATCCCGCAGTGGCGAAAGTGTTCGAACACCCACCGAAGGGTTTTGGCGTGGTGTTTTGCTCATGGGTTCTCCTGATCTCGCCGACCAGACTTCCCGGCACACCTTCACTAGCTCTTAAAGACTACCTATCTGCGCAAACTACGGGGACACGAAATCCTCGGCAACGAGAGTTAACTCTTAGGCGAATAGCGCCACAAGTTGGTCCAGAGCAGCACCCCAGCCGGCTTCAAAACCCATCTCGGCATGAGTTTGTGCATCAGTCGCATTCTCATGCCGCACAGTTGCTCGGTAGAGGGTGCCACGTTCAACGGATTCAAATTCAATTACTGCAGTGAAGAAGAACCCTTCTTCGGGCCGTGCATGCGGGATGAATCCAGGCGACAGCGCACTCGTCCAGACAAAACGTGTATCTCTGACTGCTTCGAGAACACATCCCGTTCCCTCGTTGCGTTCGCCAGCGGGGCCATTCATCACAGTGCGGAAAATGCCTCCCGGTCGCGCTTCAATCTCCGCCTCTGAGGTGATCCATGGTGCGGGCGTGAACCACTTTTTGAGTGTTTCGGCATCGGTCCATCCTTGCCAAAGTTGTGCAGCCGTAATTGGCACGACTCGCTCAAGTACCAGATCGAATGTTGTATTACCCATATTTCTCCAAGATTTACGTGCCGAGGGTTGCAAAGTCTATTGAAACTTTGCGATTAGTTTGGGACTGGAAAACAATTCCACTTCAAAATTTGGTCAGGGGTTGCCAGTGAACAAAATCAAGTCGGCGTTCATTGGTGGCAAGGGTCGCTTCGTATCGGGTCTCATAATCGGAATGTTCGTCGCCGGTGGAGTTGTAGTAGCTGCAATACCTTCAACTTCAACGGGCAAGATCACGGCGTGCTACGCAACGAGTGGCACCAATAAGGGCGTCTTGCGTGTGATTGACGCCGATGCGAACGAAAAATGTAAATCAAGCGAGAAGCAAATTGTTTGGGCTTCCAGTGGACTCAGATTCCGTGGAACTTGGAGTTCAACGGTGAGTTACTCAATTGATGATGTTGTAGTTCGCAACGGTTCTTCCTACATCGCATTAGCGGCCACTAGGAATGTGCAACCTCCTAGTGCCGGCAAGTGGGCTTTGATGGCGGCCGCGGGCGAAGATGGTGAGGACGGCGCCGACGGCATCGATGCAACCATGGTGGTTGCCGATCAGTCGTGTGAAGCTCCGTACCGCGTCATTGGATACGACTCCGAAGGCACCATCATGTGCGACGAGCCAGTGGACACAGACGGCGACTCTTTCGTGGTCGACCCCTGGAATACCGATCCTTCGCTAGTCAGTGAAGATTGCAACGACAGTGATGATTCCATTTATCCCGGAGCCAGCGAAGTTCCAAACGACAGCATCGACCAAGACTGCGATGGGTCCGATACTGAACTTGTCTGCGACGATGGTGACCCTTACACGGAAGACTTCATCTCACAAGGTCAATGCGCCACCAATCCACAAGATGCAGATGTCGATGCTGATGGATCATCCGCCAACGCCGCAATAGGTGGCTACCCCGATTGCGACGACACCAACCCAAATATCAATCCTTACGCCTTTGACACTCCCGGGGACGGCATCGACCAAGACTGCAATGGAATGGACAGCGAACTCGTCTGTGACGACGGTGACCCATACACCTACGACTACAACTCCGGCGGTCAGTGCGAGTCCATCCCGCAAGATGCAGATGTTGATTCAGACGGATCTTCCGCCGACGCTCCATACGGCGGTTATCCCGATTGCAACGACACCGATCCAAACATAAATCCGGGTTCATATGACACCCCCTGGGATGGCATCGACCAAGATTGCGATGGCATAGATGCAATGCCTGAGTAGTCGGTCTAGTCTCTTGGCATGCCGAGCGATTTTGTTCTGAAGTCAATGAATGCCGTTCACCGCGGCATTCTTAAAGTGAGTTTTGGCAAACTCGGGTGGCAAGCAGCAGGCATGCCGGTGCTTGAGTTAACCACCAAAGGGCGTAAGTCCGGCGAACCCCGCACGTGCCTGCTTACCTCGCCCCTGCAAATCGGTGACGTTCACGTGATTGTTGCATCACGTGGTGGCGATGATCATCATCCAGCATGGTTCTTGAACCTGCAGTCACACCCCGAGGTCACTGTTTCAATTGGCGGTGGCAAAGCGCAACAGAAACGCGCTCGAATCGCCACCGCAGAAGAACGCGCGGAGATGTGGCCGAAAATTACGCAGAAGTTCCGCAATTACGGGGGCTATCAAGAAAAGACCTCGCGCGAAATTCCACTTATTTTGCTTGAGTCGCCCTGATTAGATCGCGTCAAGTACTGCAGATCTGAGAGAGATGATCCGCTCAATTACGTGATTGCGGGTGACAAATCTGTACGGCGTGTATTCGGTGGTGTATCCGTAGCCACCATGAATCTGAATTGCGTGTTCACCATTCATGCGTGCAGCTTCGCTGGCATTGAACCGCGCAGCCAAAGCTTCGCTGCGCGCGCTTTCAAAGTTTGCTTCAACCGCTAGGGCCGCAAAGAACAACTGCGACTCAGCTAACTCGCAACGCGAAGCCATATAGGCCGCATAGGTCTTTAGCGCCTGGAACGAGCCGATGGGCTTGCCGAACTGCTCACGTGTTTTTGAGTACTCCACAGAAATATGCATGACTTCAATTGCCACGCCAACTGACAACGAAGCTGCAAGTATCAGCGCACGTTCGAACAATGAAGTCGTAATTGAATCAACTAAGTGCAATGCAGGCACATTGACAAACTTGGCGCGACCGATAGCCACCGAAATGTCGACCGAATCAACTTCTCCAATGACCACGCTGGTAATTGGGTAGATTGCGGCGGTGTTGGCAGTGACCATCACTGCGTATTCAGCTTTTTCAGTGTGAAGCAACGAAACCTCTCCAGAAAAGTTCTCGGATGCATCAATTGCATTCAGCGGAGTGGCCAGAGCGACTCGAGCTTCGCCAGAAATAATCCTGGACACCAGGTCTTTTTCTCCTGCTGCGGCAGCAACGTGGGCAGCCAATACTCCCGGCAAGAAAGGACCAGGGGCGAGCCCGCGACCGAGTTCCCGGAACAAGATCGCTTCTTCAGCGAGTCCGTATCCAACACCACCAACATCTTCTGACAATCCGAGTGATAACCACCCGAGATTGCAACACTCTTGCCAAAGTTCATCCGCGATCTCTGGCTCAGTTCGTTCAAACGAGTGGCCGTGCCCACGCACTGGGAACTTTTCGGCGAGAAACGACGCGACCGTGCGCTCTATTTCATCCTGTTCAGGTGATTGCATCATGTCCATCGCAGTCTCCTATCCCCGTGGCATCCCAAGCACGCGCTCACTGACAATATTGCGTTGAATCTCTGAAGTACCACCCGCAATTGAGCCAGAGAATGATCCAAGCCATGCCGCGGTTGATACTCCACCATCGCGGTGGCTGCCTCCGAATGCGAGTGCATCCACCCCCAAGATGTCCACCCCTAACCGCGCAAGCTTCTGATTCAAGTCCGACATCACCAGTTTCAAAATTGATCCCTCGGGCCCTGGTGCATCTTGACGCATGTTGCGTGATATCGCACGATAAGTCGCCGACCTCAGCGCCATGATCTCGGCTTTTAGTGAAATCAGCTTGCGACGGTATTCATCATCTTGGAAATACGTGCGCTTACCGTCTGGACTCTTCTTGTGCTTCGCAATATCAATTAATTCTTCAATGGTGGTGGTTAGTTCAATGATTGCGGCCATGAATCCTGTGCCACGCTCAAATGAAAGCGTGGACATTGCCACACTCCAGCCATCGTTTACGTCGCCAACCACACTGGTCAACGGCAAACGCACTTCGTCATAGAAGACTTCACAGAACTCTGCACCACGGATGATGGTGGGAATCTGACGAATGGTGATCCCAGGGGCGTGCATGTCACAGATGACCCAGCTAATTCCTTTGTGCTTTGGCGCATTCGGATCAGTGCGCACTAGAAGCTCTTGGTAGTCGGCGATGTGCGCGAAACTTGTCCAAATCTTTTGACCCGTGATGACAAGTTGGTCACCATCAATAACGGCTTTAGTGGACAGCGATGCGAGGTCCGAACCAGATCCGGGCTCCGAAAAACCCTGGCACCACACAACTTCACCTTTCAAGATCTTTGGTAGGTGAAACTTCTTTTGTTCCTCTGTCGCACGGGCAATCAGAGTGGGTCCCCCGTGATTGATACCAACAAAGTTGGCTCCGAGATAGGGAGCCTTTGCCTTGGCGTATTCCTCGAACCAAATCAGCTGAGCGATTGTGCCGAGTTCGCGTCCACCGTACGCCTTCGGCCAGGCGATACCAGCCCAACCGTTGTCGTAAAGAGTGCGTTGCCAAGCAAGGTCAAAATCGCGCTGCGCAACATCATCCGACTTTGGGCGGGACTCAGATGGCTTGTTTTCTTCAAGCCAAGTTCGAACTTCCTCCCGAAATGAGCGCTCCTCAAGAGTGAACTCAAGATCCATTTACATTCCCCTCGATCCTTGCTCTTTCACTCTACGGTGATGGCGCGCTCTGGGCAGGCTCGCACGGCTTCCAGTGCTTTTCGTTCTAGTTCGGGTGGCACTGATGCATCGGGGTCAATCAAGAATCCGTGACCATGGTCATCGGCATCCACGAGTTCGGGCAGCAAGTCCCAACAACGCCCGTGCCCTTCACAAAGTTCTGCATCAATTCTCAGTTTCATTTAGCCCACACGAGTGGCAGGTGGTCTACACCTCGCAGAACCGAGCTGTTCCAAATGACCTTTTCACCTGGTGCAAGGGAGTACTCAGGGATTCTGTCATGCCAGCGGCGCACAACTGTGCGCAGCTCCATTCTCGCAAGATTTGAACCAAGGCAACGATGCGGACCCCCACCGAAGGCAAAGTTACGCATGTCTCCCCTCCGGACATCGATGGTGTCGGCGCCTTCCAGACCATTTGGATCCAAGTTTGCCGACGCTATAGCGATCATCACTTTGTCTCCTGCTTTCACACTCTCGCCATTAGACAAAACCAGATCATGTGTGGCTTCTCGCGAAACCATCTGCACAGGTGTTTCGCTTCGCAGCAGTTCTTCAACAAGGTTTATTTCTGAGCCAGGCTCTTCTGCCAACATCTTGCGTGCCTCAGGCTGTGCAATCAGGTAGGCAAAAATGCACTCAAGAGACACAGTCACCGTGTCTAGGCCAGCGGTGAAAAAGAGCATGCAAGTACGAACAATTTCGCTATCGGTCAACTTGCGTCCATCAATCTCGCTCTCAACTAAGTAAGTGATCAGATCATCTTTTGGTGCTGCACGCCTTGCATATGCCTCGGTGGCCATGAGAGTACAGACATCTACCGCGGTCTGGCGGCGAAGTGCATCGGCTTCTTCAGAACTCGATGTGAAAGCTTCCGCACGAAGCAAATAGTCCTTCCACTTAATGAACTGATCAAACTCCGACAACGGAAGTCCAAAGAGGCTGAGAAATGTGGAACATGGCAATGGAACCGCAATGTCCTCGGAAAAATCACATGCACCTTTGTCAATAAACTGATCGATCAAATCATTTGTGTGCTTGTCTACAGCCGGCTGGAGACTTGCCATCTTCTTGGGTGCAAAGTAAGGATCAAGCAGGCGCCGGTACTTGACGTGTTCTGGTGGATCAACGTTCAGTGGAATCAGGGGCTCATCTTGTCCATTGATCCCACCGAAGGCCGATGTGAAGGTCTCCCAATCACGAAGAGCACCCTCAACATCTGACCGGTTTGAGAGCACAACGAGACCAGGAAACTCTTCGGTCTTGGTCGTATTAGCCGCCCGCAATTTGGCGAAGTAGTCCATTGGGCACGCCGACCGTTCATAAGCCAATGCACTCTTATCTCCCCCTGCATACATAGGACCCCCATCCATCAAGTTGCAACGGTTTTCATGTTAATCCTCATATTGAGACTTGAAAGATGGCGTTGATTAGCCTTCTCACATGAAAGTTGCAGTAATCCAGCACGACATCGCTTGGTGCGATCGGGATGCCAACTTCAGGCGTTTGGAGCCGATGATCAGCGAGGCGGCTTTCGCTGGTGCCCGGCTTGTTGTTTTGACAGAAACATTTGCGACAGGATTCGCAGTTGAAGATCCATCCGTTGCAGAACCGGCTGGCGGTCCTTCGTCGCAATTTCTCACTGCGATGGCCCAATCCCACAAAATCTGGATTGCTGGATCGTGCCTTGAAGCCACTGACAGCCGCGATGGCGCACCGATGGTGAATGCGCTTGTCGTGGTGAGCCCTGAGGGCGAACAGTTCCGATATCACAAGATTCACCCATTTACGTTCGGTGGAGAAGCAGATCATGTACGTCCGGGCTCTGAATTTCTCACGCTGAACATCGAAGGCGTCAGAACTTCGCTATTTGTTTGTTACGACCTTCGTTTTGCTGACGAATTCTGGCAGCTTGCACCCGAAACAGATCTATACCTAGTGCCCGCCAACTGGCCGATCAAACGTCAAGGTCATTGGTCGGCATTATTGCGGGCACGCGCAATTGAAAATCAGGCCTACGTAATTGGATGCAATCGTGTCGGCGAGGGTCGCGCAGTTGCCTACGGTGGCGAAAGTTTGATCGTCAATCCGTGGGGCTCAGACATTGCTTTGGCCGGTGACCACGAATGCATCATCTACGGGGATATTGAACCTCAAGTTGTTGCTGACACGCGGGCCAAATTCCCATTCATTCAAGACCGGCGCTAGAAGCTTTCGTTAACCGATTGACATTGAGAGTCCGGCAGAAACGCGAAGGGTTTCTCCCGATACAAAGCGCGCCTGTTCTGAAACGAGATAGAGCATCGCTTCAACAATGTCGCGTTCTTCACCTTCGACAGGAAGTATTTGCTGGGCCATAACTGCTTTTACAGTTTCAGCTGGTAGTTCTTCACGAATGGTCTCGGTGAAAATTAAGCCAGGTGCGATCGCATTGACGCGAATTCCAAACGGTCCAAGCTCACGTGCAGATGCCATTGTGAGACCACGCACAGCTAACTTCGTAACTCCATATGCGGTACCAGCACCGTAACCAGCCGCTGATGAGATGTTGATGATGCAAGCATTAGGCCTCCCTTTCATCACATCTTGGGCTGCGAGCGTGCACACAATCGTGCCCATCACATTTGTGTCGAATAATCGCCGTAGTCGCGGGACACCGGTAGTTGCCATTGGCACCGCAAACTCGGCTGAGTGAAGTCCGGCGTTATTGATGAGGATGTCAATTCCCCCGTGGTTGTTCACTGTGTCCGAAATAAGGTGGGAAATGCGTTCGTCGTCGTTGACATCTGCAGCAAATGCGCTCGCTGAACCACCAGCTTTACGGATTTCTGCGGCCGCTTGTTCTCCAACCTCGGCGTCAATATCCACCTGAACGACATGTGCCCCGCGTGAGGCCAACGCGTGACCGAAAGCCTTACCGAATCCTCGACCACCACCTGTAATGATCGCGACTCTGCCTTTATGCTCCTGCGACTGCATGTTCTTTCCCTTCAGGACGGGTGTTGACTTAGATTTGGCTTGTGAAGGGCGAATAAGTTCCGTCCAGCACTTCAAAGTGCCCCATGGTTCGCCCCGTTACCTGTGTTGGATCAACAACTGAAAGGCGTACTACAGCTTCGGCGAAGTCTTCGGCTGAGCCGTAGTTATCAAAGGTCTGCGAGTAATAGTCCACACCAGGTGTGCGAATTGCCATCGAGGGCGACAAAGCGTTTACCGCGATGTTGTGCGGTTGGAGTTCGAATGCTGCTGATTGTGTCAGGTGTTCCAGTGCCGCTTTGGATCCTCCATACCCAGGAAGGATTCCCGCAGCACGATCGCCGTAGGGGCCATCACCAGGCATGCGTGATGCACCAGAACTGATATTCACTATCGCTCCACCACCGTTGTTAATCATGTCGGCTGCTACAAGTTGAGTGAGTTCGTAAGCAGCAAACACCGCGATCTCAAAGTGGCGGCGAAATGCGCCAAGTGGTGTGCCTAGAAACGCTGGCCAGTCGGCTTGCTTAACAGCTGTTGCAGTTTTGGCTTCGGTCTTTTTGGGTTTTGGCTCTTCACCAGGTTTTGGTGGTCTTCCAGGAGCTGTGAATGCAGCGTTGTTAACAAGAATCGAGGCGGGTCCGAGTGCGGCTTTGGCCTCTGCGTGAATGCGTTGCACATCGCCAGGTTCTAAAAGGTCACCACGAATTGCTACGGCAATTCCTCCAGCTGCCTCGATGGCTGCCACAGTTTCTCCAATTGTTCCTGGCAGCTTGTCGTTCCAAACCTGTTCGGTTCGAGCGACCACTGCAACGCGTGCACCTTCTGCGCCAAGCGCAACAGCAATCGCCCGCCCAAGTCCTCGGCTTGCCCCAGTGACTATTGCAACTCGGCCTTCAAGACGACCAGACATCAGAGTCCCTCCCACGTAGCTGTGCGCTTTTCCATCAGTGCTTTGGCGGCTTCAGCTGGGTTGCCAGTGAAAGCTGTGAGCATCTGAATCCGATCTTCAATCATTTTTGCGTGACGCAAGCCTGGAGCATCTAACGCAGCATTGAGACCGATCTTGGTTTGCCAAACACCAAGATGATTGTTGGCAGCAATGCGATTGGCCATAACAACGGCATCATCAATAAGTGAACCCGGTGCTGTCACCTCGTGAACCAAACCGATTCGAAACGCTTCTTCGGACTCAACAACGCGACCGGTGAGCATCATCTCGCGAGCCGCGCCGGCCCCAACTATGCGGGGCAACAAGTAGCTTGTGCCCATATCCATTGAAGAAAATCCCGCTTTGATAAATGCAGAGCCAAAGCGGGCTTCAGTGCTTGCAATTCGAACGTCACAATGAAGCGCAAACGCCAAGCCGCCCCCAACTGCGGCTCCGTTAACTGCGGCTATGAAAGGCGTGGGGCTCTCATAGATCTCTGTGAACATATTCGTGCAGCGTTCTTGCATGTCAAAGTTGGTCTTGAGTCGAGTACGGGCTTTTGGCACCCACGGGGTCCCTGTGCCACTGAGATCAGCGCCCGCACAAAACCCGCGTCCCTGACCGGTGAGAATTGCAACACGCCATTTGTTGATGTTGCTCACTTCATCAATTGCGGCATACATACCGTCCATTAGCTCACCATCAATGGCATTAAGCCGTTCGGGACGATTCATTGTGATGAGAGCTATCCCCTCACCGACGGTGGTTAATTCAACTGCTGCCATTGCCCATTCCTATCTGTTCACTTTGTTGGAGTTCGCTAAGGAATTACTCGTTCCAACCTGGACGTCGCTGCACGCCGAGATTCATCTTGTCAATCAATTCAGGATCTAGTTTCGGTGCGAAGTTGTTGTACAAGAACTCAGACTCGCGATGGGGAAGAATCACTTCTTCGCCATTCAAGATCGAATCAACTATTGCCACACTGGTGTCACGCAATGCCGATTCTGGCTTTTGCCCTTGGCTTGGAACCGCAAGATCGCGAGCTAAACCAGTCTCCAGCCCAGGTGGGAAAACTTCCATTACCCGTACTCCTGTTTCCCTGAGTTGACGGCGAAGAATGAGGGTGAACATATGTAGCCCAGCCTTTGTCGAGCAGTACATGATGTTGGCCTCGAGCGGAATTAGCGAGCCTGGCGTATTGATCATTACCAATCCGCTTGATTCTTTGGTCAGGCCCGCATCGGCACGCGACTTAAGCCATTTGCGTGTGAGCTCTATTGGAGCGATGTAGTTGATGTCGATCTCATCACGCGCATGGTCTCCACCCAGAGTGAATGGATCGGCGTAGTCATGCGCCTTGTTGATCGCTGCATTGTTGACGAATACATCTACTGCGCCGAAAAGCCTCGTGACTTCAGCAAACAAATGATCTTGATCTGCACTCACTGAAACATCGCATTTAATTGCGGTTAACCCAGGCATCTCTTGACACGCCGAATCAAGGGTCTCCTGATTGCGACCACAGATAATCGTCTTCCAGCCTCTTGCATGGAATGAACGGGCCATCTCAAGACCAATGCCCGCATTCCCACCGGTAATCAATACCGTGTTACCCGAGTAATTCATGTTCCCTCCTTCGTGGGGGCAATAACTCAGCGCACTCCCATTGAGCGAAGCGCTGCTACAACACCACCGTCAACGAGGAGATCGATGCCAGTGACGAATGATGTAGCAGGGTCTGCAAGCCAAGCAACCGCATTAGCGATGTCATCGGGAGTGCCTATCCGCTTTGTTGCTGAAGCTTCAATCATCTGACGCATCGCATCGCCCGAAGCACCGTCTAACTCCTGCTGCCCCATTGGAGTTGAGATGATCCCAGGACTAATTGAAGCGATGCGCGCACCTTTTGCACCCCACTGCATCGCCGCAACTTGTACACGTACTTGGTTTGCTCGTTTGGCGATGCTGTAAGCCGATCCTGAATCCATGGTGTCTGGATTCAAGATCTCCAAATTTGCCAGCTCGGCTGTCGGTGTCGTTGCCAGGAGATGCTCAATGTCTGTGGCCATGGGCATCAAGGTGCCAGCCATTGATGCAATGCAAATAAGCACCGCCCCAGGGCCGATCATCTCCAAAAATTCGTCGATTACATATGCCGTGCCCATCACATCCACATCGACAATTTGTTTGGGAGTGGCCTGCACGGGTGAAACGCCAGCAGTGTGCACTATGACCTTGATTTCACCTTTGGATCCCGCAATTGAAACGAGATTGCGCACTGACTCCTGACTTGAGACATCAGATTCAACAGTGGTGATGTCATGGCCCTCGTTGTGCAACATTTCGCCCACTTGGGACAACATCTTTGTGTTGTAGTCCGCCAGGACGACACTGCGGCCCGCACCAAGACGACGCGCGACAGCAATACCCATGCCACCGCACCCGGTGACAACGAGAACCTCTTTGGCGGTCATGTCTCCTCAGCCGTTGCCTGGGGCAACTATCAAGGAGCCGGCCAAGCGACGATCTTGGTTTCGAGGTATTGGTTGAAACCCTCAATGCCGTTTTGGCGCCCAACACCGCTGTCCTTGTAGCCGCCGTAAGGCATGTCGGCGCCGTACCAGCCACCACCGTTGACCGAGAACGAACCGGTACGAATACGACGAGCAATTCTTACGCCGCGCTCATGATCGGTGGTGTAAACGCCGCCAGAGAGTCCGTAGATCGAATCGTTAGCGATTTGAATCGCGTGTTCCTCGTTGTCGTAAGGAATCACGGCCAGTACTGGACCGAAGATTTCTTCGCGTGCGATCGTCATCGAGTTGTCAACATCTGCAAAGAGAGTTGGCTCAACGAACCAGCCCTTTGGATGCTTTTCGGGGCGACCGCCACCCACGATGAGTCGAGCGCCTTCGGCCTTACCCTTTTCGATGTAGCCAAGAATCCGCTCACGCTGAAGCTTGCTCACCTGTGGTCCCATCATGACGCCCATGTCTTGAGGGTCGCCGTACGGGAAATTCTGGAATGCGGCCTCAAGGATCTCGAGCGACCTCTTGTAGAACTGGCGAGGAATGAGAGCACGGGTCTGCATTGCGCAGCCCTGACCACCGTGAACGCAGGCACCAAAGGCAAGCATCGGAATCAACGCTTCGATATCCACGTCGTCCATAACCATCGCAGCAGACTTGCCACCAAGTTCGAGGAAGACACGCTTCAAGGTTGGAGCACCGAGTTCCATGATTCGCTTGCCCACTCGCGTGGAACCAGTGAATGAAATCTGATCAACCTTTGGCGAAAGGGTGAGCTCCTCGCCCACCATGTGATCCGCAGAAGTAACAACGTTGAACACACCTGCTGGCATGTCTGTCTTTTCCGCCACGATGCGACCAAGGCGCGTTGCGTTCCATGGGGTATCGGGCGCTGGCTTCAAGATCGTTGTGTTTCCCGTGGCGAGAACTTGAGCGACTTTGTTGATGGTCACTTCAAATGGGTAGTTCCACGGCACAATCGAGCCGACGACTCCCATTGGCTCTTTCCAGACGAAGCGCTGACTCTTGCCCATGGCGCTTTCGTGCACACCCATGTCTCGATCCCATTCAAACTGATCGATCATGCGGATGGGATAGAGAATTCCGTCCTCTAGCGGCCAGTCAAGCTGGGCCATGTAGGTAACAGTGCGCGGGCAACCAACTTCATTGATGAGCTCTTCACGAAGTTCTTCGCGCTCCTCCACAAGAGCGTCGTGCATCTGGCGGAGTACGCGCTTGCGCAATTCTTTGTTGGTCGACCAATCGGTCTCATCGAATGCCCTGCGGGCAGCGTCGATGGCACGATTCATATCTTCTTTGGTGCCGTCAGCCACGGGGCCGAGCACGTCTTCGGTTGCCGGATTGATGTTGTCGAAGGTTTTTCCGTTTGAAGAATCGACGAGTTTTCCGTCGATCAGCATGCGGCGTTCGCCAATGTTTCCTGCCATATTTCCCCCAAGTTCGAGCGGACATGAACCGCGCTAACGATTTACCGTACCCCGATGAGCGCCGCTCGGCAAAGCGCCCACAAAAAGCCTGCCGCCCTCGTAGCGTCTGGGTATGGCTCGAAACCGACTGATGTATTCACGCGCCGTACTTGTGGCCACTTTGGTGCTCGGAGCAGCCGCCTGCGGAAGCGATAAATCTGCCACGCCAGAACCAACGGAAGTCTCGTCGACAATGCCTGGAACGGCTGAACCCGTGGCGCTATCCGTAACCGAATTCGCGACAGTTGAGCAGCCAGTGGCCGTGGTGGAGCGTGACCCCCAAGAGGACATTTTGTTCATCGTGGACCGAATCGGTCAGGTGCGATCCTTCGATCGATCGGGCGAGGAACTCGGTGTGGTGCTCGACATGACCACAGAAACCCAGGCATCAGGTGAATGGGGATTACTGGGCCTCACGTTCTTGCGTCACCCGGACGACTCTTGGTGGGGCTTTGTGAATTACACAAATCTTGATGGTGACACCGTGATCGCTGGATATCCAAGTGATGACAATGGTGTATTCGATGTCAGCAAGAAACGCATCTTGATGACAATTGAACAGCCCTACCCAAATCACAATGGTGGCGGAATGTTCGGTGCTGGTGACGGCACATTAATAATCGCCACGGGAGACGGTGGCGCAGCCGACGACCCAGATCGGGTCGCACTGAACCTCGCTAGCCCATTAGGCAAGCTTCTGCGCATCACACCATGGCCTACAGAGAACGCTGAATACACCGTCCCTTCGGACAACCCGTTTATCAATGAACCTGATGCACTACCCGAAATCTGGTCATACGGGCTCAGAAATCCTTGGAGATTCACCATCGCCAACGACAACCTTTGGATCGCCGATGTGGGACAGCGCGATTGGGAAGAAGTCAACCTCGTACAGCCAAACGATGGTGAACTCGCGGGCCGAGGAGCCAACTTTGGTTGGAGTGCTTTCGAGGCCGATCAAGTGTTCAACAATGACCAGTCGGCGCCGAATCACACTGCACCGGTGTTCTCCTACCCTCATGAAAACAACATGTGTTCAATCAGTGGTGGCGCAGTAGCAGGCCAAGCACTTGAGCCAATCGCCGAATGGTACTTGTTCTCGGATTTCTGTTCAGGGGAGATTTACGCACTCGAGCGAGTGAGCCAAGATGAATTCGAGTTGCGCACGCTCACCGATTCTCTCGGAAAGATTGTGTCCGTTGATGCCACTAGCAGTGGTGTTTTCGCGTCCGATATAGATGGCAAGATCCTGCAACTAAAAATGGCCGACTGATTTCTCAGCCGGCCATTTCAAATTGTTCAAGTTTGACTACTTGGTGGGAACCTTAGAAACATCTGCATTCTTGTTAAGGAATGCTGTTGCATTGCCCTTCTCAAGGTTGCTCGCGTGTGACAAATCGCCATATTCACGTGGCGTGGTGTCCCAACCAACAGCATTCTTACGCAATGCACCAACGGTGCAGTCCTTGCGGTCGCGGTGCTGGAACGGATCAAACTGATACCAACGCGCTGCGTTTTCCCAGCTCACCTTGTGAATCTCTTCGTCAGTGAGCTTCGCTTCCTTCACTGACTTCCA